>NZ_JBVJYM010000024.1:0-114773 GCF_055600495.1 Streptomyces sp. NPDC038213
GTCAGGCCGGCGTCGCCCATCGGGCCGCCGATCTCGAAGCGGCCGGTCGGGTTCACCAGCAGGCGGTAGCCCTCGGTCTCCAGCTTGATGCCGTCCTCGACGAGCTGCTTGAGCACGTGCTCGACGACGAACTCGCGGATGTCGGGCGCGAGCAGCGAGTCCAGGTCGATGTCCGAGGCGTGCTGCGAGGAGACGACGACGGTGTCGAGGCGGACCGGCTTGTCGCCGTCGTACTCGATGGTGACCTGGGTCTTGCCGTCGGGGCGCAGGTACGGGATGGTCCCGTTCTTGCGGACCTCGGAGAGCCGGCGCGAGAGGCGGTGGGCCAGCTCGATCGGCAGCGGCATGAAGTTCGGGGTCTCGTCGGTCGCGTAGCCGAACATCAGGCCCTGGTCGCCGGCGCCCTGCTTGTCCAGCTCGTCGTCGTCGCCCTCGACGCGCTTCTCGTACGCCGTGTCGACGCCCTGCGCGATGTCCGGGGACTGCGCGCCGATGGACTCGGAGACCCCGCAGGAGGCCCCGTCGAAGCCCTTCTTCGAGGAGTCGTAGCCGATCTCCAGGATCTTCTCGCGGACGAGCTGGGCGATCGGCGCGTACGCCTTGGTGGTCACCTCGCCCGCGATGTGCACGAGACCGGTGGTGATCAGGGTCTCCACGGCGACGCGGGAGGTCGGGTCCTCGCGCAGCAGGGCGTCGAGGATCGTGTCGCTGATCTGGTCAGCGATCTTGTCGGGGTGGCCCTCGGTCACGGACTCCGAGGTGAAGAGGCGGCGGGACACATCGCTCCCTGGGGTTGCAGCGGCTGCTGGCTGATCATTTGGCGGCACCGTACCGGAGGCTGCGCCCGGCCGGTCCCACGTACGAGCTTATCGGTCGCTGGTGCGCGCCGGACACCGTGTCTCGCCTGATGGGAGCCCTGTGACCTGCGGCACTCCATTGTGGCCCACGCGGAATGCGCCGAACAAGGGCCTCAGGGGCACCGCGCGTCGCCGTGCCCGACGGCACGACGACTCGGCCAACTCCCCTGTCTACTGGGGCAGGTTGCGGCTCTGCGGCGGGTGCCCGCGGGCGCGGTCAGCCCAGCCGCGGGACCACGAGGTCCCAGACCGCGTCGGCGAGGGATTCCTTGGGGCCGTGCGGAACGGGCCGCTCGGATCCGTCGGATCCGAGGATCACCGCTTCGTTCTCCTCGGATCCGAAGGTCTTGGTGGCGCCGACCTCATTGACCACCAGCAGATCGCAGCCCTTGCGGCGGAGCTTGGCCCGGCCGTTGTCGAGGACGTCGTCCGTCTCCGCCGCGAAGCCCACGACGACCTGGCCCGGGCGGGCGCGTTCGACCGAGATCTCCGCAAGGATGTCCGGATTGCGTACGAGGGCCACGGGGGCGGGCTCCTGCCCGTCCTTCTTCTTGATCTTGCCCTCGGCGTACTCGGCGGGCCGGAAGTCCGCCACGGCCGCGGCCATCACCACGGCGTCCGCGTCCGCGGCCGCCTTGAGCACCGCCTCCCGCAGCTGTACGGCCGTCCCGACCCGGACCACGTCGGCCCCGGCGGGATCGGGCAGGGCGGCGTTCGCGGAGACCAGGGTGACCCGGGCCCCGCGGGCGACCGCGGTGCGCGCGAGGGCGTACCCCTGCTTCCCGGAGGAGCGGTTGCCGAGGTAGCGGACGGGGTCCAGCGGCTCGCGGGTGCCGCCGGCGCTGACGACCACGTGCCGCCCGGCGAGGTCGCGCTCCTGCCCGGCCCCGCGGGCCAGGACGCGGCGGCAGACCTCGAAGATCTCCTCCGGGTCGGGCAGCCGGCCCTTGCCGGTGTCCACCCCGGTCAGGCGGCCCACGGCGGGCTCGATGACGACGGCCCCGCGGCGGCGCAGGGTGGCCACGTTCTCCCGGGTGGCGGGGTGCTCCCACATCTCGGTGTGCATGGCGGGGGCGAAGACCACCGGGCAGCGGGCCGTGAGCAGGGTGTTGGTCAGCAGGTCGTCGGCGAGCCCGTGGGCGGCCTTGGCGAGCATGTCGGCGGTGGCCGGGGCCACCACGACCAGGTCGGCACCCTGGCCGATGCGCACGTGCGGGACCTCGTGGACGGTCTCCCACACCTCGGTGCCGGCCGGGTGCCCCGACAGGGCCGCCCAGGTGGCCTCACCGACGAAGTTCAGGGCGGAGGCCGTGGGCACCACCCGTACGTCGTGCCCGGACTCGGTCAGCCGCCGCAGCAGCTCACAGGCCTTGTACGCGGCGATCCCGCCGCTGACGCCCAGGACGACCTTCGGCTTGTCCACTGCCTCTCCCCGCGTTCGATTCCCGGCGCCCGCCGGTGTGTGCCGGCGTGACCGGTGTACCAATGACACACCACAGGCCCGGCAGCTGCGCTGCCGGGCCTGTGGTGAAGCAAATACTCTCGCCCTTACTGGGCCGGGGCCTCGACGGCCTCGGAGGTCAGCAGACCCGCGTTGATCTCGCGCAGGGCGATCGACAGCGGCTTCTCGTGGACGTGGGTGTCCACCAGCGGGCCGACGTACTCCAGCAGGCCCTCGCCGAGCTGGGAGTAGTACGCGTTGATCTGACGCGCGCGCTTGGCCGCGTAGATCACGAGGCTGTACTTCGAGTCCGTGGCCTCGAGCAGCTCGTCGATCGGCGGGTTGATGATGCCCTCGGGCGCGGTGATGGAAGAGGACACGCTCTACCTTCCGAAGATGGGTAAGTGATCAGACGCCGAAACGGGCAGTGATCAGACAACTTCCATCAAGGCTAGCAGCTCGCGCGCCACGTCCTCGACGGAGGTGTTGACCAGGGTGGTGTCGAACTCGGATTCGGCCGCGAGCTCGACCTTCGCCGCCGCGAGGCGGCGCTCGATGACCTCGGGGGCCTCGGTGCCCCGGCCGGTGAGCCGGCGGACCAGCTCCTCCCAGCTCGGCGGGGCGAGGAAGACGAGCCGTGCCTCCGGCATCGACTCGCGGACCAGCCGGGCGCCCTGGAGGTCGATCTCCAGCAGCACCGCCTCGCCCGCGTCGAGGCGCTCGCCGACGGCGGCGCGCGGGGTGCCGTAGCGGTTGCCCGCGAACTCGGCCCACTCCAGCAGCTCGCCGTTGGCGATCAGCTTGTCGAACTCGTCGTCGGTGACGAAGAAGTAGTGGACCCCGTGCCGCTCGCCGGGTCGCGGCTTACGGGTGGTGGCCGACACCGAGAGCCACACCTCGGGGTGAACCTTGCGCATATGCGCGACGACCGTGCTCTTGCCGACCCCTGAGGGGCCGGAGAGCACGGTCAGCCGCGGACGAACCTCTGCTGCCATGGAGCGATTATCCCGGTTCTCGGGACTGCCCGAGAACACCCGACGGACCGCAGGCGGCGCGTCAGGCGCCGCCACCGCCGAACTCGCGCTCCAGGGAGGCGATCTGGTTGGAACCGAGACCCCGCACACGGCGGGACTCGGAGATGCCGAGGCGCTCCATGAGCTGCTTGGCGCGGACCTTTCCGACGCCGGGCAGGGACTCCAGCAGCGCGGAGACCTTCATCTTCCCGATGACGTCGTTCTCCTGGCCCTGCTTGATGACCTCGTGCAGGGAGGCGCCGGAGTGCTTGAGTCGATTCTTCACCTCGGCCCGCTCCCGGCGAGCCGCGGCGGCCTTTTCGAGCGCGGCTGCGCGCTGTTCAGGGGTAAGGGGCGGAAGAGCCACGCCTACGTCACCTCGGATGTCGAACTGTCGGATACGGACCGGTGAGGATCCTCGCAGCGCCTTGCGGCACGTCGCGGCACCACACCGGGGGCGAGCGGCGCACAACGGGTGTGACGTTCGCTCTGGGTCGGAGACTAGCGGTCTGGACCGCTCCAGTCAGCGAGAACGGACTAAAAGTCCTGGTCAGCCTCCGTCGAACCGTACATCACAGACATAACACCCTCGATTTGGCCGGTGAATTCGCCAGGCGGTGCGAGGGGTGCCCCGCCCGGGTCACCCCTCAGACCCCAGCAGCCACGCGGGTCGCGGCCCCGCAGGTCGCCGCACTCCCCCGCCCTGAACCCCCGGCCGCGGCCTCCGCGCACGTGACGGAGCTCACACGCCGCGGCGGGCCCCGGTGGGGCCTCAGGAGGCCTCGACCGCCGCGCGGACCTCCTCGGCGAACCGAAGTGCCGCGTCCCGCAGCGCGGAGCGGTCGGGGCCGTGCTTCAGCACCCCGCGGGAGACGTTCGGGACCACGTTGCGCACGGCCTTGCCGAAGACCCGCGGGAGGTCGGCGGCCGTGGCGCCCTGGGCACCGATGCCCGGGGCGAGCAGCGGGCCGTTGATGTCCAGGTCGAAGGCGGACAGGTCGCCCAGGGTGGCGCCGACCACCGCACCGAAGGAGCCCATCGGCCCGGCGCCGGCGTTCTCGGCGGCCAGGTGGCCCAGCATGGTCGCGCCGATGGTCCGGCCGTCCTCGCGGACCGCCCGCTGGACCTCGGCCCCCTCGGGGTTCGAGGTGAGCGCGAGCACGAAGAGACCGGTGCCCGACTGCTTCGCGAGCTCCACGGCGGGGGCGAGGGAGCCGTAGCCGAGGTACGGGGAGACCGTGAGCGCGTCGGAGAAGAGCGGGGAGTCCGGGCGCAGGAAGGTCTCGGCGTACGCGGCCATGGTGGAGCCGATGTCCCCGCGCTTGGCGTCCATCAGGACCAGGGTGCCGGCGGCGCGGGCGTCGGCGACGGTGCGCTCCAGGACCGCGATGCCCCGGGAGCCGAAGCGCTCGAAGAAGGCGGCCTGCGGCTTGAAGACGGCGACCTGGTCGGCGAGGGCCTCGACCACCGTGCGGGAGAACCGCTCCAGGCCCTCGACGTCGTCGCCCAGGCCCCAGGAGGACAGCAGGGCGGCGTGCGGGTCGATGCCGACGCACAGCGGGCCGCGCGCGTCCATGGCGGAGCGCAGGCGGGTGCCGAAGGAGGGGGTCGGGTTCGCGGTCGGGGTCACAGGGATGCCTTCCGGGTCTCGGCGCCGACGGCCTCGGCGAGGGTGGCGTACGGGCTGGCGGCCAGCCGGGCCGCCAGGCCCTTGTGGACGGCGCGGGCGTAGCAGGGGCCCTCGTAGATGAAGGCGCTGTAGCCCTGGACCAGCGTGGCGCCGGCCAGGATGCGCTGCCAGGCGTCCTCGGCGTTCTCGATGCCGCCGACGCCCACGAGGACGAGGCGGTCGCCCACGCGGGCGTAGAGGCGGCGCAGGACCTCCAGGGAGCGCTCCTTGACCGGGGCTCCGGACAGTCCGCCCGTCTCCTTGACCAGCTCGGGGGCGGACTTCAGGCCCAGGCCCTCGCGGGCGACGGTGGTGTTGGTGGCGATGATGCCGTCGAGCCCGAGCTCCAGGGCGAGGTCGGCGACGGCGTCCACGTCCTCGTCGGCCAGGTCGGGGGCGATCTTGACCAGGAGGGGCACCCGGCGGCCGGTGACGGTGCGGTCGGCGGCCTCGCGGACGGCGGTGAGCAGGGGGCGCAGGGACTCGGTGGCCTGGAGGTTGCGCAGCCCCGGGGTGTTCGGGGAGGAGACGTTGACGACGAGGTAGTCGGCGTGGCGGGCGAGGCGCTCGGTGGAGGTCACGTAGTCGCCCACGGCCTCCTCCTCCGGTACGGCCTTGGTCTTGCCGATGTTGACGCCCACGACGGTCTTGAAGACGGCCTCGCGGGCCGCCAGGCGGTCGGCGACGGCGGCCGAGCCCTCGTTGTTGAAGCCCATGCGGTTGATCAGCGCGCGGTCCGGCACCAGGCGGAAGAGGCGCTTCTTCGGGTTGCCGGGCTGCGGCTGGGCCGTGACGGTGCCGATCTCGACGTGGTCGAAGCCGAGCATCGACATGCCGTCGACGGCGACGGCGTTCTTGTCGAAGCCGGCGGCGAGCCCGAAGGGGCCGTGGAAGCGCAGGCCGAGGGCCTCGGTGCGCAGCTCCCGGTACCGGGGGGCGAGGTAGGCGGCTACGAAGGTGCGCAGCACGGGGGTGCGGGCGGCCAGGCGGATCCAGCGGAAGGCCAGGTAGTGGGCCTGCTCGGGGTCCATCCGCTTGAAGACGAGGTTGAAGAACAGTTTGTACATATCGTCACATTCCTCGGAATTCTGTGCATGAAGAGGGGGACACCGGATCCGGTGTCCCCCTCTTCCGCGCGGGCGTCAGTCGCGGGCGGCGGTCAGGTGCTCCGCGTGCTCCTGGAGCGAGCGCACCCCCACGTCTCCGCGGTTGAGCGCGTCGATGCCCTGGACGGCGGCGGCGAGCGCCTGGACGGTGGTCAGGCACGGGACGCTGCGGGCCACGGCCGCCGTACGGATCTCGTAGCCGTCGAGGCGGCCGCCGGTGCCGTACGGGGTGTTGACGATCAGGTCGACCTGGCCGTCGTGGATCAGCTGGACGATCGTCTTCTCGCCGTTCGGGCCCTCGCCCTCGGACTGCTTGCGGACGATCGTGGCGTTGATGCCGTTGCGCTTGAGGACCTCGGCGGTGCCGGAGGTGGCCATCAGCTCGAAGCCGTGGGCGACCAGCTCGCGGGCCGGGAAGATCATCGAGCGCTTGTCGCGGTTGGCGACGGAGATGAAGGCGCGGCCCGTGGTGGGCAGCGGGCCGTAGGCGCCGGCCTGCGACTTGGCGTACGCCGTGCCGAAGACCGAGTCGATGCCCATGACCTCGCCGGTGGAGCGCATCTCCGGGCCGAGGACGGTGTCCACGCCGCGGCCGTGGATGTCGCGGAAGCGCGACCACGGCATCACGGCCTCCTTGACGGAGATCGGCGCGTCGAGCGGCAGGGTGCCGCCGTCGCCGGTCTTCGGCAGCAGGCCCTCGGCGCGCAGCTCGGCGATGGTGGCGCCGAGCGAGATGCGGGCGGCGGCCTTCGCGAGCGGGACGGCGGTGGCCTTCGAGGTGAAGGGCACGGTCCGGGAGGCGCGCGGGTTGGCCTCGAGGACGTAGAGGATGTCCCCGGCCATGGCGAACTGGATGTTGATCAGGCCGCGGACGCCGACGCCCTTGGCGATGGCCTCCGTGGAGGCGCGCAGGCGCTTGACGTCGTACCCGCCGAGGGTGATCGGGGGCAGGGCGCAGGCCGAGTCGCCGGAGTGGATGCCGGCCTCCTCGATGTGCTCCATGACGCCGCCGAGGTAGAGCTCGGTGCCGTCGTAGAGGGCGTCGACGTCGATCTCGATCGCGTCGTCGAGGAAGCGGTCGACCAGCACGGGGCGGGTCGGGGAGATCTCCGTGGACTCCGCGATGTAGGACTCGAGGCGGGTCTCGTCGTAGACGATCTCCATGCCGCGGCCGCCGAGCACGTACGACGGGCGGACCAGGACCGGGTAGCCGATCTCGTCGGCGATGGCCTTGGCACCCGCGAAGGTGGTGGCGGTGCCGTGCTTGGGGGCGGGCAGGCCGGCCTCGGCCAGGACCTGTCCGAAGGCGCCGCGGTCCTCGGCGGCGTGGATGGCCTCGGGCGAGGTGCCCACGACCGGTACGCCGTTGTCCTTGAGGGCCTGGGCGAGGCCCAGCGGGGTCTGGCCGCCGAGCTGGACGACCACGCCGGCGATCGGGCCCGCGAGGGACTCGGCGTGGACGATCTCCAGCACGTCCTCGAGCGTGAGCGGCTCGAAGTACAGGCGGTCGGAGGTGTCGTAGTCCGTGGAGACGGTCTCGGGGTTGCAGTTGACCATCACGGTCTCGTAGCCCGCCTCGCTGAGCGCGAAGGAGGCGTGGACGCAGGAGTAGTCGAACTCGATGCCCTGGCCGATGCGGTTCGGGCCGGATCCCAGGATGATGACCGCGGGCTTCTGGCGCGGGGCGACCTCGCTCTCCTCGTCGTACGAGGAGTAGAAGTACGGGGTCTTCGCGGCGAACTCGGCGGCGCAGGTGTCGACCGTCTTGTAGACCGGGCGGACGCCGAGGGCGTGGCGGACCTCGCGGACGACGTCCTCGCGCAGGCCGCGGATCTCGGCGATCTGGGCGTCGGAGAAGCCGTGGCGCTTGGCCTCGGCGAGGAGCTCGGGCTCCAGCTTCTCGGCGGCGGCCAGCTCGTCGGCGATCTCCTTGATCAGGAAGAGCTGGTCGACGAACCACGGGTCGATCTTGGTGGCGTCGAACACCTCCTCCTGGGTGGCGCCGGCGCGGATGGCCTGCATGACGGTGTTGATGCGGCCGTCGGTCGGGCGGACCGCGGTGGCCAGCAGCTCCGCCTTGTCGCCGGGCTCGCCGACGAAGGTGAACTGCGAGCCCTTCTTCTCCAGGGAGCGCAGGGCCTTCTGGAGGGCCTCGGTGAAGTTGCGGCCGATGGCCATGGCCTCGCCCACCGACTTCATGGTGGTGGTGAGGGTGGCGTCGGCGAGCGGGAACTTCTCGAACGCGAAGCGGGGGGCCTTGACGACGACGTAGTCGAGGGTCGGCTCGAAGGAGGCCGGGGTCTTCTCGGTGATGTCGTTCGGGACCTCGTCCAGCGTGTAGCCGATGGCCAGCTTGGCGGCGATCTTGGCGATCGGGAAGCCGGTGGCCTTCGAGGCGAGGGCGGAGGAGCGGGAGACGCGCGGGTTCATCTCGATGACGATGACGCGGCCGTCTTCGGGGTTGATCGCGAACTGGATGTTGCAGCCGCCGGTGTCCACGCCGACCTCGCGGATGATCGCGATGCCGATGTCGCGCAGCCGCTGGTACTCGCGGTCGGTGAGGGTCATGGACGGGGCGACGGTGATCGAGTCGCCGGTGTGCACGCCCATCGGGTCGAAGTTCTCGATGGAGCAGACGACGACCACGTTGTCGGCCTTGTCGCGCATGAGCTCCAGCTCGTACTCCTTCCAGCCGAGGATGGACTCCTCCAGGAGCACCTCGGTGGTCGGGGAGAGCGTCAGGCCCTGGCCGGCGATGCGGCGCAGCTCGTCCTCGTCGTGGGCGAAGCCGGAGCCGGCGCCGCCCATGGTGAAGGAGGGGCGGACGACGACCGGGTAGCCGCCGAGGGTCTCGACCCCGGCGAGGACGTCCTCCATCGAGTGGCAGATGACCGAGCGGGCGGACTCGCCGTGGCCGATCTTCTCGCGGACGGCGTCGACGACCCCCTTGAAGAGGTCGCGGTCCTCGCCCTTGTTGATGGCCTCGACGTTGGCGCCGATCAGCTCGACGTCGTACTTCTCCAGCACCCCCTGCTCGTGCATGGAGATGGCGGTGTTCAGCGCCGTCTGGCCGCCGAGGGTGGGCAGGAGGGCGTCGGGGCGCTCCTTGGCGATGATCTTCTCGACGAACTCGGGGGTGATCGGCTCGACGTACGTGGCGTCGGCGATCTCCGGGTCGGTCATGATCGTCGCCGGGTTGGAGTTCACCAGGATGACCCGCAGGCCCTCGGCCTTGAGGATGCGGCAGGCCTGGGTGCCGGAGTAGTCGAACTCGGCGGCCTGGCCGATGACGATCGGGCCGGAGCCGATGACCAGGACGGACTGGATATCGGTGCGCTTAGGCACGCTGGCCCTCCATCAGGGAAACGAAGCGGTCGAACAGGTACGCGGCGTCGTGCGGGCCCGCGGCCGCCTCGGGGTGGTACTGGACGCTGAAGGCCGGCTGGTCGAGCAGCTGGAGGCCCTCGACCACGTCGTCGTTGAGGCAGACGTGGGAGACCTCGGCGCGGCCGTAGGGGGTCTCGGAGACCTTGTCGAGCGGGGCGTCCACGGCGAAGCCGTGGTTGTGGGCGGTGACCTCGACCTTGCCGGTCGTGCGGTCCTGCACCGGCTGGTTGATGCCGCGGTGGCCGTACTTCAGCTTGTAGGTGCCGAAGCCGAGCGCGCGGCCCAGGATCTGGTTGCCGAAGCAGATGCCGAAGAGCGGGGTCTTGCGCTCCAGCACCGCCTGCATGACGGAGACCGGGTGGTCGGCCGTGGCCGGGTCGCCGGGGCCGTTGGAGAAGAAGACCCCGTCGGGCTGGACGGCGTAGACGTCCTCGACGGTGGCGGTGGCGGGCAGGACGTGCACCTCGATGCCGCGCTCGGCCATGCGGTGCGGGGTCATGCCCTTGATGCCGAGGTCCACGGCGGCGACGGTGAACTTCTTCTCGCCGATCGCGGGGACCACGTAGGCCTCCTTGGTGGCGACCTCGGCGGAGAGGTCCGCACCCTTCATCTGGGGCTGCGACTGGACCTTGGCCAGCAGGGCCTCGTCACGGATGCCGGTCCAGGCCTCGCCGGAGAAGATGCCGACGCGCATGGCGCCGCTCTCGCGCAGGTGGCGGGTCAGGGCGCGGGTGTCGATCCCGGAGATGCCGACGACGCCCTGGCGCTCCAGCTCCTCGTCCAGGGAGCGCTGCGAGCGCCAGTTGGAGGGCTTGCGGGCGGGGTCGCGGACCACGTAGCCGCTGACCCAGATGCGGGAGGACTCGGGGTCCTCGTCGTTGACGCCGGTGTTGCCGACGTGCGGGGCGGTCATCACGACGACCTGGCGGTGGTACGAGGGGTCGGTCAGGGTCTCCTGGTAGCCGGTCATGCCGGTGGAGAACACGGCCTCGCCGAAGGTCTCCCCCACGGCCCCGTAGGCGCGGCCGCGGAAGATGCGCCCGTCCTCCAGGACGAGTACGGCGGGAGCTTTCGCTCCCCTGGTGGAGGTCGTCATCGTGCGGCGCCTTCCGTCGTGATGGATTGGTTCATGAGATTGATCGCCTCGACCCAGGCGGCGTGCTCGGCCTCGCGGTCGGAGCGGAAACCGGAGTCGATCAGCCTGTCCCCGTGCGCCCAGGTGACGACGAGCAGACCGCCCTCGGTGAGCACCTTGCCCGCAATCCCCTTGTCGAGGCGGGCGCCACGCAGCTGCGCGGCCGGTACGAAGAAGTCGGTGGCACCCGGACGTACGACGTCCAGGCCCGCGTCGGTGAGGGTGAGCTCGACGCGGCTGCGGACCCCGAGGCCGTGGGCCACGATCCGGTCGAGCCACTGGCCCGCGGTCGTGGAGCCGTGGTACCGGCCGGACAGGGCCAGCCGGTGCTCGGGGAGGCCGCCGGGGGTGGCGGGCAGCTCGGGCAGGTCGCCCTGGAGGGTGCCGCGCCATTTCCAGCCCTGGCGCATCAGCCAGTACACGAAGGCGATGAAGACGAGCAGGCCGACGACCCACGCGATGCGGGCGCCCCAGTCCGTCACCTCCGCCGACTTGCGGTTGGCGGCCTCGGAGGCCAGAAGGATTGCTGCAGGTGTCACGCCAGATTCCCGTCGACGACCGTTGCCCGGCCCCGCAGGAACGTGTGGGTGACGCGACCCGGCAGCTCGCGGCCCTCGTAGGGCGTGTTGCGGCTGCGGGAGGCGAAGTGCGCGGGGTCCACGACTCCACGGTATGCGGTATCGACCAGCACCAGGTTGGCGGGTTCACCTGCCGAGACGGGTCGTCCATGGTTGTCGAGGCGGCCGATGCGGGCCGGTGCGGCCGACATGCGGTCGGCGACGCCGGCCCAGTCGAGCAGTCCGGTCTCCACCATCGTCTGCTGGACCACGGACAGGGCGGTCTCCAGGCCGACCATGCCCATGGCGGCGGCGGCCCACTCGCAGTCCTTGTCCTCGTGGGGGTGCGGGGCGTGGTCGGTGGCGACGATGTCGATCGTGCCGTCGGCCAGGGCCTCGCGCAGGGCCATCACGTCGCGCTCGGTGCGCAGCGGCGGGTTGACCTTGTAGACGGGGTTGTAGCTGCGGACCATCTCGTCGGTGAGGAGGAGGTGGTGCGGGGTGACCTCGGCGGTGACGTCGATGCCGCGGGACTTGGCCCAGCGGACGATCTCGACGGACCCGGCGGTGGAGAGGTGGCAGATGTGCACGCGCGAACCGACGTGCTCGGCGAGCAGCACGTCGCGGGCGATGACCGACTCCTCGGCGACGGCGGGCCAGCCGCCGAGGCCGAGCTCGGCCGAGACGACGCCCTCGTTCATCTGGGCCCCCTCGGTGAGGCGGGGCTCCTGGGCGTGCTGGGCGACGACCCCGCCGAAGGCCTTCACGTACTCCAGGGCGCGGCGCATGATCACCGCGTCGTCCACGCACTTGCCGTCGTCGGAGAAGACCTTCACGCCGGCCGCGGACTCGTGCATGGCGCCGAGCTCGGCGAGCTGCTTGCCCTCCAGGCCGACGGTGACGGCGCCGATCGGCTGCACGTCGCAGTAGCCGGACTCCTTGCCGAGGCGGTAGACCTGCTCGACCACGCCGGCGGTGTCGGCGACGGGGAAGGTGTTGGCCATGGCGAACACGGCGGTGAACCCGCCGGAGGCGGCGGCGCGGGTGCCGGTCAGGACGGTCTCGGAGTCCTCGCGGCCGGGCTCGCGCAGGTGGGTGTGGAGGTCGACCAGGCCCGGGAGGAGCACGCGGCCGGCGGCCTCGATGACGGTGTCCACGCCGTCGGCGGAGAGGTCCTGCCCGACCTCGGCGATGGTCTCGCCGTCGATCAGCACGTCCTGCGGCTCGCCGCCGAGCACCTTGGCGCCGCGGATCAGGGTCTTGCTCATTACTTGCTCTCCTCGGTACGGGCGGTGGTGACGGCGGGCTCGGAGCCCCCGAGCAGCAGGTACAGGACGGCCATGCGGATCGAGACGCCGTTGGCGACCTGTTCGACGACCGTGCAGCGGTCGGAGTCGGCGACCGCGGCGGTGATCTCCATGCCGCGGACCATGGGGCCGGGGTGCATCACGATGGCGTGCTCGGGCATCTTCGCCATGCGGGCGGAGTCGAGCCCGTAGCGGCGGGAGTACTCGCGCTCGGTGGGGAAGAAGGCGGCGTTCATGCGTTCGCGCTGCACACGCAGCATCATCACCGCGTCGGACTTCGGCAGCACCTCGTCGAGGCTGTACGAGATCGCGCAGGGCCAGCTCCCGACCCCGACGGGGACCAGGGTGGGCGGGGCCACGAGGGTGACCTCGGCGCCCAGGGTGTGCAGCAGGTCCACGTTGGAGCGGGCGACCCGGCTGTGCAGGACGTCGCCGACGATGGTGATCCGCTTGCCGGCCAGGTCCTCTCCGAGGGCGTCCCGGCCGACCAGGCGGCGGCGCATCGTGAAGGCGTCCAGCAGGGCCTGCGTGGGGTGCTGGTGGGTGCCGTCGCCGGCGTTGATGACGGGGGCGTCGATCCAGCCGGAGGTGGCGAGCCGGTACGGGGCCCCGGAGGCGCCGTGGCGGATGACGACGGCGTCGACGCCCATGGCCTCCAGGGTCTGGGCGGTGTCCTTCAGGGACTCGCCCTTGGAGACGCTGGAGCCCTTGGCGGCGAAGTTGATGACGTCGGCCGAGAGGCGCTTCTCGGCGGCTTCGAAGGAGATCCGGGTGCGGGTCGAGTCCTCGAAGAAGAGGTTGCAGATCGTGCGGCCGCGCAGGGTGGGCAGCTTCTTGATCGGCCGGTCGGCGATCCGGGCCATCTCCTCGGCGGTGTCGAGGATGAGGACCGCGTCGTCGCGCGTGAGGTCGGCGGCCGAGATGAGGTGGCGCTTCATCTGGGTGCTCCGTGGGTCTGGGTTCGGCTGGTCGGCAGGTCGGCGGGGTCCGCGCGCCGGGCGGGCGGGCCGGGCCCGGTCCGGCGCCCCCGGGGGTGTGGCCGGGGCGTGCGGGCGGGGCCCTGCGTCCCGGGCCGCTGGGTCCGGGGGCTTGGTCGGGGCCGCGGCGGGCGCACGGGGGCGCCCGGCGGGCCGGGGCGGTCGTGCCCGGGCCGCGCGGCCGGGGCGGCGGGCTCCTCGCCCGTGCGGCCGGCTAGTGGCCGGCGGCGGGGGCGGTCCGCTGGCCGAGCAGCACGGCGTCGCGGCCGTCCTCCTCCTGGAGCTGGACCTTGACGGTCTCCCGCAGTGACGTGGGGAGGTTCTTGCCGACGTAGTCGGCGCGGATCGGCAGCTCGCGGTGGCCGCGGTCGACGAGGACCGCGAGCTGCACGGCGCGCGGGCGGCCGATGTCGCCGAGGGCGTCGAGGGCGGCGCGGATGGTGCGGCCGGAGAAGAGCACGTCGTCGACGAGGACCACGAGGCGGCCGTCGATGTCGTCGCCGGGGATCTCGGTGCGGGCCAGGGCGCGCGCCGGGCGCATCCGCAGGTCGTCGCGGTACATGGTGATGTCGAGGGAGCCGACCGGGATCTTGGCGCCGGTGATCTCTTCGAGCTTGGCGGCGATCCGGCGGGCGAGGAAGACGCCCCGCGTCGGGATGCCGAGGAGGACCACGTCGTCGGCGCCCTTGGCGCGTTCGACGATCTCGTGGGCGATGCGGGTCAGCACCCGCGCGATGTCGGCGCCGTCCAGCACGGGACGGGCTTCGTCGGAAACGTTCGAGTCCATGAAAAAGGACCTCCTTCTCCGCCTCACGGGACGGACCTTAAAGGACGTCTGATGTACGCCGACCACAGTACCAGGGGGCCCGGGGGCCCCGCGTCCGGGGGGCCGCTCGCACGGGTGCGGCACGGACCATTCGGCTTGACGCATCCACGTAACGCTGCGTAACCTCACAGTGAGTTACCAGCCGCGCGGCGGAGCCGCACGTCGACACAGCGTCCGGGAGCCTTATGTCCAGCGAATACGCCAAACAGCTCGGGGCCAAGCTCCGCGCCATCCGCACCCAGCAGGGCCTTTCCCTCCACGGTGTCGAGGAGAAGTCCCAGGGCCGCTGGAAGGCGGTCGTGGTCGGTTCCTACGAGCGTGGCGACCGCGCGGTCACCGTGCAGCGCCTCGCCGAGCTGGCGGACTTCTACGGGGTCCCGGTCCAGGAGCTGCTGCCGGGTACGACCCCCGGCGGTGCGGCCGAGCCGCCGCCGAAGCTGCGCCTCGACCTCGAGCGCCTCGCCCACGTCCCCGCCGAGAAGGCCGGCCCGCTCCAGCGGTACGCGGCGACCATCCAGAGCCAGCGCGGCGACTACAACGGCAAGGTGCTGTCGATCCGCCAGGACGACCTGCGCACCCTGGCGGTCATCTACGACCAGTCCCCCTCGGTGCTGACCGAGCAGCTCATCAGCTGGGGAGTGCTGGACGCGGACGCCCGCCGCGCCGTGGCCCACGAGGAGGCCTGATCCTCCGGGGGTGAGCGCACCCCCTGTGCAGAAACGTGCCGCCGGGGGCGGTGGGAGCTTCGGCTCCCACCGCCCCCGGCGGCTTTTCCCGGCCCCGTCCGGCGGCGGGCGGGCCGCGGGCCCGCACGGCGGTGCGGGTACGCCGAAGGGGCCGCGGCGCGCTGTGCGCCGCGGCCCCTTCCGCAGTCGGCCTCCGGCCGCCGCCTCACCCGTTCGGGCCAGTGCGGGCTATTCGCTCCGGCGCAGGCTCGGCTTGAGGTCCTTGAAGCGGCCCAGCAGGCCGTTCACGAACGAGGGCGAGTCGTCGGTGGAGAACTCCTTGGCGAGCTGCACCGCCTCGTCGATCGCCACGGCGTCCGGGGTGTCGTCCATCCAGACCAGCTCGTACGTGGCCAGGCGCACGATGTTCCGGTCCGTGACCGGCATCCGGTCCAGGTCCCAGTCCACGGCGTACGTGGCGATGAGGTCGTCGATGCGGTCCACCTTGTCGGCGTACCCCTCGACGAGGTCCATGGTGAACGCGGCCACCGGCGGCTGCCTGTCGTCCGACCGCGAGTGGCGGATCCAGTCCGCGAGGACCTCACGCACGGGCACCCCGCGCTGGTCGGCCTCGAAGAGGATCTGGAAGGCGCGCTTGCGCGCGTTGCTCCGGGCAGCCACGGTTAGCTGTTCACCCGGCCGAGGTAGTCGCTGGTGCGGGTGTCGACCTTGATCTTCTCACCGGTGGTGATGAAGAGCGGGACCTGGATCTCGTGGCCGGTCTCCAGGGTGGCGGGCTTGGTGCCGCCGGTGGAGCGGTCGCCCTGCACGCCCGGGTCGGTGTGCTGGACGGTCAGCTCGACGGCGGCCGGGAGCTCGACGTAGAGCACCTCGCCCTCGTGCTGGGCCACGGAGGCGGTGAAGCCCTCGATGAGGAAGTTGGCGGCGTCGCCGACGGACTTGCGGTCGACCATCAGCTGGTCGTAGGTCTGCATGTCCATGAAGACGAAGTACTCGCCGTCCATGTACGAGAACTGCATGTCGCGGCGGTCGATGGTGGCCGTGTCGACCTTCACACCCGCGTTGAAGGTCTTGTCGACGACCTTGCCGGACAGCACGTTCTTGAGCTTGGTACGCACGAAGGCCGGGCCCTTGCCGGGCTTGACGTGCTGGAACTCGACGACGGACCAGAGCTGGCCCCCGTCGAGCTTGAGCACCATGCCGTTCTTGAGGTCGTTCGTGGAAGCCACGGTTGCCAAATCTCCTGGACTGAAAGACCCCGGGTGCACGCAGCTCAGCTAGAGCGCGAGCAGCTCCTTGGTCGTAATGGTGAGTAGCTCGGGTCCGCCGTCCGCCTCGGGGCGTACGACGAGCGTGTCATCGATCCGGACTCCGCCCCGGCCCGGGAGGTGGACCCCCGGTTCGACGGTGACCGGCACGCAAGCGTCCAGTTTACCCATGGCGCCAGGTGCCAACTGCGGGTCCTCGTCGATTTCGAGTCCGACCCCGTGTCCGGTCCAGGCCTGGAGGGCGTCCGCGTACCCCGCGGAGTCCAGGACCTGGCGCGCCGCGCGGTCCACATCGCGGTACGCGGCCCCCGGCAGCAGGGCCTCGCGGCCCGCCCGCTGGGCCGCGAACACCAGCTCGTACAGCTCGATCTGCCAGTCGGCCGGGGTGGTCCCGATGACGAAGGTGCGGCCGATCTCGCAGCGGTAGCCGCGGTAGTTCGCGCCCAGGCAGACGGACAGGAAGTCGCCCTCCTCCACCCGCCGGTCGGTGGGCCGGTGCCGCGAGCGCCCCGAGTGCGGGCCGGTGCCCACGGAGGTCGGGAAGGCCGGGCCGTCGGCCCCGTGGTCCACGAGCCGGCGCTCCAGCTCAAGGGCGAGGTGGCGCTCGGTGCGCCCGACGAGGATCGACTCCAGCAGCTCGCCGAGGGCCTGGTCGGCGATCTCGGCGGCGATCCGCAGGCAGGCGATCTCCTCCTCGTCCTTGACCAGCCGCTGCTGCTCCACGGCGGAGCCGAGGTCGGCCAGGCGCAGCCGGGGGGCCACCGAGCGCAGGGCCCGGTGCCGGGCCACGGTCAGGTGGTGCTCCTCGACCGCCAGGCTGTCGGCGGCGGCCGCGGCGGCGGCGTCGGCCGCGGCCACGGCGGGATCCGCGGCGGCGGGCAGGACCGTGCAGGCCAGCAGCTCGTCCAGCCGCCCCTCCTCCGGTTCCCCGGTGGGGGCGCCCGCGCAGAACAGCACGTCCGCCTTGGGCTCGGGGCCCACCAGGAGGACGGCGTCCCGGGGCACGGCGCCCGCGAGGTAGCGGACGTTGGCGGGGCGCGAGATCAGTGCGGCCGCGCTGCCCGCGGCGGCGCAGCGGTCGCGGAGCAGGGCGCGTCGGGACTCGTACACCTCTGACATGGGTCGAGCGTACGAGCGCGGCCGCCGCGGGGCCCGCCGAGCGCGTCCGGACGGGCGCGGGGGGGGCGTCTCCTGCGGACCGCGCCGGGGCGCCCGCGCCGGGCTGCCCCGGCTACCAGGCCTGCGGGGCGGCTATCGCCCGTGCGAGGGCCTCGTCGAGGGCGCGGGCCGTGCCCTCGACGTCCAGCTGCGAGTTGTCGATGATCGGCAGGCCGGAGCCGTACCAGCCCGCCATCCGGCCGTGGATGCGGGCGACCTCCTCGTCCGTCAGGCGCCGGTTGCCGCTGCGCTCGGCGTTGCGCTCCAGGACCACCTCCAGTCCGGGGAGGAGGACCACGGGGAGCAGCCCGGGGCCCACGTGCCGCTTCCAGCCGCCGAGGCCGACCACGGGCCGGTCGGGGAAGACGGCGTCGTCGAGGATGCAGGAGATGCCGTTGGCGAGGAAGTTGCGGGCGGCGAACCCGCAGGTGCGGCGGGCCAGCCGGTACTGGGCCTCGGAGTTGTCGTTCCAGCCCGAGCGCGGGTCGGCGAAGCCCGCGCAGACCCATTCGCGGACGTCGTCGAGGCTGATGTGGGCGGTGGGCACCGGGCGGGTGCGGGCCCAGTGCCGGGCCACGGTGGTCTTGCCCGCGCCCGCGGGCCCGATGAGCAGGACGGCGAGCATGGCGGCGCCGGTGCCCGCGGGGGCCGCGGCGGACATCGGGAAGTGGCCGGTCGGCTGGCCCGCGGGGTCCTGCTGGGGGGCCGGCGGCGCGGGCGGGAAGACGGGCGGCGCGACCCAGCCGGCCTGGGCCGGGGCGGGCGGATGCGGCTGGGGAGCCCCCGGGTGTCCGCCCGGATGGTGCCCAGGCTGTCCCCAGCCTCCCACTGCATGCTGCATACGGTGCCACTCCGTCCCGCGCCCGCTCACCGTCAAACCGATGCAGGAACGTTATCCCGTCCCGCTGCCGCCGGCGGAACCGGCTCCCGGCCCGCAGGGTGAACGCCCGGAGACGCCCCGGAGTGCCCGGGATGCGGCGGGGCCCCGTCCGCATCCGGACGGGGCCCCGCTCAGCCCTGGTGCCGGGCGCCGCTCAGGCGTCCAGCTCCTCCGCCAGCGCCCGCAGCGCCAGCCGGTACGAGCCGATGCCGAAGCCCGCCACGGTCCCGCTGGCCACGGCGGCGATCACCGAGGTGTGGCGGAACTCCTCGCGGGCGTACGGGTTCGAGATGTGCACCTCGATCAGCGGGGCGGTGCGCTGGGCGGCCGCGTCCCGCATGGCGTACGAGTAGTGCGTGAAGGCGCCGGGGTTGATGACCACGGGGATCCGCCCGTCGGCGGCCTCGTGGAGCCAGCGCACGAGCTCGCCCTCGTCGTTGGTCTCGCGGACCTCCACCTCGAAGCCGAGCTCCTTGCCGAGGGTCCCGCAGGCCTCGACCAGTCCGGCGTAGGAGGTGGCCCCGTACACGTCGGGCTCGCGGGAGCCGAGCCGGCCCAGGTTCGGGCCGTTCAGCACGAGGACGGGGCGGCTCACGCCGACACCTCGCCGTAGGCGGCGACCAGGTGCGCCGGGTCGGGGCCCTCCAGGACGGTGGGCTTGGCCAGGCCGTCGAGGACGATGAACCGCAGCAGGTTCCCGCGGGACTTCTTGTCCAGCTGCATGGTCTGGAGCAGCTTGGGCCACTGGTCGCCGCGGTAGGTGAGCGGCAGCCCGACGGAGCCGAGGACCGCCTTGTGCCGGTCGGCCGTCGCATCGTCGAGGCGGCCCGCCAGCCGGCCGAGCTCCGCGGCGAAGACCATGCCGACGGAGACCGCCGCGCCGTGCCGCCACTTGTAGCGCTCGTTCTTCTCGATGGCGTGCGCGAGGGTGTGCCCGTAGTTCAGGATCTCGCGCAGGCCCGACTCCTTGAGGTCGCTGGAGACCACGTCCGCCTTGACCCGGATGGAGCGCACGATCAGCTCGGCGGTGTGCGGGCCCTCGGGGGTGCGGGCCGCCGCCGGGTCGGCCTCGACCAGGTCGAGGATCACCGGGTCGGCGATGAAACCGGCCTTGATGATCTCGGCGAGGCCGGAGACGTAGTCGTGCACCGGCAGCGAGGCCAGGGCGGCGAGGTCGCAGAGCACCCCGGCCGGCGGGTGGAAGGCGCCGACGAGGTTCTTGCCCTCGGCGGTGTTGATGCCGGTCTTCCCGCCGACCGCCGCGTCCACCATGGCGAGCACGGTGGTCGGTACGGCGATCCAGCGCACCCCGCGCAGCCAGGTGGCCGCGACGAAGCCGGCGAGGTCCGTGGTGGCCCCGCCGCCCACGCCGACGATCACGTCGGTGCGGGTGAACCCGGACTGGCCGAGCGCCTTCCAGCAGTAGGCGGCGACCTCGGCGGTCTTGGCCTCCTCGGCGTTCGGCACCTGGATGGCGATGGCCTCGTAGCCCTGGTCCGCCAGGTCGGCGCGCAGCGCCTCGCCGGTCTCGGCCAGCGCCTCGGGGTGGATCACCGCGACCCGCTGGGCCCGGGGGCCGACGAGGGTGCCGAGCTCGCCGAGCAGCTGCTCGCCGACCAGTACCTCGTAGGCCTCGTGGCCGGCGCTCGCGCCGACCTGGATCCGCGTCACCTGGTCCGTCATCCGTCCTTCAACTCCAGTGCGTCGAGGACCGCCTGGGCGACCTCTTCGGGGGTGCGGCCGTCCGTGGCCACGGCGGCCCGGGCGACCTCGGTGTACAGGGGGCGGCGGGCGTCCATCAGCTCGCGCCACTGGCGGCGCGGGTTGACGGCGAGCAGCGGGCGGGCGGCGCCCAGCCCGACGCGGCGCACGGCCTCCTCCACGTCCATCGACAGGTAGACCACGGGCAGCCCGGCCAGCAGGGCCCGGGAGCCCTCGTCGAGGACGGCTCCGCCGCCGAGGGCGAGGACCCCGGTGTGCTCGGCGACGGCGGTGCGGACCGCCTCGCGCTCCAGCTCCCGGAAGTACGGTTCGCCCTCGTCGACGAAGATGTCGGAGATCTCGCGGCCCTGGGCCGCGACGATGTCCGCGTCGGTGTCCCGGTAGGGCACGCCGAGCCGCTCGGCGAGCAGCGCGCCCACCGTGGACTTGCCCGAGCCCATCGGGCCGACGAGGACGACCAGCGGTCCGCCGGTCACCGGATCTGGAGGTTGTCGAGGTACGACTGCACGTTGCGGCGGGTCTCGGCCACCGAGTCGCCGCCGAACTTCTCGAGCACGGCGTCGGCCAGGACCAGGGCCACCATCGCCTCGGCGACGATGCCCGCGGCCGGGACGGCGCAGACGTCGGAGCGCTGGTGGTGGGCGACGGCCGCCTCGCCGGTGGCCACGTCCACGGTCGCGAGGGCGCGCGGGACGGTCGCGATCGGCTTCATGGCCGCGCGGACGCGCAGCAGCTCGCCGGTGGTCAGGCCGCCCTCGGTGCCGCCGGAGCGGCCGGAGGTGCGCCGGATGCCCTCGGCGGTGGAGACGATCTCGTCGTGGGCCTTGGAGCCGGGGACGCGGGCCAGCTCGAAGCCGTCGCCGACCTCGACGCCCTTGATCGCCTGGATGCCCATCAGCGCGGCGGCGAGCCGGGCGTCGAGGCGGCGGTCCCAGTGCACGTGCGAGCCGAGGCCGACGGGGACCCCGTACGCGAGCACCTCGACGACCCCGCCGAGGGTGTCGCCGTCCTTGTGGGCCTGGTCGATCTCCGCGACCATCGCCTTCGAGGCGTCGGCGTCGAGGCAGCGCACCGGGTCGGCGTCGAGCTTCTCGACGTCGGCGGGCCCGGGGTAGACGCCGTACGGGGCCTTGGCGGCGGCCAGCTTGACCACGTGGGAGACGATCTCGATGCCCGCGGCCTCCTTGAGGAAGGACCGGGCGACGGCGCCCAGCGCGACGCGCGCGGCGGTCTCGCGGGCGGAGGCGCGCTCCAGGATCGGGCGGGCCTCGTCGAAGCCGTACTTCTGCATGCCCGCGAGGTCGGCGTGGCCGGGGCGGGGGCGGGTCAGGGGGGCGTTGCGGCCCGTCTCCTTGAGCTCCGCGGGGTCCACCGGGTCGGCGGACATGACCTTCTCCCACTTGGGCCACTCGGTGTTGCCGACCATGACGGCCACCGGGGAGCCGAGGGAGAGCCCGTGGCGTACGCCGCCCAGGAAGGTGATCTCGTCCTGCTCGAACTTCATGCGGGCACCGCGGCCATAGCCCAGCCGCCGCCGGGCCAGGTGGTCGGCCACCAGCTCAGTGGTGACCGGGACGCCGGCGGGAAGACCCTCCAGCGTCGCGACCAGCGCGGGTCCGTGGGACTCCCCTGCGGTCAGCCAACGCAACCTGCTCAACGATGCTCCTCATGCTCGCGCCTGGCACTGCGGCGGCGCGACCGGGTGCGCGGCCCTGGCCCGCCTGCCCTGAATCCTCCCACGTCCACGGGGGTGAACCGATCTCCGGTCCAGCAATCGGACGGGAGACCGCATCGTGGACGGGTCCGGGGGCCCGGCGCGGGGCCCCCGCGGGCTCAGCGGGCGGCGAGCGCGCGCTCCCCCGCGGTCCGCATGGCCGCGAGCGGGCCGGGGCGGCCCGTCATCTGCTCCACCTGCAGGACGGCCTGGTGGACCAGCAGGTCGAGCCCGCCGACCACCTGTCCCCCGGCCGCGGACCAGGCGGCCGCGAGCGCGGTGGGCCAGGGCTCGTACAGCACGTCGAACAGGGTGCCGGGGGCCGCCGGGACGGCCGCGGCGAGGGCGTCGGTGGCCCCGGCGGGGGTGGTGGCGATCACGAGGGGGGCGCTGAGGGCCTCCGCCGCGTCGGCCCAGTCGGCCGTACGGACCGCCACTCCGAGCCGCTCGCCCCACTGGAGCATCTCCGCGGCCCGGGCCCGGCTGCGCACGTAGGCGGTGACCTCGCCGGTGCATATCCGGGAGAGCGCTGCCAGGGCGGAGGAGGCGGTGGCCCCGGCGCCGAGGACGGCCGCCGCGGGGACCTTCTCCACCCCGCGCTCGTGCAGGGCGGAGACCAGCCCCGGGATGTCGGTGTTGTCCCCGGTCCGGCTGCCGTCGGGGTGGCAGACCACGGTGTTGACGGCCTCGACGGCGGCAGCGGTCGCGCTGACCCCGTCGAGCAGCGGGATGACGGCCCGCTTGAGCGGCATGGTCAGCGAGAGCCCGGCCCACTCGGGGCCGAGGTCCGCGAAGAACGCCGGGAGGCGGGCCTCGTCGACCTCGAAGCGGTCGTACGACCAGTCGCCGAGGCCGAGCTCCCGGTAGGCCGCCCGGTGCAGGACCGGGGAGAGGGAGTGCTCGATGGGGGATCCGAGCACCGCGGCCCGTCGCACCGACATGGTGTTGCTACCCGCCGTTCTGTCGTGTCTTGTTGAACTCGCTCACCAGCTTGTCGTGCTCGGCGAACGTCTTCGTGTAGATGGTCTTCTTCCCGTCGATGGAGATGAAGAACATCCAGCCGCCCTTGTCCGGGGTGAGCGCGGCGCCGACGGCGTCCGTGCCCGGGTTCCCGATCGGGCCGGGGGGCAGGCCGGCGACGTGGTACGTGTTGTACGGGTCCTTCAGGGCCCGCGCCTCCTTGGCCGAGATGTCGACCGTGGACTCGTCCTTGATGTAGTTGATGGTGGAGTCGAACTCCAGCCGCCGCATCGTGACCATGTTGGTGGGCTTGAGGCGGTTGTAGATGACCTCGGACATCTTCCGGTAGTCGGATTCGTCCTTGCCCTCGGCGGCGACCAGGGAGGCC
The DNA here is from genome assembly GCF_055600495.1 of Streptomyces sp. NPDC038213. Taxonomy (NCBI): domain Bacteria; kingdom Bacillati; phylum Actinomycetota; class Actinomycetes; order Kitasatosporales; family Streptomycetaceae; genus Streptomyces; species Streptomyces sp. NPDC038213. The sequence continues at coordinate 23,052 of NZ_JBVJYM010000024.1, forward strand.
ACGGTGACCAGGTCCAGCGGCGAGTCCAGGCCGAGCGCCTTGGCCTTGGGGGCCAGGTCCAGGCTGTTGTAGTGCGCGGTGGCCCGGGTGACCATCTGCTTGAGCAGCTTCTCCGGGGTGACGCTCTGGCCCAGGTCGTAGCGGGCCGGGAAGAGGAAGCCCTCCAACGGGTCCTTGGTGTCGGGGCCGGGCGCGGCCCAGGCGGGCAGGCCCAGGTTCTTGGCCTGCTTCTTCGCGACCTCGCGGGTGGTGCCCGCGGCGAGGTTGAGCTTCTTGTCGATCCGCTTGTAGACGTTGATGTTGCGGTCGCCGGGGTTCACGTCGAGCGAGTTGATGTTGGCCGGGTTGACCATCAGCTCGACGGCGGAGGCGGCCGACATCTCCTTCTTCATCGAGTACAGGCCGGGCTGGATGCCGAGGCCCTTGGTCTCGTGCTGCTGGGCGGCGGCCGTGAAGGCGTCGGCGCTCTTGACCACGCCGGCCTGTTTCAGGAGCATGCCCATCTGCCCGAGGCTCGCGCCCTTGGGGATCTCGACCTCGACGGCGGAGGTGCCCTCGCCGGCGAAGTCCTCGGGCGCGCCGAAGCGGCCCTTCACGAAGCTGTAGCCGTAGTAGCCGATGCCGCCGACCCCGCCCACGAGGACGAGGGAGACGAAGAGGCAGGCCATGCCGTTGCGGCCCTTCTTCTTGGCCGGGCGGGTGCGGCCGCCGTCGCGGCGCCCCCCGCCCGAGCCGCCGCCCTTGCGGCCCCCGCCGGAGCCCTCGTCCCCGGAGCCGGCCGCACCGTTCTTCTCCGGCTCCTCGTCGGAGCCCGAGAAGAAGGGGTGGTCGTCGGGAGCCTCGGCGGGGTCGGCCGGGTCCTCCTGCCAGGCGGCGGGTTCGGGGGCCGCGCCGCGCCGGTCCGGGGGCTGCGGCGGCGGGTAGGCCTCCGCGGTGGCGTACAGGTCGGGGGCCTCGCCCGGGTAGCCGCCCGGGGGCTGCCCGGCGTACGCGTCCGGGACGCCGGTGTCCCAGCCGCCGGTGTCCCCGTGGTACTGGAGGGGGGCGGACGCGGCGGCCTGCTGCGGCTGGGCTCCGTAGGCGGGCTGCGGGTCCGCGTACTGCTGCTGCGGGTCCGCGTACTGCTGGTACTGCTGCGTCTGGTGCTGCTGCGCGTACTGCTGGGGGTCCTGGTACTGCTGCTGCGCGTCCGGGTACGGGGCGTGCTGCTGCTGGTGCGCGTACTGCTGCTGCACCGGCTGGTGCTGGGGATAGCCCTGCTGGGAGTAGTCCTGCTGGGAGTAGTCCTGCTGCGGGTAGCCCTGCTGCGGGTGCTGCCCGGAGAGGTGCGCGTTCTGGCCGTGCTGCGGGTCCGGGGCGTACGGCTGCTGCGGGTCGCCGTACGGGACCTGGCCGGGCTGGGCCTGGTAGCCGCTCTGCCCGGACCATCCCAGGTCCCCGTACAGCGGATCGTCGTCCGGGTGCTGCGGGTAGGGGCCTGCACCCCGGCCATACTCGGTCATCGGTCCCCTAGAGCCGCGAGACGACTGGCCTCGGCACCGACTGCCGTGACCTACCGGTCCGCCTCTTTCGTGGGCGACGGCTGTTCGAAATGCCGCCACATCGCGCGGAACGTTACCGTATCGCGATCAGATGACCACTTCGACGCACTCGCCGGGCGGATTACCCGATACCCGTTCGGTCTCAAGAGCGTTCTGAAGGATGATCACTGCGGCGGCCTGGTCGATCACCGAGCGTCCCTTCTTCGCGTTCTTCCCCGAGGCCCGCAGCCCCTGGGCGGCGGTGACCGTGGTCATCCGCTCGTCCACCAGGCGCACCGTCACCGGCTTGATGCCCCGGGCCAGTTCCGTGGCGAAGACGCGCACCTTGGCCGCGGCCGGACCCTCCCGCCCGCTGAGCGAGCGGGGCAGTCCGACCACGACCTCCAGGGGCTCGTACTCCTCGACGAGCTGCCGCAGCCGCCGGTGGGCGGCCGGGACGTCGCGCCCCGGAACCGTCTCCACCGGCGTGGCGAGGACCCCGTCGGGGTCGCACGAGGCGACCCCGATCCGGGCGTCTCCGACGTCGATCGCCAGGCGGCGGCCGCGGCGCAGGCTCATCGTCCGGTCCCCGTCGCTCACGCGGTCTCGGCGACGAGGCGCTCGACCGCGGCGACGGCCTCGGGCACGGCGGCCGGGTTCTGGCCGCCGCCCTGGGCCACGTCGGGCTTGCCGCCACCGCCGCCGCCGAGGGTCTTGGCCGCCGTACGGACCAGGTCGCCGGCCTTGAGGCCGCGCTCGCGGGCGGCGTCGTTGGTGGCGATCACGGTCAGCGGGCGGTCATTGGCCACGGTGAAGAGGGCCACGACGGCCGGGCGGTCGCCGGGGATGCGGCCGCGGACGTCGAGGACCAGCTTGCGCAGGTCGTCGGCGCCGACGCCGTCGGCCACCTGACCCACGACCAGGGCGACCCCCTTGATGTCCTGGGCGTTCTGGGCGAGGCCGGCGGCGGCCTGGAGGACCTTCTCCGCGCGGAACTTCTCGATCTCCTTCTCGGCGTCCTTCAGCTTGCCGAGCATGGAGGCGATCTTCTCCGGGAGCTCCTCGGGACGGCCCTTGACCAGCTCCTGGAGCTGGGCGACGACCGTGTGCTCCTTGGCGAGGAAGTTGTACGCGTCCACACCGACCAGGGCCTCGACGCGGCGCACGCCGGAGCCGATGGAGGACTCGCCGAGCAGCTTCACCAGGCCGAGCTGGGCGGTGTTGCCGACGTGCGTGCCGCCGCACAGCTCCTTGGAGAAGTCGCCGATGGTCACGACGCGGACCTGCTCGCCGTACTTCTCGCCGAACTCGGCGATGGCGCCCTGCTTCTTGGCCTCGTCGATGCTCATGATCTCCGCCGTGACCTCCAGCTCACGGGAGAGCACGTCGTTGATCTTCTGCTCCACGTCGGTCAGGACCGAGCCGGGGACGGCGTTCGGGGAGCCGAAGTCGAAGCGGAAGCGGCCGGGCGAGTTCTCGGAGCCGGCCTGGGCGGCCGTCGGGCCGAGGGCGTCGCGCAGGGCCTGGTGGGTCAGGTGGGTGGCCGAGTGGGCGCGGGCGATGGCCCGGCGGCGGCGGACGTCGATGGCGGCGTACGCGGAGGCGCCGACCGTCACCTCGCCGACCTGGACGGAGCCCTTGTGCACGGACACGCCGGGGACCGGCTGCTGCACGTCGCGGATCTCGATGACCGCGCCGCTGTCGAGCTTGATCCGGCCCTGGTCGGCGAGCTGGCCGCCGCCCTCGGCGTAGAAGGGGGTGCGGTCGAGGACGACCTCGACCTCGTCGCCCTCGGAGGCGGCGGGCGCGGAGACTCCGTTGACCAGCAGGCCGACGATGGTGGACTCGCCCTGGGTGGTGGCGTAGCCGGTGAACTCGGTGGCGCCGGAGCCGTCCGCGATCTCGCGGTAGGCGGACATGTCGGCGTGCCCGGTCTTCTTGGCCTTGGCGTCGGCCTTGGCGCGGTCGCGCTGCTCCTGCATCAGGCGGCGGAAGCCCGGCTCGTCCACGGAGAGGCCCTGCTCGGCGGCCATCTCCAGGGTGAGGTCGATCGGGAAGCCCCAGGTGTCGTGGAGCAGGAACGCCTTGTCGCCGGAGAGGACCGTGCCGCCGGCGGCCTTGGTCTCGGTCACGGCGGTGTCGAGGATGTTCGTGCCGCCCTTGATGGCCTTGAGGAAGGCGGCCTCCTCGGCGAGGGCGACGGTCTCGATGCGCTTGCGGTCGGTGATGAGCTCCGGGTACTGCTGGCCCATCGTCTCGATGACCACGCCGATGAGCTCCTGGACCACCGGGCCGGTGGCGCCCATCAGGCGCATGTTGCGGATGGCGCGGCGCATGATGCGGCGCAGCACGTAGCCGCGGCCCTCGTTGCCGGGGGTCACGCCGTCGCCGATGAGCATCGTCGAGGTGCGGATGTGGTCGGCGACCACGCGCAGGGACACGTCGGTGTCCTGGCCCGCGCCGTAGCGGACGCCCGTCAGCTCGGTGGCCTTGTCCATGACCACGCGCAGGGTGTCGGTCTCGTACATGTTCTGCACGCCCTGCAGGATCATCGCGAGGCGTTCCAGGCCGAGGCCGGTGTCGATGTTCTTGGACGGCAGGTCCCCGAGGATCGGGAAGTCCTCCTTGCCGTCGCCCGCACCGCGCTCGTACTGCATGAAGACCAGGTTCCAGATCTCCACGTAGCGCTCGTCGTTGACGGCCGGGCCGCCCTCGACGCCGAACTCGGGGCCGCGGTCGTAGTTGATCTCGGAGCAGGGGCCGCAGGGTCCCGGGACGCCCATGGACCAGAAGTTGTCCTTCTTGCCCAGGCGCTGGATCCGCTCCTGCGGGACGCCGATCTTGTCGCGCCAGATGGCCTCGGCCTCGTCGTCGTCGAGGTAGACCGTGATCCAGAGCTTCTCCGGCTCCAGGCCGTAGCCGCCGTCCGCCACGGAGCTGGTGAGCAGCTCCCAGGCGTAGCGGATGGCGCCTTCCTTGAAGTAGTCGCCGAAGGAGAAGTTGCCGCACATCTGGAAGAACGTGCCGTGGCGGGTGGTCTTGCCGACCTCTTCGATGTCCGGGGTGCGGACGCACTTCTGCACGCTGGTCAGCGTGGGCGCCGGGGGCTTGACCTCGCCCAGGAAGTAGGGCTTGAACGGCACCATGCCGGCGGGGACCAGCAGCAGAGTCGGGTCGTCCGCGATGAGCGACGCCGAAGGGACAACGGCGTGACCGCGCTCCTCGAAGAAGCTCAGCCAGCGGCGGCGAATTTCAGCCGACTCCATCAGTGGTCCTCATTCCGGTTGTACGGGGTGTTCGGTGTGTTCGGGGTATGCGGTCGCTGCCGCTTCGCGGTCCGCGAAGCGGGGTTGTCCAGGGCCCTCAGGCGGCGCGGCCCGGGGAGGGCGCGCAGCGTGCCGGGGCCCTGCGGTGCGTCCGGGTCCTGGTGCAGGCCCAGTGCATCGTTCAGCTCTTCCTCGCGCTCGGCCATTCCCGCGCGGACGTCGAGGGCGAACTCCTTGAGCCGGTGGCCCGCCTCGACGGCCTTGTCCGCCGCCTGGGCGGCCAGGCTCTCCGGTGCGAGCTGCTTCAGCTTGCGGTTGACCTTGGTCGTGGCCCAGACGCCGGCGGCGGCGCCTGCGGTGAACCAGAAGGTGCGGCGGAACATCGCTGTCTCAGTCCTTCTGCTTGCGGCGGGCGGCGGGGACGGTGCGTCCGACGATCACGGTACGGCGGCCTGCGCGCGGCGGCACCGCGCCCGCGGCCGGGTCGGGCCGGCCCAGCGCGCGGCGGACTCCGTACCCGAAGGCGGCGACCTTCACGAGGGGGCCGCCGAACGTGGTGGCGACCGTGGACGACAGCGCCGAGGCGTTGGAGGTGACCTCCTGCACGTCGCTGGCGATGGCGTCGACCCGGTCGAGCTGGGTGCGCGCGGAGCGCACGGTGGTGGAGGCGTCGGCGAGCAGCGGAACCGCCTGCTCGGTCACCTCGGCCACGAGCTTGGTGGTCGCCTTGAGCGTCTGGGCGAGCCTCGCCAGTGCCACGGCGAGGAACGAGACCAGGATCGCCCAGAAGACGGCCACGAGGATCCCGGCCACCTCTCCACCGGACACGTTGCACCGCTCCCTGCGTCGTCGGACTCTGTCTTCTGTCGGTCTGCGTACTGCGTATGCAGCTCTGCACCTCCCGGCCCGCGTCCGACTCTCGTCGGTGTCCGCAGGACCCGGGAAAAGCTGCCCCGACCCTATCGCGCCGGGGGTGCCCGGCCCTACCGGAATTGCAGGTCCGACCGGCCGCCTTGTACGCAGCGCATCCGGAGCAGTACGCTCCGTGTCCCATGCGATCCAGGACGTGCGGCAATCTTCCCTCGGAGCTCGACGCCTTCGTCGGGCGGGGTCCCGAACTGGCCGAGCTGGGAAGGCTGCTGGAGCGCTCCCGGCTGGTGACGGTCACGGGGGTCGGCGGGGTCGGGAAGTCCCGTACGGCCCTGAGGGCCGCCCGTCTGCTGCAGGAACGCTACTGCGACGGGGTCTGGCTGGCCGAGCTGTCGGACGTGCGCGATCCCGACCTCCTCCCGCACGCCCTGGCCGGAGCGCTGGGCCTCACCGACCACACCTCCCGCCCGCCCCGCACGGCCCTCGCCGAGCACCTGGCGGGCCGCGAGCTGCTGCTGGTCCTGGACGGGACCGAGCAGCTGGTCGACGCCTGTGCGGCGCTGGTGCGGGAGCTGCTGCGCCGCTGCCCCGAGCTGCGGGTGCTCGCCGTGGGCCGGCGCCCGCTCGCCCTGGACGGGGAGCACACCCTGCCGCTGGCGCCGCTGGACGGGCCGGACGCGGTCCGGCTGCTGGAGCTGCGGGCGGCGGCCGCGGCGCCGGGCTTCGCCCTCACCGAGGGGAACCGGGCCGCGGTGGCCGAGCTGTGCGGCCGGCTGGACGGGATCCCGCTGGCCCTGGAGCTGGCCGCGGGCCGGCTGCGCACCCTGTCCGTGGAGCAGGTGCTGCTGCGGCTGGAGGACCGGTTCCGGCTGCTGACGGGCCGCAGCCGCGGGGCGCTCCCCCGGCACCAGGCGCTGCGCACGGCCATCGGCTGGAGCCACGAGCTGTGCACCCCGCAGGAGCGGCTGCTCTGGGCGCGCCTGTCGGTCTTCGCGGGCCGGTTCGACCTGGACGCGGCGGAGTACGTGTGCGCGGGCCCGGACCAGCCGGTCGAGGAGGTGCTCGACGTCCTGGGCGAGCTGCTGGCCCAGTCCCTGCTGGTGCGGGAGGACGGCCCCGCGGGGGCCCGCTACCGGATGCTGGACACCGTGCGCGCGTACGGGGCGCAGTGGCTGGAGGCCCAGGGCGAGTCCGCGCGGCTGCGGCGGCGCCACCGGGACTGGTACGTGGGGCTGGCGACCTGGTGCGAGCTGGAGTGGTTCAGCCCGCGCCAGCTGGAGGTGGCCGGGCTGGTGGACGCGGAGCTGCCGAATCTGCGGCTGGCCCTGGAGTGCTGCCTGGAGGAGCCGGAGGAGGCGCACCTGGGCCAGTACCTGGCGGGCACCCTGTGGTTCTCCTGGGCGGGGTGCGGCCGGCTCGCGGAGGGCCGGCACTGGCTGGACCGGGTGCTGGAGTGCGCGCCGGACCAGGACGGGCCGGCCGGGGAGGAGGCGCAGGAGGGCTCGCGACTGAAGGCCCTGTGGGTGCTCGGGTACGTGGCCTGTCTGCAGGGGGACACGGTGGCGGCGCTGAGCGCCCTGCACGAGTGCCGGGAGGGCGCCGAGCGGGTCGGCAGCCCGCTGGCCCGGGCGTACGCCGTGCACCGGCTGGGCTGCCTGGCGCTGGTCTCGGACGACATGGAGCGGGCCGGGGAGCTGCTGGGGTCGGCGCTGGAGCAGTACCGGGAGGCCGGGGAGCTCAACAGCAACGTGCTCATGTGCCAGGTGGAGCTGGCGATGGCGACGGCGTTCCAGGGGGACCTGGAGGGTGCGCTGCGGCTGTGCCGGGAGGTGCGGGACATCTGCGAGGACCGCGGCGAGCGCTGGACCCGGGCGTACGCGCTGTACGTCCTGGCGTACGCGGCCCTCAACCGCGGGGACCTGCGGCAGGCGCGGGAGCTGCTGGCCGAGTGCGTGGGCGTGAACCACACCTTCCACGACCTGCTCGGGCTGGTGCTGGCCCTGGAGCTGCTGGCGCTGGTGACGGTCGCGGAGGGGGACGCCGGGGAGGCGGCGGTGCTCCAGGGGGCGGCCGAGGCCCTGTGGGGCTCGGTGGGGCTCCAGCTCTTCGGTTCCGGGTACTTCAACGGGCCGCGGCTGGCCTGCCTCCAGCAGGCGGGCGAGGAGCTGGGCCGGGCGGGGTACGCGGCCCGGGCGGCGGAGGGCCGGCTGCTGCCGCTGGAGGAGGTGGTGGAGCGGGCGCTGCACCCGCGGGAGCGCGTACGGCCGCTGGTGCCGCCGGCGCGGCGGCCGGTGCGGCGGGAGGCCCGGGACAGCAGGAAGCCCGCCGGCTCCCCATTCGGGGAACCGACGGGCTGACCAGTCGGTGAGACCGCGTCCGCCTTAGCGGGCGTAGTACTCGACGACGAGCTGCTCGTCGCAGATGACCGGGATTTCCTTGCGGTTCGGGTCGCGGTCCAGGCGGAAGGCCAGGGCCTTCAGGTTCACCTGCAGGTAGCGCGGGGTCTCGCCCTCACCGGCGTAGCCACCCTCGCGGGCAACCTGGAAGGGGTGCTTCTCGCGGCTGCGCTCGCGGACCGTCACGACGTCGTCGGGACGGACGCGGAAGGACGGCTTGTCGACCTTGCCGCCGTTGACCTCGATGTGGCCGTGGACGACCATCTGACGGGCCTGGTAGATGGTGCGGGCGATGCCCGAACGCAGGACCAGGGCGTCGAGGCGACGCTCGAGCTCGACGACCAGCGCCTCGCCCGTCTTGCCCTCGGCCTTCTTCGCGCGGTCGTACGCGCGGGCCATCTGCTTCTCGGAGATGTCGTACTGCGCGCGCAGACGCTGCTTCTCGAGCAGACGGACCTTGTAGTCCGAGTTCTGCTTGCGGCCACGGCCGTGCTCGCCCGGCGGGTAGGGGCGAGCCTCGAAGTACTTGACGGCCTTCGGCGTCAGGGCGATACCGAGGGCGCGAGACTTCTTGACCTTGGGTCGTGCCTGGTTCACGGGGAACCTACCTCCATGTAAGTTAGGTGAGGCTTACCTTAGCGAGGAGGACGTAATGTCTCGACCACATGGGATCCCCCTGCCCAGTGCGCATCGCAGTTCGGACGAGTACGAATCCACGTCCGCTTACGACGACGTTAAGCAAGGTCAGCCGCGTCCCAGGGAAGGCGCTCGACAGCTCACCGGAGCCGAGCGCGTACGAACCCTCGTTGAGTCCAACGCCTCAGTATCCCTCACGCTGCCGGGTGCTCACGACACGCACGAGCCGGCCGAGTACTGGACCGGCGCGCCAGCCGCCCGCACGGTCACCCCCGACGGGGACGTGATCCTCCTGGTTTCCGGGGAATCCGCGGCCGCCAGGGCCGCCGCCTACGCCCAGGACGACGACCTCACGGCCGTGATGGAGATCACCGACGTGGCCCCCGTCGCCGTCCCCCACCGTATCCGGGGGCGCGCCCGGCTGGCCGGCTGGCTGACCCCGGTACGGGGCGCCGAGCGCGCGGCCGCCGCCGCACTGCTCGCCGAGCGGCACCCGGTCGGCGAGCTCCTCGGCCTCACCGAGGCCCTCCCCGACAACGGCGACCGCGGCCGGTACGGGCGCCCCGCCTGGACCCTGCTGCGCCTGGAGGTCGGCGAGATCGGCGTCGAGGACCTGTGGGGCGCCGAGCACGTGGACCCCGGGGAGCTCGGCGCCGCCGCGCCCGACCCCGTCGCGGCCCACGAGGCCGACCTCCTCCAGCACCTGCACGCCGCCCACGGCGAGCGGATCCGCGCGCTGTGCGGGCTGCTCGGCGCCCGGGAGGGCGAGGCCGGCGGCGGGGCGGTGCCGGTGGCCCTGGACCGGCTGGGCCTGCGGGTCCGCTTCACGGGCGGCCGCCCCTTCGACGCCCGCTTCGACTTCGCGGAGCCCGTCGAGGACATCCGCGGCCTGCGGCGCGCGATGCACACGCTCTTCAAGGCGGCGGAGTCCGCGGAACCGCACCCCCCGGCCCGCTGAGTCCGGCTGACCCGGCTGACTCCCGCGTCACGCGGGGCAGGTGCCGAGCAGCTCCCGCAGCGCGGCCTGCTCCGGCGGGCTGACCGTCAGGCCGTACTTGTGCTTGATGCCGGTCCAGCGGCGCCCGTACTCGCACCAGTACGCGCGCCGCGGCGGCCGCCACTTGTCCGGGGTCCGGCTGCTCTTGTCGTAGTTCGCCTGCTTGTCCACGGCGAGGAGCACGTCCAGGTCGTTCGCGTACGCCAGCCGGCGCTGCGGGCTCCACGCGTACGCGCCCGCCCGCCAGGCCGCGGCCAGGGCGACCACGTGGTCGGTCTGGATCTGCGAGGCCCGCCGGTAGGAGTACGGGTGCTCCCTGCCCGTGTACGGGTCGCTCAGCAGGCCCGAGACCACCACGCAGGGGTTGCGGTCCCCCACCCTCAGCTCGCGCAGGTCCCGGCGGAGCACGTCGTCACGGGTGTCGCAGCCGTTGCGCCCGCCGACGGCGTCGGTCTCGTCCGACCAGGTCCTCCCGAACTCCTCGCGGCGGTACGTCTGCCAGTTCTGCCCCCACGCGACCTCCAGCTTCGCGAGCTGCGCCCGTGCCGTGGCCGGGGCCGGCGGGAACCCGGGGCTCGCGAGCGGGACGAGCGCGGCGGCGCGGACCGCTCCCGGGCCGGGGGCGTCATGGTGGCACGCGGCGGCCAGCGGGGCGGCGACGGCCAGCAGCAGGGCGACCGGTACGGATGGACGACGCATGCGCTGACCCGTTCCCCACCCCGCCCCTCCCCGAAACCGGGGACAAGCCCCCGGCCCCCGCACCGCGCGCTCCGCGCCCGGTGCGCTCAAACGCCGCGCGGGCTTGATATTGCCGCGGTTCGCTGCAATGTGCCGCTCAGCGGCAATTTCCAGCATCGCCGCGCCAAATCCAGCCCCGCCGGCGTTTGGCGCGCGGGGTCTGGGGCGGAGCCCCGAAACCCCCCACCCACCCGCACCCGACCCACCCACCCCAGCCAACTCCAGCCCCGCCGGCGCTTGAGGCGCGGGGTCTGGGGCGGAGCCCCAGGAACGGGAAAGGGCGGGGTGGGGAAGGAGCCCGCGCAGCGGGAGCGGGGGCCGGGCGCAGCCCGGGTCAGGAATCGCCGGTCAGGCGGGAGCGGACCCGCTCGACGACGTCCGCGTACCGCGCCTCCGCCCCGTACCGCGTCGGCTCGTAGTACCGCTTGCCGTGAATCGCGTCCGGCGCATACTGCTGCGCCGCAATCCCCCCGGGCACGTCGTGCGGGTACACATACCCCTGCGCATGCCCCAGCTTCGCCGCCCCCTTGTAGTGCCCGTCCCGCAGATGCGCCGGCACCGGCCCGGCCAGCCCCGCCCGCACATCGGCCAGGGCGGCCCCGATCGCCGTCGTCGCCGTGTTCGACTTCGGCGCGAGCGCCAGCGCGATCGTCGCGTGGCTGAGGGTCAGCGCGGCCTCCGGGAAGCCGATCATCGCCACCGCCTGCGCGGCCGCGACGGCCGTCGGCAGGGCCGTGGGGTCCGCCAGCCCGATGTCCTCGCTCGCGGAGATCATCAGCCGCCGCGCGATGAACCGCGGGTCCTCCCCCGCCTCGATCATCCGCGCGAGGTAGTGCAGCGCCGCGTCCACGTCCGAGCCCCGGATGGACTTGATGAGGGCGCTGGCCACGTCGTAGTGCTGGTCGCCGTCCCGGTCGTACTTCACCGCGGCCCGGTCCACGGCCTCCTCCACCGTCTGGAGGCTGATCTCCGGCTCGCCCTTGGCGATCGCCGAGCCGGCCCCCGCCTCCAGCGCCGTCAGCGCCCGCCGGGCGTCGCCGCCCGCGATCCGCAGCAGGTGCGCCTCGGCGTCGGCGGCCAGGGCGACCGCGCCGCCGAGCCCTCGCTCCTCCGTGAGCGCCCGGTGCATCAGCCCGCTGAGGTCGGCGTCGGTGAGCGGCTCCAGCGTGAGCAGCAGGGAGCGGGAGAGCAGCGGGGAGATCACGGAGAAGTACGGGTTCTCCGTGGTCGCGGCGATCAGGGTGACCCAGCGGTTCTCCACGGCGGGCAGCAGGGAGTCCTGCTGGGCCTTGCTGAAGCGGTGGATCTCGTCGAGGAAGAGGACGGTCTCCTTGCCGTACCCGCCGACGGCCCGGCGGGCGCCCTCGATGACCGCCCGGACCTCCTTGACCCCCGCGGTGATCGCCGACAGCTCGACGAACCGCTTCTGCGTGGCCTGGCTGACCACGTACGCCAGGGTGGTCTTGCCGATGCCGGGGGGACCCCACAGGATCACCGAGGAGGCTCCGGCGGGGCCGCCGGAGCCGTCCCCGACCAGCCGTCGCAGGGGCGAGCCGGGCTTGAGCAGGTGCTGCTGCCCGACGACCTCGTCCAGGGTGCGCGGGCGCATCCGGACGGCGAGCGGCGAGCTCGCGGGGTCCTTCTCCTGGCGGTCCTCGGCGGCGGCGGTGAAGAGGTCGGGTTCCACACCTGAAGCCTAGAACAGGGCTGTGACAGTCCCGGCCGGGCCCGTCGGGGGGCGGCCGCCGGGGGCCGCGGTCAGGAGGTCCAGAAGTCCCACCAGCGGGTCAGGACCAGCATCCCGATGATCCCGATGTGCAGGACCGGCAGCACCCAGGTGAACTCGCCGAAGAAGGAGCGCAGCCAGCCGGGCGCGGGCAGGACGCCCTCGCGGACGTTGTGCGAGGTGAGGTACCAGAACAGCACGATGGTGGCGACCCAGGCCAGGCAGCACCACAGGCACAGCGAGTTGATCCGGTACAGCGACTGGAACATCAGCCACATGCAGAAGCCGACGCCGAACAGCGCGCCCGCGTTGAAGGCCAGCCAGTACCAGCGCTTGAACCGGGCCCCGGCCAGCAGGCTCATGCCGACGCAGACCACGATCCCGTAGGCGACGAGGCCCAGCATCGGGTTCGGGAACCCGAAGGCGGCGGCCTGCTCGCTCTTCATGATGTTGCCGCAGGCCACCACGGGGTTGAAGCTGCAGCCCGGGACGAAGTCCGGGTCCTCCAGCAGCTTGAACTTGTCGATGGTGATCACCCAGGCGGCGAGCAGCCCCGCCGCGCCGGTGACCACGCACAGCCAGGCCAGGGCCCGGCTCCCCCCGATGGTCCGGCCGCCGTCCGCGGCCGTCCGCCGGCTGTCCGCTTCCGCCCCAGTGTTCGTCATACGGAGTTCCGTCATCCCGTCGTCGTGGCACCGCCGCCGCCTCGTGGGCGCGGTCCGCCTGAGCAGGGACATTGTGCCGTACACCGGGCCCCCGGCACCGTTCGGCGGGGATAAGGGGAAGCTGTGGACGGACGGCGGGGGCCGCCCGGCTGCTGCCGGACGGCCCCCGCTTCCGCCGGCGCCGGTTACGGGCTGCTGCCCGTACCGGCGCCGGCCGGGTCAGGCCAGCCTGGCCCGTACGGCCTCCAGGACGTCCGCGAAGGCCACCGGCTGCTGCTCGCCGGTCTCCATGTCCTTGAGCTGGACCACGCCCTCGGCGAGGTCGCGCTCGCCGGCGACCAGGGTGAGGCGCGCGCCGGAGCGGTTGGCGTCCTTCATGCTGCCCTTGAGGCCCTTGCCGCCGAAGGAGAAGTCGGTGGCGACGCCCTCCTTGCGCAGTTCGACGACCTTGCCGAACAGCAGCCGGCGGGCCTCGTCGCCGAGGGCGACGGCGAAGACGCTGGTGGCCGCAGGGATGTCCAGCTCCACGCCCTCGGCCTCCAGGGCCAGGACCGTGCGGTCCACGCCCAGGGCCCAGCCGACGGAGGGCAGCGCGGGGCCGCCGATCATCTCGGACAGGCCGTCGTAGCGGCCGCCGCCGCCGACCGCGGACTGCGAGCCCAGGCCGTCGTGGACGAACTCGAAGGTGGTGCGGGTGTAGTAGTCCAGGCCGCGGACCAGCTTCGGGTCGTCCTCGAAGACCACGCCGGCCGCGCTGACCAGGGCGCGGACCTCGTCGTGGTACGCCGTGCAGGCCTCGCAGAGGAAGTCGCGCAGCAGCGGGGCGTCGACGAGCTGCTTCTGGACGTCGGGCCGCTTGTCGTCGAGGACGCGCAGCGGGTTGATCTCGGCGCGGCGCAGGGTCTCCTCGTCGAGGTCGAGCCCGCGCAGGAACTCCTGGAGGGCCTCGCGGTAGACGGGGCGGCAGACCTTGTCGCCCAGCGAGTTCAGCAGGATGCGGAACTGCCGCAGGCCCAGGGAGCGGTACGCCTGGTCGGCGAGGATGATCAGCTCGGCGTCCAGGGCCGGGTCCTCGGCTCCGATCGCCTCGGCGCCGACCTGCGAGAAGTGGCGGTAGCGGCCCTTCTGCGGGCGCTCGTAGCGGTAGTACGAGCCGGAGTACCAGAGCTTGGCGGGGAGGTTGCCCTGCTTGTGCAGGCTGGCCTCCAGGGCTGCGCGCAGCACGGAGGCGGTGCCCTCGGGGCGCAGGGCGAGCCGGTCGCCGCCCTTGGTCTCGAAGGCGTACATCTCCTTGGTGACGATGTCGGTGGACTCGCCGACGCCGCGGGCGAAGAGGTTGACGTCCTCGAAGCCGGGGGTCTCGATGTACCCGTACCCGGCCTTGCGCAGCGGGGCGGAGATCGCCTCGCGCACCGCCAGGTACTTCGCGGAGTACGGCGGGATCAGGTCGTACGTGCCCTTGGGGGCCTTGAAGGTGCTCACGAAGCTCTCGTCACATTCCTCGTCGTGGGGCGGCCTGGCCGCCTCCGAGGCCGGCGGCGACTTCCCTCAGGTAGGGGTTCGTCGCGCGCTCGCGGCCGATGGTGGTCTGTTGGCCGTGGCCCGACAGCACCACGGTCGAGTCGTCGAGCGGCAGGCACACGCGGGCCAGCGATTCGAGCATCTCGGCGTGGGAGCCGCCGGGCAGGTCGGTGCGTCCGATGGAGCCGGCGAAGAGCAGATCCCCCGAGAAGAAGACCGAGGGGATGTCGGCCGCCTCGGGCATCTGGAAGGTCACCGACCCCTTCGTATGGCCGGGCGCGTGCGCGACGGTGAAGTCCAGACCGGCCAGCTTCAGGGCGCTGCCGTCGGTGAGCTCGCGGACGTCGTCCGGCTCCCCCACGGTGATCTCGCCCATCAGCGGCATCCCGATGGACCGGCCGAGCGCCTTCTCGGGGTCGCTCATCATGTAGCGGTCCTCGGGGTGGATCCAGGCGGGCACGTCGTGCGCACCGCACACCGGGACCACGGAGGCCACATGGTCGATGTGGCCGTGGGTGAGGACGACGGCGACGGGCTTGAGACGGTGCTTCCTGAGCGTTTCCTCGACTCCCTGGGCGGCCTGGTGGCCCGGGTCGATGATCACGCACTCCTCGCCGGCGGCGGGGGCGACCACGTAGCAGTTGGTCCCCCAGGCCCCGGCGGGGAACCCGGCAATGAGCACGTTCGTCCCTTACATGTCGGCCGGCTTCGGTGGGCCGGCTGGAGATTGCGGCAGATCAGAGCCTACCGGCGCTGCTCATCACACAGCGAACCCATATACGGTACGGCCTAACCCCGGCCCGGACGGCTGGACCGGACACGCACAAGGAGAAGACCCGGTGGTCACGAGCGATCAGCGGCGGCGGCAGCTCGCCAGGGAGAAGTACGAGCGGCAGCAGCAGCGCAGGGCCGAGGCCCAGCGCCGTGCGCGCCGGCGGGGCATCGTGATCGGTGCGGCCGTGGCCGTGGTCGCCGCGGCCCTGATCGGCAGCTTCTCGGCCGGCCTCTTCGATGCGAAGGACGACGGGGACGGGACGACCCCGGCCGCATCGGGCTCCCCGACGCCCTCCGCCGAGCCGAAGAAGAAGGAACCGGCGATGGCGATCGACCAGAAGGCGAAGTACACCTTCACGCTGGACACGAACCAGGGCGACATCAAGATCGCCATGGACGCGTCGAAGACCCCGCGCACGGTGAACTCGTTCAACGCGCTGGCCGGCGAGAAGTACTTCGACAACACCAAGTGCCACCGCCTGACCACGGGCGGGATCTTCGTCCTGCAGTGCGGCGACCCGCAGGGCACCGGCATGGGCGGACCCGGCTACACCATCCCGGACGAGAACCTGGGCGGCCTGGGCAAGGCCGGCGCCGACGGCACGGTCACGTACCCGGCCGGCACGGTGGCGATGGCGAACACCGGGCAGCCGGGCACCGGCGGCAGCCAGTTCTTCCTCGTCTACAAGGACAGCAAGCTGCCCCCGGGCTACACCCCGTTCGGCACGATGGACGCGGCCGGCCTGAAGGCCGTGAACGAGGTCGCGAAGGCCGGGGTGGACGGCGGCGCCACCGACGGCGCCCCGAAGAAGGGCGTGACCATCGAGAAGGCGACCGTCGTCAAGAACTGACCCCAAGCGGGTCATACCAGGGCGATATCAGGGCGAGCGCCGGACCGCTTCCGGCGGCGCACCCGGTCAGCCGCGGTTTCGCGGGGATCCGTGGGCGCCGGATGCGGACAGCCGGCCCGGCGTTCGCCTATGTTGGCGTTGTGCAGGGCGGGCTCGGCCCGCCCCAGGAAACTGTGGACGATGCCCGGGGGCGAACCCCCGGCGGGCATCAGGTGGAGGAGGCGCTGTGAGCAGCGACCCGTGGGGCCGCGTCGACGAGACGGGCACCGTGTACGTGCGTACTGCCGATGGCGAGAAGGTCGTCGGCTCGTGGCAGGCGGGCACCCCCGAGGAGGCCCTGGCCTACTTCGAGCGCAAGTACGAGGGCCTTGTGGTCGAGATCGGCCTCCTCGAACGGCGGGTGCGGACCACCGATCTCTCCGCGAAGGACGCGGCGACGGCGATCGAGCACCTGAGGCAGCAGATCGACGAGCACCACGCGGTGGGCGACCTCGATGCGCTGGGTGCGCGGCTGGACAAGCTGGTGGCCTCCGTCGAGGAGCGCCGCGAGGAGCGCAAGGTCCAGAAGGCCAAGCAGGCGGACGAGGCCCGCGGGGCCAAGGAGAAGCTGGTCGCCGAGGCCGAGGAGCTGGCGCAGAGCGACCAGTGGCGTTCGGCGGGCGAGCGGCTGCGGGCCCTGGTGGACACCTGGAAGGGTCTGCCGCGCCTGGACCGCAAGTCCGACGACGAGCTGTGGCACCGCTTCTCGCACGCCCGCTCGGCCTTCTCCAAGCGCCGCAAGGCGCACTTCGCCTCGCTGGACGCGCAGCGCGAGGACGCCCGCAAGGCCAAGGAGAAGCTGGTCGCCGAGGCCGAGTCGCTCTCCGGCTCGACCGACTGGGGCCCGACGGCGGCGCGCTACCGCGAGCTGATGGCGGACTGGAAGGCCGCCGGCCGCGCCCAGCGCGAGTCGGAGGACGACCTGTGGAACCGCTTCCGCGGGGCCCAGGACGTGTTCTTCGCGGCGCGCAGCGGGGTCTTCGCGGAGCGGGACGCCGAGCAGGCGGAGAACCTGAAGCTGAAGGAGGAGCTCGCCGACGAGGCGGAGAAGCTCCTGCCGGTGACGGACCTGAAGGCGGCCCGCGCCGCGTTCCGCTCCGTCAACGAGCGCTGGGAGGCCATCGGCCACGTGCCGCGGGACGCCCGGTCCAAGGTCGAGGGCCGGATGCACGCCGTGGAGCGCGCGATCCAGGAGTCCGAGGAGGCCGAGTGGCGCCGGACGAACCCGGAGGCGCGTGCGCGCGCCGCGGGTCTGACCGGCCAGCTCCAGGACGCCGTGGACAAGCTGCAGAAGCAGATCGACGCGGCCCGCGCGGCCGGCCAGGACGCCAAGGCGGACAAGCTGGCCCGCGAGCTGGAGGGCCGCCAGGCCCTGCTCGACCAGGCGCTGAAGGGCCTGGAGGAGTTCGGCGGCTGACGCCCCCGTCGGCCGGGTCCCTGCGGCCCGGCCCGGCGGTTTCCCGCCCGGGACGGCGGAAGGGCCCCGGTACGGATCTCGGATCCGTACCGGGGCCCTTCCCGTTGCCCCGGGCGCCGCCGGCTCTACGGGCGGCGGGCGGAGGTGACGCGGTAGACGTCGTAGACGCCCTCCACGCCCCGTACGGCCTTCAGCACGTGTCCCAGGTGCTTGGGGTCGCCCATCTCGAAGGTGAACCGCGAGGTGGCCACCCGGTCGCGGGAGGTCTGCACGGCCGCCGACAGGATGTTGACGTGCTGGTCGGACAGGACCCGCGTGACGTCGGAGAGCAGCCGGGACCGGTCCAGTGCCTCGACCTGGATGGCGACCAGGAAGACGGAGGACTGGGTGGGCGCCCACTCGACCTCGAGGATCCGCTCGGGCTGCTGCGAGAGCGAGTCCACGTTGACGCAGTCGGCGCGGTGAACCGATACGCCGCTGCCGCGGGTGACGAAGCCGATGATGGGGTCGCCGGGCACCGGGGTGCAGCAGCGGGCCAGCTTGACCCACACGTCGTCGACGCCCTTGACCACCACGCCCGGGTCGGCGTTCGCCCGGCGCTTGGCGCGGCCGCGGGCGGGCGGTACGACCTCCTCCAGGTCCTCCTCGGCCGCCTCCTCCCCGCCCAGGGCCTGGACGAGCTTCTGCACCACGGCCTGCGCCGAGACGTGGCCCTCGCCGATGGCCGCGTACAGGGAGGAGATGTCGGGGTAGCGCATCTCGTGCGCCAGGGTGACCAGGGAGTCGCCGGTCAGGATCCGCTGGATGGGCAGGTTCTGCTTGCGCATGGCCCGCGCGATGGCGTCCTTGCCCTGCTCGATGGCCTCGTCGCGGCGCTCCTTGGAGAACCAGGCGCGGATCTTGTTGCGGGCGCGCGGGGACTTGACGAAGCCGAGCCAGTCCCGGGAGGGGCCGGCCCCCTCGGCCTTGGAGGTGAAGACCTCGACCAGGTCGCCGTTGTCGAGGGTGGACTCCAGGGGGACCAGCCGCCCGTTGACCCGGGCCCCTATGGTCCGGTAGCCGACCTCCGTGTGCACCGCGAAGGCGAAGTCCACGGGGGTGGCCCCGGCGGGCAGGGCGATGACGTCGCCCTTGGGCGTGAAGACGAAGACCTCGTGGCGCGAGAGGTCGAAGCGCAGCGAGTCGAGGAACTCGCCCGGGTCCTCGGTCTCCTTCTGCCAGTCGAGGAGCTGGCGCAGCCAGGCCATGTCGTTGACGGTGTCCTGGCCGGCGCTGCCCTTGGCGGCCTGCGGGACGTCGGTGCGGACCTTGGAGCTGCCCGCGACCGTCTGCTGCTTGTACTTCCAGTGGGCGGCGATGCCGTACTCGGCGCGGCGGTGCATGTCGAAGGTGCGGATCTGCAGCTCCACCGGCTTGCCGCTGGGCCCGATGACCGTCGTGTGCAGCGACTGGTACATGTTGAACTTGGGCATCGCGATGTAGTCCTTGAACCGCCCCGGAACCGGGTTCCAGCGGGCGTGGACGGTGCCCAGCGCCGCGTAGCAGTCGCGGACGGTGTCCACCAGGACGCGGATGCCCACCAGGTCGTAGATCTCGGCGAAGTCGCGGCCCCGCACGATCATCTTCTGGTAGACGCTGTAGTAGTGCTTCGGCCGGCCGGTGACGGTGGCCTTGATGCGGGCCGCGCGCAGGTCGGTCTGCACCTCGTCGGTGACCACGGCCAGGTACTCGTCGCGCTTGGGAGCGCGCTCGGCGACCAGGCGGACGATCTCGTCGTACATCTTGGGGTAGAGGATCGCGAAGGCGAGGTCCTCCAGCTCCCACTTGATCGTGTTCATGCCCAGCCGGTGCGCCAGCGGGGCGTAGATCTCGAGGGTCTCGCGGGCCTTCTTCTCCTGCTTCTCCCGCTTGAGGTAGCGCATCGTGCGCATGTTGTGCAGGCGGTCGGCGAGCTTGATGACGAGGACCCGGGGGTCCTTGGCCATCGCGACGACCATCTTGCGGACGGTCTCGGCCTGGGCCGCCTCGCCGAACTTGACCTTGTCGAGCTTGGTCACTCCGTCGACGAGCAGGGCCACGGCGTCGCCGAAGTCCCGTCTGAGCTGCTCGAGCCCGTACTCGGTGTCCTCGACGGTGTCGTGGAGCAGTCCGGCCATCAGGGTGGCCGGGTCCATGCCGAGCTCGGCGAGGATGGTGGTGACCGCGAGCGGATGCGTGATGTACGGGTCGCCGCTCTTGCGCTTCTGGCCGCGGTGCCAGCGCTCCGCGACCTGGTACGCCTTCTCGATCTGCCGGAGGGTGGCCGTCTCGATCTTGGGGTCGTTGCTGCGGACTATCCGGAGGAGGGGTTCCAGCACCGGGTTGTACGGGTTGGAACGCTGGACGCCCAGCCGGGCGAGCCGGGCCCTGACCCGGTTGGAGGAGCCCGCGGGCTTGAGCGGCGCGGGCTTGGCCGGCGGCGCCGCCGGTACGGGCTTGGGCGCCGCGGGCGCGGAAGCCGCCGCCGCGGCCTGCTCGGCCTGCGGATCGGGCTGCGCGGCGGACAGTGGCTGGACCTCGTCTGGCAAGAGCGCTCCTCGTGCGGATCCGGTGTCCCCCGGTCAGGTCCGGAAAACCCATGGTAGCGAGCCTTGGCCGGACGCGTTCTCCGGTGCCCGCCCCGTGGACGCACGAGCGGCGGGCACCCGGGGAGTACCGGGTGCCCGCCGCTGCGGACGAAAGGGCCGGGCCGTACGGCTCAGACCAGGATCAGCGCGTCCAGGGGGGCGCCGGCCAGGGCCGGCTCCAGGCGGGCGCGGCCCTCGAGGAAGCCGAGCTCCATGAGGACGGCGACTCCCGCGACCCGGGCACCGGCCCGCCGGATCAGCTCCAGCGAGGCCTCGGCCGTACCGCCGGTGGCCAGGACGTCGTCGATGACGAGGACCCGGTCGTCGGCGGCCAGGGCGTCCGCGTGCATCTCGATCTCGGCGGTGCCGTACTCGAGCTCGTACGCCTGCTTCAGCGTGGCCCCCGGCAGCTTGCCGGCCTTGCGGACCGGGACGAACCCGACGCCCGCCGCCACGGCCACGGGGGCCGCGAGGATGAACCCGCGGGCCTCCAGGCCGACGACCTTCGTCGCCCCGTGCCGGCCGACCAGCTCGGCGAGGGCGCCCGTGAGGGCCCCG
This sequence comes from Streptomyces sp. NPDC038213, assembly GCF_055600495.1. Classification (NCBI taxonomy): domain Bacteria; kingdom Bacillati; phylum Actinomycetota; class Actinomycetes; order Kitasatosporales; family Streptomycetaceae; genus Streptomyces; species Streptomyces sp. NPDC038213. The sequence goes on from NZ_JBVJYM010000024.1 coordinate 43,632, forward strand.
AACGCCTCCGGGTCCGCCAGCAGCGGGGTGATGTCCTTGAACACCACGCCCGGCTTCGGGTAGTCCGGCACGTCCGTGATCCGGTCGAGCAGCAGTTCGCGCACGGCCTTCGCGTCAGCGGTCATCCGCGGCTGCCCGCCTCCCGGCCGGAGCGCGCCTGCGCCACGACCTCGGTGTCGGCCGCGAACTCCTCGCCCTCGCCGCTCCTGGCGGCTGCGGCCCGCTTGGCGAGCACGCGCTTCTTCAGGGCCTTCATCGCCGGCTCGCGCTCCTTGAGGTCGGCGACGAGCGGGGTGGCGATGAAGATCGAGGAGTAGGCACCGGCCGCGAGGCCGACGAACAGCGAGAGCGAGATGTCGTTGAGCATGCCCGCTCCGAGGAAGCCGCCGCCGATGAACAGCAGGCCGGCGACCGGGAGCAGGGCCACCACGGTGGTGTTGATCGAGCGGACCAGCGTGCCGTTGAGGCTGCGGTTCGCCATCTCGCTGTAGGTGAAGCGGGTCTGCTTCGTGAGGTCCTTGGAGGCTTCCTTCAGACCGTCGAAGACGACGACGGTGTCGTAGAGGGAGTAGCCGAGGATCGTCAGCAGACCGATGACCGTACCCGGGGTGACCTCGAATCCGACCAGCGCGTACACGCCGACCGTGATGGTGAGGTCGTGGATCAGGGCGATCAGGGCCGCGACCGCCATGCGCCACTCGAAGGCGATGGCGAGGTAGATCACCACGAGGACCATGAACACCACGAGGCCGGTCCAGGCCTTGTTGGCGATCTGGGAGCCCCAGCTGGGGCCGACCAGGTCCGCGTTGATGTCCTGCTCCTTGAGCTCCAGGCTGTCCGCCAGCTTGGACTTCACGGTGTTCGCCTGCGCGGTGTCCAGGCCGCTGACCTGGATGCGCATGGTGCCGTTGCCGAGCTTCTGGACGATGGCGACGTGCCCCGAGATCTCCTCGGCGGCCTCCGTCGCCTTGGCCACGGTCACCTCGGTCTTGGGAGTGGTGAAGACGGCACCGCCCTTGAACTCGATGCCCATGTTGAGGCCCTGCACGGCCACGGCGACGATCGCCGTGATGGTGATCAGGATCGAGACGCCGTACCAGAGGAACCGCTTGCCTACGAAGTCGTAGCCGACCTCTCCTCGGTACAGCTTGGCGCCGAGATCTCCGAGCTTCGACATCTCACGCCTCCTTCGGTGCGACGGGAGCGGCGGAACGGCGGGAGCGGCGCAGCGGCGGCTTGGCACCGAGGCGCTGGGGGTCGAGCCCGGACCACGGGTGGCCGTCCGCGAAGAACTTCGTACGGGCCAGCAGGGTCATGATCGGCTTGGTGAAGAGGAACACCACGACCACGTCGAGCAGGGTGGTCAGGCCGAGCGTGAACGCAAAGCCCTGGACCTTGCCGACGGTGACGACGAACAGCACCGCGGCGGCGAGGAAGGACACGAAGTCGGACACCAGGATGGTGCGCCGGGCCCGCGGCCAGGCGCGCTCCACGGCCGGGCGCAGCGTGCGGCCCTCGCGGATCTCGTCGCGGATGCGCTCGAAGTAGACGATGAACGAGTCCGCGGTGATGCCGATGGCCACGATGGCGCCGCAGACCGCCGGCAGGTTCAGGGCGAAGCCGATGCCCTTGCCGAGCAGCGCCATGATCGTGTACGTCAGCAGGGCCGAGGCCATGAGGCTGACGAGGGCGACGAGCGCCAGGCCGCGGTAGTACACGACCAGGTAGATCACGACGAGGGCGAGGCCGATCGCACCGGCGATGAGGCCGGCGCGCAGCTGCTCGCCGCCGAGCGCGGCGGTGACGGTGGTGACGCTGTCCTCCTGGAAGGACAGCGGCAGGGCGCCGTACGAGAGCATGTTGCCCAGGTCCTGGGCGGACTGCTGGTTGAAGCTGCCGGAGATCTGCGCGTTGCCGCCGGCGATGGAGGTGCTCACCGAGGGGGCGGAGACCACGTTGCCGTCGAGGACGATGGCGAACTGGTTCTGCGGGGACTGCTTGGCGGCGAGCTCACCGGTGACCTTGGCGAAGAGGTCGGCGCCCTTGTCGTTGAAGGACATCTCGACGATCCAGCCGGCGCCGGTCGACGGGTCCAGGACGCCCTTGGCGGACTTGATGTCCTTGCCCTCGACGGCGACGGGACCGAGGACGTACTTCTCCCACTGGTCGGCGTTGTTCAGACCACAGGCGATGACCGTGTCCGTGGGCTTGGTGCCCAGGGCGGCCGCGGTGCGCTGCTCCTTCTTGCTGCAGTCGAGCGCGGCGAAGCGCTTCTGCAGGTCGGCGGTGGCGGCGTCGGGGGCGGGCGTCGGGGACGGCGCCTTCTTGTCGTCTGCCTTCTTCGAGGCGCTCGCCGAGGGCGAGGGGGACGCGGTCGGGGCCTTGAGGGCCTCACTGACGGCGCGGCCCTGCGAAGTGGCGCTGGACGACGGGCTGGGCGAGGACGAGGCGTCCTTGCCGTCCTTCTTGCCCTCCGCCTTGCTGCCGGCGGAGGAGCTCGCCGAGGGGGTCGGCGCGGGCTCGGTCACCGGGGCCCCCGCGGCCACGGTGAGGACCGGACGGAAGTACAGCTGCGCGGTCGTACCGACCTGCTCGCGCGCCTGCTTCTCGTTCGTGCCCTTGGGGATGTTCACGATGATGTGATCGGTCCCCTGGGTCTGGACCTCGGCTTCGGACACGCCGAGACCGTTGACACGGCGCTCGATGATGCCGACCGCCGTGTTCATGTTGGTCTCGTTGACCGCGTTCGGCTTGCCGGGCTCGCTCTTGGCCTTGAGCGTGATGCTCGTACCGCCGGCGAGGTCGATGCCCAGTCGCGGTGTCGTCTGCCCGGAGATGAACATCCCCGCGGTGAGCGCCACCATCGCGATCAGGATGATCGCCAGGGCGCGCCCCGGCCTCCCCTGAGCCCCCGTGGGCCGTCGGCCCTTCTTCGGTGCTGCCACCTTGTCTATCTCCCTGTCCAACCGTCCGCGCCGGGTGTGCGCATGGACGGCCACGAAAATGTGTGTGGGGACCCCTGCCCCCCGCGGCCCCGCGGAAGCGGTCGCGGCGGGACCGCCGGCTGCCGGTCTGGCCCCGCGCGGTCCCCGGCCGTGCTTACTTCGCCTCGGCCTCGCCGTCGCCCTTGACGTCTCCCTTGGCGTCCTTGGCGTCAGTGGCGTCGGTCGGCTCGTCGGCGTCGGCCTTCTTGCCCAGGTCCAGCTTCGGTGCCTCGGTGTCCGTCGCCCCGGTCAGGGAGGAGAGGTCGTCCGGGACCACCGGCGTGTCGATCTTCAGATCATCCGTCGAGCCGTGGACGATGCGGTTGTACTCCTCGTCCTCGAGGACGGCGCCGATGGCGTTCTTCGCGTAGATCGCGTGGACGCCGGGGGCCACCTCGAGGGTGACGGTGTCGTCACCGACCTCCTTGACCGTGGCGTACATGCCGCCGATCGTGCGGACGCCGGTGCCCGGCGTCATCTGGTCGCGCATGGCCGCGGCCTGCTGCTGCTTCTTCTTCGCAGACCGGGTCATCAGGAACATGGCCCCGATGAGCACGACGAACGGGAGGAAGGTCACGAGACTGTTCACGGGACGGAGATCCTTCGCACGACCGCGCCGGAGAGCGGCCATTTCTACGGGGGTGGGCACACCGACCTGGACCGGTCGGCATCGGCGGAGTCTAGGCGAGTCCGCACCGATGGAACAACGCCCAGCATGGCACCGCAGTTCCTGACCGGCGCAGGCCCCGCGCCGTCACGCCCCGAAGAGCCCGTCTTGTCCGCTTGATCCACTTGCGCTCCGCGGCGGTACGAGTCCCAGGTGCGCCCACGCCGCCGGCGTGGCCACGCGGCCCCGGGGCGTCCTGGCCAGCAGACCCTCCCTGACCAGGAAGGGTTCCGCCACTTCCTCCACGGTCTCGCGCTCCTCCCCCACCGCGACCGCGAGTGTGGACAATCCCACGGGCCCGCCGCCGAACAGCTTGAGGAGGGCCTCCAGCACCGCCCGGTCCAGCCGGTCCAGCCCGCGGGAGTCGACCTCGTACACCTTCAGCGCCCCGGCGGCGACCTCCCGGGTGATCACCCCGTCGGCCCTCACCTGGGCGTAGTCGCGGACCCGCCGCAGCAGGCGGTTCGCGATGCGGGGGGTGCCGCGGGAGCGGCCGGCGATCTCCGCGGCGCCCTCGGTATCGATCTCCACGTCCAGCAGCCGGGCGGAGCGGTGGACCACCCGCTCCAGCTCGGCGGGGCTGTAGAACTCCATGTGCCCGGTGAAGCCGAAGCGGTCGCGCAGCGGCGGGGGCAGCAGTCCGGCCCGCGTGGTCGCCCCGACCAGGGTGAAGGGCGGCAGCTCCAGCGGGATGGCCGTGGCCCCGGGGCCCTTGCCGACGATCACGTCGACCCGGAAGTCCTCCATGGCCATGTAGAGCATCTCCTCGGCGGGCCGCGACATGCGGTGGATCTCGTCGAGGAAGAGCACCTCCCCCTCCTGGAGGGAGGACAGGATCGCGGCCAGGTCGCCCGCGTGCTGGATGGCCGGGCCCGAGGTGATCCGGATGGGGGCGCCCATCTCCGCGGCAATGATCATCGAGAGGGTGGTCTTGCCCAGTCCCGGCGCCCCGGAGAGCAGCACGTGGTCCGCGGTGGCGCCGCGCTGGCGGGCCGCTTTCAGGACGAGGTCGAGCTGCTGGCGCACCTTCTCCTGGCCGACGAACTCCTCGAGGTCCTTGGGGCGCAGCGCGGCCTCGACCGCGGTGTCCTCCCCGTCGGCCGCGGTGGCGACGATCCGCGGATCCTCCTCGCCGGTGGTCTCGTCGTCCCAGTTCACGGGGTGTCCTTCGCGGTTCGTACGGCAGTCGGTGCGTGGCGGGTGGGCGGGCAGGCGCGGCGGGGGCGGGCGCGGCGGCTCAGCGGGCCCGGTTCAGGGTCTGGAGGGCGGCCCGCAGGAGCTGCGGCACCGGGGCCGATCCGGTTTCGGCCAGGGCGGCCTCGGCCTGCGGGGCGACCGCCGAGACGGCCTCCTCCGCCTCCCGGGAGGCGTACCCGAGCCCGATGAGGGCCGCCGCGAGCTGCTCGCTCCACGGGGCGGGGCCGGCCGCCGCCGCCCGCTGGGCGCCGACCATCCCGCTGGTGCCCAGGGGGGCGCCGAGCTTGTCCTTCAGCTCCAGGAGCAGCTTCTGGGCGCCCTTCTTGCCGATGCCGGGCACGGCCGTGAGGGCCTTCTCGTCGCCGGTGGACACGGCCAGGCGCAGGGCGTCGGGGCTGTGCACCCCCAGCATGGCCTGGGCCAGCCGCGGCCCGACCCCGCTCGCGGTCTGGAGCAGCTCGAAGACCTGCCGCTCGTCGTCGTCCGCGAAGCCGTACAGGGTCAGGGAGTCCTCCCGGACCACGAGGGAGGTCGCGAGCCGCGCCTCCTCGCCGATCCGGAGCCCGGCGAGGGTGCCGGGCGTGCACTGGACGGCCATGCCCACTCCGCCGACCTCGACCACGGCCGTGGCCGGACCGAGCGCGGCCACCGGGCCCGAGACAAAAGCGATCATGAAAGGCGGCCTTTCGAAGCGGTGTGCAGGGCGACGGCCTGCTGCAGGCGGTTCTGGGCGGGCGCCCGCCAGATATGGCAGATGGCGAGGGCCAGCGCATCGGCGGCATCGGCGGGCTTGGGCGGGGCGGACAGCCGCAGCAGCCGGGTCACCATGGCGCCGACCTGCGCCTTGTCGGCCCGCCCGCTGCCGGTGACGGCGGCCTTGACCTCGCTGGGGGTGTGCAGGGCCACCGGGATCCCGCGGCGCGAGGCGCACAGCACCGCCACGGCGCTGGCCTGGGCCGTACCCATGACCGTGCGCACGTTGTGCTGGCTGAACACCCGCTCCACGGCGACCAGTTCCGGCCGGTACTCGTCCAGCCAGCGCTCGATCCCGCGCTCGATCTCCACCAGGCGCGGCCCGATGTCGGCATCGGCCGGGGTACGCACGACGCCCACCCCGAGCATCGTCAGGGGCCTGCCCGCGACCCCCTCGACCACCCCCACACCGCACCGGGTCAGCCCCGGGTCCACACCGAGCACCCGCACGCCGCCCCTCCCTCCGGTCCGGCCCCGGTCCCGCCGGGCCTTCGAACACCTGCCTGCGCAGGCTATCCGCTGCCACCGACAACGCAGCGGGCCGACGGGGGTGTGTCCCCCGCCGGCCCGCTGCGTACGAGCGCACGGTCGCGCCCGGCCGGGCAGCCGGACGGCCGCCGGGCGGATCAGGCGTCGATGACCGCCATGACCTCGTCGCTGACGTCGAAGTTCGCGAAGACGTTCTGCACGTCGTCGCTGTCCTCCAGCGCGTCGATCAGCTTGAACATCTTGCGCGCGCCCTCCTCGTCCAGCTCCACCTGCATGGACGGGACGAAGCTGGACTCGGCCGAGTCGTAGTCGATGCCGGCCTCCTGGAGGGCGCTGCGCACCGCGACCAGGTCCGTGGACTCGCTGATGATCTCGAACTGCTCGCCGAGGTCGTTGACCTCCTCGGCGCCCGCCTCGAGCACCGTCTCCAGGACGTCGTCCTCGCTGAGCTCGCCCTTGGGCAGCACGACGACGCCCTTGCGGTTGAACAGGTACGAGACGGAGCCCGGGTCGGCCATCGAACCGCCGTTGCGGGTCATGGCCACGCGGACGTCCGAGGCGGCGCGGTTGCGGTTGTCGGTGAGGCACTCGATGAGCACCGCGACGCCGTTCGGGCCGTAGCCCTCGTACATGATCGTGGCGTAGTCGACGCCGCCGGCCTCAAGGCCGCCGCCGCGCTTGACCGCGGAGTCGATGTTCTTGTTCGGGACCGAGCTCTTCTTCGCCTTCTGGATGGCGTCGAACAGCGTCGGGTTGCCGTCCGGGTCGGCACCGCCGGTGCGGGCCGCGACCTCGATGTTCTTGATCAGCTTCGCGAAGAGCTTGCCGCGCTTGGCATCGATCACGGCCTTCTTGTGCTTCGTCGTAGCCCATTTAGAGTGGCCGGACATCCGCCTGTCTCCTTCGCGTCACCAACAGTGTTCACCGCAGATCCTACCGGGGTCCTCTCAGACCCCTGCGCGCACCATGTCCACGAAGTAGGAGTGCACCCGGTCGTCACCGGTCAGCTCCGGGTGGAACGAGGTCGCGAGCACATTGCCCTGGCGCACGGCCACGGTGTGGCCGCCGTACGTCGCGAGCACCTCCGCGGACGCGCCGACGGACTCCACCCACGGCGCGCGGATGAAGACGCCCTCGACCGGGCCGCCCTCGATGCCGGCGAACTCGATCTGCGCCTCGAAGGACTCGTTCTGCCGCCCGAAGGCGTTGCGGCGCACGATCATGTCGATGCCGCCCAGCGTCTCCTGGTCCTCGCGGCCGTCCAGGAGCTTGTCCGCGAGCATGATCATGCCCGCGCAGGTGCCGTACACCGGCATCCCGGCCAGCACCCGCTCGCGCAGCGGCTCCAGCATGCCGAACAGCACGGCCAGCTTGGACATGGTCGTCGACTCGCCGCCCGGGATCACCAGGGCGTCGATCTCGGCCAGCTCCTCGGGGCGCCGGACCGGCCTGGCCACGGCGTCAGCCGCGGCCAGGGCGATCAGGTGCTCCCGTACGTCGCCCTGGAGTGCCAGGACACCGATCACGGGAGTGGTCATTACCAGCCCCGGTTGGCGTAGCGCTCGGCCTCGGGCAGGGTGTCGCAGTTGATGCCGACCATGGCCTCGCCCAGGTTGCGGGAGGCGTCCGCGATGACCTTCGGGTCGTCGAAGAAGGTGGTGGCCTTCACGATGGCGGCGGCGCGCTTGGCCGGGTCGCCCGACTTGAAGATGCCGGAGCCGACGAAGACGCCCTCGGCGCCCAGCTGGCGCATCAGCGCGGCGTCGGCCGGGGTGGCCACACCGCCGGCGGAGAACAGCACCACGGGGAGCTTGCCGAGCTCGGCGACCTCCTTGACGAGCTCGTACGGGGCGCGCAGCTCCTTGGCGGCGGCGTACAGCTCGTTGTTGTCGTAGCCGCGCAGCTGGGCGATCTCGTTCTTGATCTGGCGCAGGTGGCGGACGGCCTCGACCACGTTGCCCGTGCCGGCCTCGCCCTTCGAGCGGATCATGGCCGCGCCCTCGGCGATGCGGCGCAGGGCCTCGCCCAGGTTGGTGGCACCGCAGACGAAGGGGGTGGTGAACGCCCACTTGTCGGAGTGGTTGATCTCGTCGGCCGGGGTCAGGACCTCGGACTCGTCGATGTAGTCGACACCGAGGGACTGCAGGACCTGGGCCTCGACGAAGTGGCCGATGCGGGACTTCGCCATCACGGGGATGGAGACGGCCTCGATGATCTCCTCGATCATGTTCGGGTCCGACATCCGGGCCACGCCGCCGTCCTTGCGGATGTCCGCGGGCACCCGCTCCAGGGCCATGACGGCCACCGCGCCGGCGTCCTCGGCGATCTTCGCCTGCTCGGCGTTGACGACGTCCATGATCACGCCGCCCTTGAGCTGCTCGGCCATGCCGCGCTTGACGCGGGAGGTGCCGATGGCCGACTCAGCGGACTGCGGGGAGGTGGGAAGCGTGCTCACGGAAATGACCTCACTGGGGAGAGAGACGGGTACTGCTTGGGCCAATAAACCTCTCGGACCAGTCCACTGCAAGGGCCAATACCGAGCCGGTGGATCCTTTCAGCCGCCTGCGCGGTCGGCCAATGCGGCCGGGGGCTCGTCGTCCATCTCGAAGGCGAGGGGGAACGGCGCGTGCCCGGCGAGGCGGAACCAGCGCACCTTCCGGTGGCGCCGCAGCGCCCGCGCCGCCCGCACGGCGTCGTTGAGGAACCGCCGCGCCATCGGCACCCTGCGCACCGCCGCCCCCAGCTCGGCCGCCGCCTCCTCACCGCCCGGCGCGGCCTTCACGGCCTCCACCTGCTCGGGGTCCTCGAACACCGCCCGCAGCGCCTGGCTCAGCTCGCTCTCGGCCACCTCACGGTGCTCCTCGTCCGCCTGCCGGGCCGCATGGGCCGCCTCGTACAGCACGATCGAGGAGGCCGGATCGAGCACGCCGGAGGTGGCCAGTTCCAGCACCACGGACGCGCGCCGCACCAACTGCGCGTCGAGCGCGGCACGAGCGGCGTCCATGCGCGAGTGCAGCCGGTCGAGCCGCCCGGCAGTCCAACTGAGGTACATCCCGACGGCCACGAGCCCGACGGCGATCCAGACAAGGGTTTCGATCACGCGACGCGACTCTACCGGCCGGCGCCGGGCCGCCGGGGTGTCCTCCCGCCCCCGGGTACGGGCGCCGGGCCGGCGGGGTCTCCTCCCTCACCCCGGGTACGGACACCAGCCCGCCGGGGTCTCCTCCCCCGCCCCCGCGCCCCGGCCGACCGGTGCTTGCCCACCACCCCCGGGCGACCCCGGGTACGGGGCCAGTTCGTACGGGGTTGGCGAGGCAGACCGGGGTACGGAGGTCGAGCCGTGCCCGAACCCCGATTCGACCCCGTCTACCCAGCCCCGCCGGCGTTTGAGGCGCGGGGTCTGGGGCGGAGCCCCAGTTCGGGAAGGGGCGGGTAGGGGAACCAGCACCGCGCAGCGGCCCCCTACCCCCGGCCCACCGTGTCGCCCCCTACCCGGGTCGGGAAGGCTCTCCGGCGTCTGCTCGCACGTCTGAACTGTGCGGCCGTCCCGCGGCACCCTGTCAAGGGCGCTGCGCGTCGCTGCGCGATGGCCCTGCGGGCCACCCTTGACAGGCCACCACGGGACGTCAAGTCCCAGACTTGCCAGCAGCCACAGGAGAAAAAGCAGCAGGGGGACCAGGACCCCAGCCGGTCCGAATCGCCAGGCGAGCCAGAGCACCGGCCGACCCCCGCCCTCCGGGCGGAAAGACCAACGACACAAGCCGCGACGGATCGCTACGCGCTTCGGTCATCTCAGCGGCCTCCGGACCGCCAGGGGCTGGGCATAGGCCGCCAGCGGCCACTACGCACTCCGGCCCCGGCGGCAGCCGGGCCGCACGGGGCTGGCGGGACGGCAGAAGACCTCTGCACCAGCAGCCGACCCGCACCAGCACCCACTCCCGTGCCCTGCGATCCGCTGAGCGGATCGCAGGGCACGGGAGGGCAGGCCACCCGCCGGGCCAGCCCCTGCCGGGGCTGGGCAGGTGGGGTCGAGACGGGGTTCGGGCACGGCCAGGCACCTCGCGGTTGCCCCGGTCCGCCCCAGCAACCCCGCACGAGCTGATCCCCGTACCCCGGGCCACCTGGGGGGTGGCGGGCCATGCTGACCAGCCGGGACGTCGAGGCGGGGGCGAAGACCCGAGCCGACGCGTGGGCGCGTGCCCCGGCGGGCGGCGGGGGGTGGGCCGGAGGGTGGGACCCCCGCCCCCCCCTCAGCGCTTGCGCGCTGCTGCGGATGTTGACGCGGCCACCGAGGCCGCGCCTGCCGTGACTGTTTCGTAGACCGCGAGGATGTCCGCGGCCACCACCGACCAGTCGAAGCGGCGTACGTGTGCGCTGCCGCGTTCGCTGAGGCCGGCGCGGCGGGAGGGGTCGGCCAGGAGGCGCAGGGCGGCCTCCGCGAGGGAGTCCGCGTCCTCGTTCGCGAACAGGTCGCCCGCCGCTCCCTGGTCGAGCACCTGCGCGAAGGCGTCCAGGTCCGAGGCCAGGACCGCGGCCCCCGCCGAGAGCGCCTCGACGAGGATGATGCCGAAGCTCTCGCCGCCGGTGTTCGGGGCGACGTACACGTCGACGCTGCGCAGCAGCCGTGCCTTGTCCTCGTCGCTCACCATTCCGAGGAACTCGACGCGCGCGCGCATCTCGGGCGGCAGGGAGGCGACGGCCTCCTCCTCGTCTCCGCGTCCGGCGACGATCAGCCGGGTGTCGGGGCGCTCCGCGAGGATCTTGGGGAGGGCGGCCATCAGCACCGGCAGCCCCTTGCGGGGCTCGTCGATGCGTCCGATGAACCCGAGGGTCCCGCCCTGCCAGGCGGCCTTCGGTTCGGCCCGTGCGAAGAAGTCGACGTCGACGCCGTTGGGGATGACGACGGCGTCCCCGCCGAGGTGCTCGACGAGGGTGCGCCGGGCGTACTCGCTGACCGCGATGCGGGCGCTGATCTTCTCCAGCGCGGGCTGGAGGATCGGGTACGCCGCGATCATCGCGCGCGAGCGCGGGTTCGAGGTGTGGAAGGTGGCCACGATGGGCCCCTGCGCGGCCCAGCAGGAGAGCAGGCCAAGGGAGGGGGAGGTCGGCTCGTGGATGTGCAGGACGTCGAACTTCCCGTCGTGCAGCCAGCGCCGTACGCGCGCGGCCGACAGGAAGCCGAAGTTCAGGCGGGCGACCGAGCCGTTGTAGCGCACGGGTACGGCCCGGCCGGCCGAGACCACGTACGGGGGCAGCGGGGTGTCCTCCTCGGCCGGGGCGAGGACGGAGACCTCGTGGCCGAGGCCGATCAGGTGCTCGGCGAGGTCGCGGATGTGGAACTGCACCCCGCCGGGGACGTCCCAGGAGTACGGGCAGACGATTCCGACCTTCATCGGGTCCCGGTCCCTTCCCCCGCGGCGGCGGCAGGGGCACTGGGAGTGCCTTCCCCGGAACCCTCGGCCGCCCCGTCCAGGTCCGCCGTCCACAGCCGCTGCAGCATGTGCCAGTCCTCCGGGTGCTCGGCGATGCCCGCCGCGAAGGCGTCGGCCACGGCCTGGGTCATCTCGGCGGTCTTCTCGCGCCGCGTGCCCGCCTCGGGCACCGGTACGGGAGGGTGGATGCGGCCCCGCATCAGCGGTCCGTCGTACCAGAGGTTGACGGGGAGCAGCTGGGCCCCCGTCTGCTGGGCGAGCAGGGCGGGGCCCGCGGGCATCCGGGCGGTGGAGCCGAAGAAGTCGACCTCGATCCCGGAGGCGGACAGGTCGCGGTCGGCGACCAGGCAGATCAGCCCGCCCGCGCGCAGCCGCCGTGCCAGCGTGCCGAAGGCGGCTCCCCCGCTGTGGGGCAGCACCTCCATGCCGAGGCTCTCGCGGTACGCGACGAAGCGGTCGTACAGGGTCTCGGGCTTGAGCCGCTCGGCGACGGTGGTGAACGGCACGCCGACGCACGAGGTGACCCAGGCCCCGGCGAGGTCCCAGTTCGCGAGGTGCGGGAGGGCGACGATCACGCCGCGGCCGGCGGCGAGGCCGTCGCGGAGGTTCTGCTCGCCCTCGATCGCGACTCCGTCGCGGATCCGCTCGGGGGTCCAGGCCGGCAGCCGGAAGGATTCCATCCAGTAGCGCATGTACGAGCGCATGCCCGCGTGCGACAGCTCGCGCAGCCGCTCGGGTCCGGCGTCGGGCACCACGCGCGCGAGGTTGGACTCCAGGCGCAGCACGCTCTTGCCGCGCCGCTTCCAGGCCACGTCGGCGATCTTCCGGCCGAGGGCGGCGGCGGCGGGTTCGGGGAGCTTCTTCACTCCGCCCCAGCCTGCGCCGTACAGCCCGTCGGTGAGGGTGTCGCGGAAGCTCATGCGGCACCGCCGCCCGCGGCGGGACCGGAGCCGGAGCCGGCAGCGGGGCCGGACCCGGGCTGGGGGCCCGTACCGGAGCCCTCCGCCACAGCGGCCCCGGCCGCCGCGCCCGCCGCGCCCGCCGCGTCCACCGCGTCCGCCTCAGCCGACTCACGGCGTACGGTCACCACCCGCTGGATCAGCGTGATCAGCGAGCCCACGGCGACCACCCACAGGGCGACGGGCAGCAGCACGCCGATCCACGAGGGCACGCCGAAGGTCTGGAGCCCGGACAGTCCGGCCGCGACGAGCGAGATGACGAGCCGCTCGGCCCGCTCGATCAGCCCGTTCACGGCCACGGGCAGCCCGATCGACTCGCCGCGGGCCTTCGTGTAGGACACGACCTGGCCGCTGGCCAGACAGAAGATCGACACCGCGCAGAGCAGGTTGTCGCTGCCGCCGCCCGCGTACCAGAGGGCCAGTCCGCCGAAGATCGCCGCGTCGGCGACCCGGTCGAGGGTGGAGTCGAGGAAGGCGCCCCACCGGCTGGACACCCCGGCCTGGCGGGCCATGTTCCCGTCCACCAGGTCCGAGAACACGAACAGGGTGATGACGATCGTTCCCCAGAAGAACTCGCCCCGGGGGAAGAAGACCAGCGCGCCCGCCACCACGCCCGCGGTGCCGATGAGGGTGACCGCGTCGGGGCTCACCCCCCTGCGGAGCAGAAACGCGGCGAACGGCGTGAGGACGCGAGTGAAGAATGCACGCGCGTACTTGTTCAGCATGGCCTTCCCGGAGGGTCGCTGGGCCGCACGGCCACCTCGGCCACCGGCTGGCCCATCGTAGCCAGGGGCCCGGGCGGAACCCCCGCGCACCCACCGGTTCGCGCGCGGTGCGGCGCGCACGGGTACGCGCGGGGTACGACGTATGGACGCGATGTGGCACCGGTGCAAAGCTCGAAGGACACGGCCATCCACCTCCACTCCCCCACTCCCCGCTCCCCCATTCCGCCGTTTCCCCCATTCCCCCCGTCCCCGAATCCCCGAATCCCCGAATCCCCACTCCCCGCTGACCCGACCCTCCCGGGAGGCACGAGACACATGGGCGACAAGGCGAACGCACAGCCGGGCGGCACCGGAGCCGCCGGCAGGGCACCGGCGGCCGACCGGCCCGCGGCCATCAGGAACGTGGTGCTGGTCGGCCACAGCGGTTCCGGCAAGACCACCCTGGCCGAGGCCCTCGCGCTGACGGCGGGGGCGGTCAACCGGGCCGGCCGGGTCGAGGACGGCGGCACCGTCTCGGACTACGACGAGATCGAGCACCGCCAGCAGCGCTCCGTACAGCTCTCCCTGATCCCCGTCGCCTGGGACGGGATCAAGATCAATATCCTGGACACCCCCGGATACGCCGACTTCGTCGGAGAACTCAGGGCCGGTCTGCGCGCAGCGGACGCGGCCCTTTTCGTGGTCTCGGCCGCCGACGGCGTGGACGGCGCCACGCGGATGGTCTGGGAGGAGTGCCAGGCCGTCGGGATGCCCCGCGCGATCGTCGTCACCCACCTGGAGGCCTCCCGGGCCGACTACACCCAGATGACGGCCGTCTGCGGGGAGGTCTTCGGCGCGGACGACCCCGACGCGGTCGTCCCCCTCTACCTGCCGCTGTACGGTCCGCCCGGCCCCGACGGGCACGCCCCCGTGACCGGCCTGCTCGGGCTGCTCTCGCAGCGGGTCTACGACTACGCCTCCGGCACCCGCGCCGAGCGCGCCCCCGACCCGGACGAGCTCGCCCTGATCTCCGGGGCCCGGGCCCGCCTCATCGAGGGGATCATCGCCGAGAGCGAGGACGAGGGCCTCATGGACCGCTACCTCGGCGGCGAGGACATCGACCTCGACACCCTCGTCGGCGATCTGGAGCGGGCCGTGGCCCGCGGCACCTTCCACCCGGTCCTGATGGCCGCCCCGGCCGCCGAGGGGGCCCGCCAGGGCCTCGGCACCGTCGAGCTCCTCGAACTGGTCACCGGCGGCTTCCCCACCCCCCTGGAACGCGCCCCCGTGGCCGTCACCACCCCCGGGGGCGCCGAGCGCCCGGCCGTGACCTGCGACCCGGGCGGGCCGCTCCTCGCCGAGGTGGTCAAGACCTCCTCGGACCCCTACGTGGGCCGGGTCTCCCTCGTCCGCGTGTTCTCGGGCACCCTGCGGCCCGACGCGACCGTGCACGTGAGCGGCCACGGCCTCGCCGACCGCGGGCACGAGGACCACGACGTGGACGAGCGCATCGGCGCCCTCACCGCCCCCTTCGGCAAACAGCAGCGCCCCCTGGGCGGGTGCATCGCCGGGGACCTCGCCTGCGTGGCGAAGCTCACCCGCGCGGAGACGGGAGACACCCTCTCCGCCAAGGAGGCGCCGCTGCTCATGGAGCCCTGGGACATGCCGGACCCGCTGCTGCCCCTCGCCATCGAGGCGCACAGCAAGGCCGACGAGGACAAGCTCTCCCAGGGCCTGGCCCGCCTGGTGGCCGAGGACCCGACCATGCGGCTGGAGCAGAACCCGCACACCCGCCAGGTCGTCCTGTGGTGCCTGGGCGAGGCGCACCGCGACGTGGCCCTGGAGCGCCTGCGCCACCGGTACGGCGTCCAGGTCGACGCCGTACCGCACCGGGTGAGCCTGCGCGAGACCTTCGGCGGGCGGGCCGCCGGCCGCGGGCGGCACGTGAAGCAGTCCGGCGGCCACGGGCAGTTCGCGATCTGCGAGATCGAGGTGGAGCCGCTGCCCGCCGGCAGCGGGATCGAGTTCGTCGACAAGGTCGTCGGCGGCGCGGTCCCCCGCCAGTTCATCCCCTCGGTGGAGAAGGGCGTGCGGGCGCAGGCGGCCCGCGGGCTGACCGCGGGCCATCCGCTGGTCGACGTGCGCATCACCCTCCTCGACGGCAAGTCCCACTCGGTGGACTCCTCCGACGCCGCCTTCCAGACCGCGGGCGCGCTCGCCCTGCGGGAGGCCGCCGCGCAGGCCCGGATCGAGCTCCTCGAACCGGTCGCCGAGCTGGCCGTGCTCGTGCCCGACGCGTACGTGGGCCCGGTCATGAGCGACCTGTCGGGGCGGCGCGGCCGGGTGGTCGGCACCGACCAGGCCGCCTCCGGCCGCACGCTGGTGCGCGCCGAGGTCCCGGAGACCGAGATCGACCGGTACGCCGTGGAGCTGCGGTCGGTGACCCACGGCACCGGCCGGTTCAGCCGTACGTACGCCCGACACGAGCCGATGCCCGCGCAGTTGGCCGACAAGGTGCGCGAACAGGCCGGAAAGGGTGCGTAGTTGATGTTCGGCTGACGTTCACTGGAGAGGGCCGCCCGCTCAACACGGCTGCTGCGGGCGGCATTTCCCCGTCCCCTGACGGGGGGTGCACATCCCGGATAGGCTTCGTCACGAAGTGTGCCGGGTGGGGCTACGGGGAACAGGCCGCAAGAGTCGGCGCGGGCGATGGGGGCAGGCGATGACGGACGTCGGATTCGATTTCGGTCCGGGGGCACAGGTGCCCCTGTCGGGGGCGGGCGGCCAGACCGCCGCGACCAACGCCCTCGCGTCCGCCGCCTACCGGGACAGCCCGGCCGAGGAGATCCTCAAGGCCGACAACGAATGGCACACCTCCGAGGTGAAGAAGGGCCGCATGTCCCTCTTCGCCCCCAACCTGGGCGAGGCCTTCTGCGCCGCCGTCGAGGCCCGGATGCTGGGCGCGGGCCGCAAGCCGCTGATCCAGTCCTTCGGCGCCGAGCCGCAGACCGTCGTGGAGCACTGCCTGGCCGCCTCCCGGCTGCGCAAGGTCCGCGACCGCCGGCTGCGGGTGATCACCCTGGTCTGCGGGGTGCTCTTCCTGCCCGGACTGCTGCTGTGGCTGGGCCTGTTCCAGCTCCGCAAGACCCTCTCCGGCTCTTCGGACAAGCGCGCCTCCTGGCTGGGCACGGTCCTGCTGGTGGGCGTCGGCATAGCGGTGGCCGCGCTGATGTTCCGGCTGCCTTTCACCGGTTTCTGGGGCCTGTACCTGCGTGGGATGGTCCTCGCCCCCGTGGTCGGCTGGCTGCTCGCCCGCCGGCTCTGCGAGCGCACGGCAGCCGACATGCGCGCCCGCTGGGACGGGCTGCTCTCCGGCGGCGGGGTCGGCGCCAAGATCCCCGAGGCCGTCCCCTCCAGCCCCAACGAGACCGCCGCCGAGGAGCTGCGCCAGCAGCTGGCCCGGCTGACCGCCGAGGACCGCAGCAACTCCGTCTTCTACGCCGGCCCCAAGGGCATCCTCGGCATGGGCACCCGCTGGGGCAGCTGGCAGCTCGCGGAGGAGCTCGTGCCCGCCGACCCCGGCCGGGACATCAACCCGTTCCGCAGCTGGGACGTCATCCGGGCCGTGGAGAAGCAGCTGACGGAGCTGAACCGCGGCCCCCTGCACACCGGCGGCTTCCCCACCCCCTCCGTCAAGCACTGGATCGTCTCCCCGGTCGGCGAGGGCGCCAAGGAGGTCGCCCGCCCAACGGGGGACGGGGTGCACGCGTACCAGATCACGGGGCAGGAGGTCACCCGGATCTGCAACGAGCAGCAGTTCAACGCCGGCAACCGGCACTACCTCGGCGTGCAGTTCGCCCTCTGGGACGGGCAGCTGGTCATCACCATGCTGGTCACCGTGACCGTCCTCTACCAGACCCTCCGGGTGGAGGTCACGGGCCATGCGCTGGGCCCCGTACACGGCCTCTTCACCACCAAGTCCGCGCCCAAGACCGAGACCGTCGCCAAGACCGTCCGCTTCTGGGAGACCGTCGAGAACACCCTCCCGCTGGTGGACACCAACGAGGTCGTACGGCTCATGGTCCGGGCCCCGCTGACCTGGTACCCGCCGCTGCTGCAGTACCTCGGCGGCAAGCTGGTCCTGCCCGAGCCCTTCGGGGTGCGGCACGTCTGGGCCGGACAGCCCTGGCGGCACCGCTTCATGGCGGACGACGCGCTGCGCGCCGCCACGCCCGTGCTGCGCGCGGTGCACACGGCCGCGATGCGGGTCCTGGCGGAGAACGGCGTGGACACCGAGCGCTTCAGCAACCGCTCGATGATCGTCAGCGGCATCGTCCAGGACGCGTCCCCGCGCAAGGCGGACCTGTACGACGCGTAGGACTCCGCCCAGTGGCGGACGGGCCGGCCGGACCGGCCCCGCCCGGCCCGTCAGCCGGTGGGCCAGGCCTCCGCGAGCATCTCGCGGGTGTCGGCGAGCAGCTGCGGCAGCACCCGCGTGTGCCCGACGACCGGCATGAAGTTGGAGTCCCCGCCCCACCGCGGCACCACGTGCTGGTGCAGGTGGGCGGCGATGCCGGCGCCGGCGGCCGTGCCCTGGTTGAGGCCGATGTTGAAGCCGTGCGCCCCGGAGGCCTTGCGCAGGGCGACCATGGCCCGCTTGGTGAGGTCGGCCAGCTCGGCGGTCTCGGGGCCGTCGAGCTCGGTGTAGTCGGCCACGTGCCGGTACGGGACGACCAGCAGGTGGCCGCCGTTGTACGGGTACAGGTTGAGCACGGCGAAGACGTGCCTGCCGCGGGCGACGACCAGCCCGTCCTGGTCCGACATCTCCGGGATCCCGCAGAACGGGCAGCCGTCGCCGGCCTCCGGGCCGGTGGGCTTGTTCTCCCCCTGGATGTACGCCATCCGGTGGGGGGTCCACAGGCGCTGGAACGCGTCCCGCGTCCCGACTCCGTTCTGCTGCTCCGGTTCAGTCGTCATGTGAAGCAGCATATGACCTCGTCGGCGGGCATGCGGAAGGCCCCTGGGAAGTGATCGCCTCCCAGGGGCCCGGCCCGCACTGCGGCGGGGAGCAGGTCAGACCTGCACGCGGCGCTCGACCACGTCGGCGAGCTTCGCCAGCGCGTCGGCGCGCGGGATGCCGTTCTCCTGCGAGCCGTCGCGGTAGCGGAAGGAGACGGTGCCCGCGGCCATGTCCTCGTCACCGACGATGACCATGAAGGGGACCTTCAGCTTCTGGTTGTTGCGGATCTTCTTCTGCATCCGGTCGGAGGAGGCGTCGACGTCGACCCGCAGGCCCTTCTTCTTCGCCTCGGCGGCGAACTCCTGGAGGTACTCGACGTGCGCGTCGCCGATCGGGATGCCGACGGCCTGCACGGGGGCCAGCCACGGGGGCATGGCGCCGGCGTAGTGCTCCAGCAGGACGGCGAAGAACCGCTCGATGGACCCGAACAGCGCGCGGTGGATCATGACGGGGCGCTGGCGGGAGCCGTCGGCCGAGGTGTACTCCAGGTCGAAGCGCTCGGGCAGGTTGAAGTCCAGCTGCACGGTGGACATCTGCCAGGTGCGGCCGATGGCGTCGCGGCACTGGACGGAGATCTTCGGGCCGTAGAAGGCCGCGCCGCCCGGGTCGGGGGTCAGCGGGAGGCCCTGCTTCTCGGCGACCTGCTGGAGGACGGCGGTGGCCTCCTCCCAGACCTCGTCCGAGCCGACGAACTTCTCCGGGTCCTTGGTGGACAGCTCCAGGTAGAAGTCGGTCAGGCCGTAGTCGCGCAGCAGGTTGAGCACGAAGGTGAGGGTGCGGTCGAGCTCCTCGGCCATCTGCTCGCGGGTGCAGTAGATGTGCGCGTCGTCCTGGGTGAAGCCGCGGGCCCGGGTGAGGCCGTGGACCACGCCGGACTTCTCGTACCGGTACACGGTGCCGAACTCGAACAGGCGCAGCGGCAGCTCGCGGTAGGAGCGCCCGCGGGCGTCGAAGATCAGGTTGTGCATCGGGCAGTTCATGGGCTTGAGGTAGTAGTCGGTACCACCGTCGAGCTGCATGGGGGGGTACATGCCCTCCGCGTACCAGTCCAGGTGGCCGCTCTTCTCGAAGAGGGCGCCCTTGGTGGCGTGCGGGGAGTAGACGAACTCGTAGCCTTCCTCCTCGTGCCGGCGGCGCGAGTAGTCCTCCATGACCCGGCGGATGATGCCGCCGCGGGGGTGGAAGACGGCGAGGCCGGAGCCGATCTCGTCCGGGACGGAGAAGAGGTCGAGCTCGTTGCCGAGCTTGCGGTGGTCGCGCTTCTCGGCCTCGGCGAGGAAGTCGAGGTGGGCCTTCAGCTCCTCCTTCGAGGGCCAGGCGGTGCCGTAGATGCGCTGGAGCATCGGGTTCTTCTCGCTGCCGCGCCAGTAGGCGGCGGCGTTGCGCATGAGCTTGAAGGCCGGGATGTTGCGGGTGGTGGGCAGGTGGGGACCGCGGCAGAGGTCCTTCCAGCACAGGTCGCCGGTCTTCGCGTCGAGGTTGTCGTAGATGGTCAGCTCGGCGCCGCCCACCTCGACGCTCGCCCCGTCGTCGGTGGAGGCCGAGCCCTTGATGCCGATGAGCTCCAGCTTGTACGGCTCGTCGGCGAGCTCCTCGCGGGCGGCCTCGTCGGTGACCACACGGCGGGAGAAGCGCTGGCCGCGCTTCTGGATCTCCTGCATCTTCTTCTCGATGACCTTGAGGTCCTCGGGAGTGAAGGGCTTGGCGACGTCGAAGTCGTAGTAGAAGCCGTCGCGGACCGGCGGGCCGATGCCGAGCTTGGCCTCGGGGAAGAGCTCCTGCACGGCCTGGGCCATCACGTGCGCGGTGGAGTGGCGCAGGATGTCGAGGCCGTCCGGGGAGGAGATCTCGACGGGCTCGACGGTCTCGCCGTCGCGGAGCACGTACTCGAGGTCCTTGAGCTCGCCGGCCACGCGGGCGGCGATCACGGTGCGCTCGCCGGGGAAGAGGTCCGCCGCAGTAGTGCCCGTGGTCACCACGCGCTCTTCCCGCTCGGAATCGCGTTGGATGATCACACGGACGTCTGACACCGGTCTCTCCTGACTCAGGGGTGCGGCAGCGGTCACTGCGCGCGCCTGAATCGTACCGAGCCCACCCCGCAGCCCGCGAAACGGTTAAGGATCACTCCGCTTCCGGGTCCCGGCCGCCCTCGGGTCCGCAGGCCTCCTCGAAGAAGTCGAGGTTCTCCTGGAGCGATTTGAGCAGCCGCTCCCGCTCCACCTCGTCGAGCCGTACGGGCGCCACGCCGCTGACCTCGGTCAGCCGCCGGAACCCGCCGTGCCGCTGGAGCCGGCCCGTGAGCCGGATCGGCAGCCCGACCAGGTGGGCGTGGCCCGCGATCGCGTAGGCCTCCTCGTCGAGGACGGTGCGGACGTACGGGACCTCGGCCCCGGCCAGCACCCGGACCCGTACGGTCCCCCCGCCGCGCGGCGCGGAGCGGCGCATCCGCACCACCGTGCCGGCGATGCGGACCGTGACGGCGGGTTCGAGGCGGGTGTAGCGGGCGGCGGCCTCGCGCAGGGCGGGCAGGTCCCCGGGGGAGAACGCGACGGGCTCGGGCCGGGCGGCGCAGCCGGCGGGGGCGCCGGCTGCGGGCGACCAGGCGAGGGCGACCCCGGCGCCCTCGGTGCCGCGGACCAGGGCGATCAGGGCCTCGGCGAGCTCGCGGCTGACCCCGGCGGGGACGGCGGCGTCGAAGGCCTCCATGCCGCCGGTGGCGCGCTGGTAGTCGACGGCCTCGCGGGCGGCGTGCAGGGCGTGGTGGAGGCGGGTGGCGGTGCCGCGGCCGCCGTCGAGGGGGACGAAGGCGGTGAGGCGGCGGCCGCCGGGGGCGGGGCCGACGAGGACCCCGTCGAGGGTGCGGGCGGCCTGGGCGCGGTGCCGGGCCCCGTGGTAGCCGGCCGGGGCGCGGTCGGCGAGGGCGGCGGCGAGGAGCAGGCGGCGGGCGGCGGCGCGCAGCTGCTCCTGGGCGGGCCAGGCGGATTCGGCGGGCAGGCCCTCGGGCAGGTCGCGCCACCAGCGGACCTCGTCGCTGGGGACGGTGAGCCCGTAGAGGATCTCGCGGGCGGAGGGCAGGGCGCTGCGGGAGAGGGCGGCGAGGGCCTCCTCCAGGAGGTCGGCGCTGTCGGGGAAGCCGGCGTCCTCGGGGACGAGGAGGCTGGTGCCGCCGGGTCCGGCCGCGGTGGTGCCGGGCGGGGTCCAGCGGCCGTAGCGTCCGGCGGCGCCGCCGCGGCGGCGCCAGCCGTGCCGGTGCAGGAGGGCGCCGAGGACGGCGGGGTCGGCGGCCGCGGGCGCCGGGGCGGGTCCGGCGGGGTCGGCGAACTGCGGGGGCAGGACCCCGGGGCGGAATCCGCGGTCCCCCTGGGGGCCGGGCAGGCCGCGGGGGCCGCCGCGGGGCTCGTGGGGCTGCTGCATGGGGATGTTCCCTCCGGCCGGCATCATGGCCTCCCTCCCGCCCCGACCCGCGCCATGATCGCGCACAGGGCCCGGTCGTCGAAGATCCTCGTGGTGGGGATCCGTACGGTGGTCCGCCGCCGGCCGGTCACGGGGTGTCCGGCCAGGTTGGTCCAGTAGCAGCAGTGGCGCAGGTCGAGCCGGTCCGGTCCGGCGAGCAGCCAGTCGGCGCGCTCGCGGGGGACGATCATCACGACGAGGATCTTGTGGACGGCGACGGGGGTGCGCGCCAGTTTCACCAGGTGGTCGTTGTCGAGGGTGAAGGGGAAGGTGGGCCCGGGCGGGCCGGGGGCGGTCTGGTAGGTGGCCTTGAGCTGCACCTTGATCGTGACCTCGTCGTCGACGGTGTGCTCGGGGGCCCCGTGGCTGACGTGCCAGTCGATGCCGTTGTCGGGGAAGGGCTGGGACAGGGAGCACCCGGCGGCGGCGGCGACCGCGTGCAGGTATCCCACCTGGAGGGTCTCCATGCAGGCGGTGGTGGCGAGTGTGCCGCGCAGCGGTTCGGTCCGCTCGGGCACGCCCTCTTCGGGCTGTACGAGCGCCATGGCTCCCCGTGGTCCTTCGGGCTCGTGGTGACGGGCGCTCAGCTGCGCTGGCCCCCAGGGGTGTTGTCTCCGCAGCGGACGGGCCGCAAACGGCGTACGGGGCAAACGGCACGGGTATCACGGTCTCGGGCGGGGCCGGCCTGATCGCCGGGCGGTTCGGCCTTCTGCCTTTCGGGGACGAGGAGTTCGGACATGACGCGCTGGTACGAGGGGCCGCTGGCCGCCTTTGACACGGAAACCACCGGAGTCGACGTCGAGGAGGACCGCATCGTGTCCGCCGCGATCGTCGTGCAGGAGTGCGCGGGCGGGCGGATCCGGTCCACCCGCTGGCTGGTCAATCCCGGGATCCCGGTGCCCGCCGGGGCCACGGAGGTGCACGGCCTGACCGACGAGCACCTCCAGCGGCACGGCCGCTGGCCGGCGCCGGTGGTCGAGGAGATAGCCCGGGCGCTCGGGGAGCAGGCCGCGGCGGGCCGGCCGGTGGTGGTGATGAACGCCCCGTTCGATCTGACGCTGCTGGACCGGGAGTTGCGGCGGCACCGGGCCTCGTCGCTGGCCCGGTACCTCGACAACAGGCCGCTGACGGTGCTGGATCCGCGGGTGCTGGACAAGCACCTGGACCGGTACCGCAAGGGCCGCCGCACGCTGACCGACCTGTGCGGGCAGTACGGGGTCGCGCTGGACGGGGCGCACGACGCGGCGGCGGACGCGGTGGCCTCGATGGAGGTGGTGCGGGCGGTGGGCCGGCGGTTCTCGGCGCGGCTGGAGCGGCTGAGCCCGGCCGAGCTGCACACCCTCCAGGCGGTGTGGCACGCGGCGCAGGCGCGCGGGCTCCAGGCGTGGTTCGCGCGCAACGGCTCGGAGGAGGCGGTGGATCCGCACTGGCCGGTGCGCCCGGAGCTGACCCAGGCGGCCTGAGGGGGTACGGGTACGAAAAAGCCGGTCCGTCAGCTGACGGACCGGCTTCTCCCGGTGGGCGATACTGGGATCGAACCAGTGACCCCTTCGGTGTGAACGAAGTGCTCTCCCGCTGAGCTAATCGCCCGGGAACGCACTGAACCATACAGGTGCGGCGGGGTTCGTTCAAACCGCTTCCGGCCGGGCGGCGAGGAGGGCGGCGAGCCCCCTGCACCCGGAGCGCATCATCAGCGCGTGGTTGAGCCGGAACAGGGGCCTCCCGGGGACCGCGAGGAGCCGCATCAGCGGCTTGCGGACGTGCACCTCCTGTTCGTACACGGCGCGGGTGCCGGCGCCGTCCGGTGCGAGGGTCCAGCGGGCCCAGCCGTCGAGGTCCCCGGTCATGCGCACTTCCAGCACCCCGGCCGCGGGCTCGTTGCGGGCCTCGGTGAGGGTGACGCGGAGCGAGTACGGGAGGAGGGACCGGAAGCGGGCGGTGCCGCTGCGGGCGCCGAGGGGGGCGACGCGGCGCACCTGGGGCCACCAGCCGGGGTAGCCGTGGGCGTCGGCGAGGACGGCGAACACCCGGGCGGGCGGCGCGGGCAGGCTCCAGACGCTGCGGAAGCGGTAGCGGCTCCAGTCCATGCCCCCAGTGTGGACCGCCCGCGGTGCGTACGGGGCGCCCTGCGTACTCACCGCGATCTGAGTACGTACGCCCATGTCCCCGCCGGGTGGCGGGCGCCACACTCCGGGTATGGAGAACGTCCCGCCGCCGGCCCAGGAGCTGGCCATGCTCGATCGCGAGCTCTTCCGACTCGATGCCCGCAGGGCCCAGTTGCTGGCCCGCCGGGCCTGGCTGCTGAGTGTGCTGCAGCCGGTGGCCGGGGCGTCTGCCCCGTTCCCGCAGTGGTCGCCGCCGCCCGGCGCGGGCGGTCCGGCCGGCCCCGACGGCTCCTCCGGGCCGAGCGCTCAGAACGTGCTGCTCGTACTGGGCGCCGTCCTGCTGGCCGTCGCGGCGCTGGCCTTCACCCTGGTCAGCTGGGGCTCGATGGGTATCGGCGGGCGTTCGGCGGTGCTGGGCGCGGTGACGGCGGCTGCGCTGGCGGCCCCGGTGGTGCTGGTGCGCCGCGGGCTGGGCGCTACGGCGGAGTCGGTGGCCGGGCTGGCACTGGCGCTGACCGTGCTGGACGCGTACGCCGTGTACCGGGTCGCGGTGCCGGGGGCGGACGCGGTGGCGTACGCGGCGGTGGCGGCCGGGGTGCTGGCCGCGGTGTGGACGGCGTACGGCCTGCTGGTCTGCCGGGGGCTGCGGCTGCCGGTGCCCGCGGCGGTGCTCGCGGCGCAGCTTCCGCTGCCGCTGTGGGCGGCGGCCTCGGGTGCGGACGTGCGGACGGCCGCCTGGGCCTTCCTGGCGACCGCTGCGGCGGATGCGGCGCTCGCCCTGTCGGGGCGGGGCGCGCAGGCCGTGCGGGCCCTGGCCGGGGTGTGCGGGGCCGGTGCGGGGGCCTGGGCCCTGCTGGCCGGTGTGGGGCTGTCCGCCGCGGCGGGTTCGGCGGGTGCCGCCGTGGCGCCGGGTGCGCTGCTGCTGGCGGTGGCCGCGCTGGCCGCCGGGGCGGCACGGGCGGCGCGGGGCGAGGCGCTCTCGCAGGTCGGGACGGCGCTGGCGGGTACGGCGGGGCTGACGGCGGTGGCCGCCGTGGGCGGGGTGCTGCGGCCGGCGCTGCCGGAGGGCTGGCTGCCGTTCGCGTACCTGGTGTGCGCGGTGCCGCTGCTGGCCGTGCTGCGCACGGGGCTCGCGGACCGGCTGCGGTGGGGGCTGGGCGGCTCGGGGGCGCTGGTGGCGACGGTGTGCGGGCTGCTGGCGCTGCCGGCGGTGGCGGCGGTGCTGACGGCCCCGCTGCGGGTGCTGCCGCAGGTGTGGCAGGGGGCTCCCGGGGGGCCGGCCGGCGACTGGCCCGGTTTCGGTTCGGCGCCGTTCGTGCTGGCGGCGGTGGCGGTGCTCGCGGCCGGCCTGTACCGGGTGGTCGGGCGGACCGGGGTGGCGGTGGCGGCCGGGCTGCTGGGCTGGGGCGCGGCCTTCGTCCTGCCCTCGGTGCTGCCCCTGGGCCACGGTCCGGTCCTCGCCGGCCAGGTGCTGGTGACGGCGGCCGCGGGAGCGGTGGCGGTACGGCCGGCCCTCCTGACGGCCCTGGCCCGGGGCGGTTCCCAGCCCTCCCGCACGACTCAGACCACCTCCGGCACGGCTCAGACGGCGCAGACGGCCGAGGCTGCCGAGGCGACTGCCCGCGCCGCTTCCACGGCTTCCGCTCCCGCCGCCGCAAAGGCCTCCCGTCCGGGCTCCGTGGCCGCCCTGGTCGC
The DNA here is from genome assembly GCF_055600495.1 of Streptomyces sp. NPDC038213. Taxonomy (NCBI): domain Bacteria; kingdom Bacillati; phylum Actinomycetota; class Actinomycetes; order Kitasatosporales; family Streptomycetaceae; genus Streptomyces; species Streptomyces sp. NPDC038213. The sequence continues at coordinate 69,090 of NZ_JBVJYM010000024.1, forward strand.
CGCCGGGTGCGCGCTGGCCGGCGCGGCGAGCACGGTGGTGCTGGCGCTCGCGGACCGTACGGGGACCTTCGCGGTGCTCGGCGCCTTCGCGGCGCTGGCGGCGGCCGCGGCCCGCGACCCCAGGGGCGCCGGTCCGGTGCGCGGCGGTGCGGCCGCCCTGGCGGCGGCCTGCGCGGCGGGGCTGCTGGCGGCCCTCGGGGCGGCGCTGGGACTGGCGCCGCACCGTACGGCGCTGCTGGTGCTGGCGGTCCCCGCGGCGGCGGCCCTGATCGCGGCCGCCCTGCCCGCCCGTCCGGTGCGGGTGCCGCTGGAGGCCGCCGGTGCGGCCGCGGGGCTGGCGGCGGTGGGCCTGGCGGTCGGGGACCCGTCCTCCCTGGCCCTGGTGCTGGCCCTCGCGGGCGTGGTGTGCGCGGGTACGGCCGTCCGGGCCGACCGCAGGGCGGCGGGCTATCCGGCGGCGGTGCTGTTCGTCCTGGCCTCCTGGGTGCGCCTGGCCGAGTCCGGGGTGGCCGTGCCGGAGGCGTACACGCTGCCGGTGACGGTCACGGCGCTGGCGGTGGGCCTGCTGCGGCGCCGCCGCGACCCGCAGGCCTCCTCCTGGACGGCGTACGGCCCGGGGCTGGCGGCGACGCTCCTGCCGAGCCTCGCGGCGGCCTGGGGGGACGCGCACTGGCTCCGCCCGCTGCTGCTGGGGCTGGGCGCCCTGGCGGTGACGCTGGCGGGGGCGCGGTACCGGCTGCAGGCGCCGCTGCTGCTCGGCGGCGGGGTGCTGGTCCTGGTCGCCCTGCACGAGCTGGCGCCGTACGCGGTCCAGGTCGTCGGCGCGCTCCCGAGGTGGCTGCCGCCGGCCCTGGCGGGGCTGCTGCTGCTCGCGGTGGGCGCGACGTACGAGAAGCGGCTGCGGGACGCACGGCGGGTCCGGGAGGCGCTGGGGCGGATGGGCTGAGCCCCGTACGGGCCCGGAACATGCCGAAGGCCCGGAGACGGAATCCGTCTCCGGGCCTTCGGGCCGGGTGGGCGATACTGGGATCGAACCAGTGACCCCTTCGGTGTGAACGAAGTGCTCTCCCGCTGAGCTAATCGCCCGGGCACATCGAGAACATTACCCCATGTCAGCGGGTGCCCGGCACCACCCGCCGGTCAGATGCAGGTGCTGTTCCAGGGCAGCACCATGCCGCACTTCCACAGGTAGAGCCCGAGCAGCGCGCCGGTGATCACCAGGCCCACGGACGTCAGGATGATGTTGCGGCGCCGGACCTTCGGGTCGAGCGCCTTCTGGGCCGCCTCGGTGACCTTGCGCTTGGTCCAGCGCAGCACCAGCTGGGCCCACACGAACTCGGTGGCCCAGATCGCCATGCCCGCGAAGATCACGAGCCAGCCCGGTCCGGGCAGCACGAGCATCAGCGCGCCCGCGACCACCACGGCCAGGCCGACGACGAAGACGCCGACCTGCCAGCTGAGGTGGAGCGTGCGCCGCGCCTTGACGAACTCGGGCGCGCGCGAGCCGAGCGGCTGCTCCGCGGGCCTGTCCGGACCCGCCTTCTCCTCCGCTCCCGCGGCCGCCGCCGGCGCCGCTTCCACGGACCTGTCCTCGTCACTCCCCGTATTCATGGGAGCCAATTTACCGGAGGCCCAAGCACACGCGAACGATCTCCGGGATCCGCCGTACGAGGTACCTGAAGACCCGCAAAACGGTCAGAGGGGTTTACAACGGCACCGTAGGTGGCATGTCGATTTCGCCGACGTGCGAATCCCCGAGCGCACACTGAGCGAAAGGCCCTGGCGCTTATGAACACCACGGTCAGCTGCGAGCTGCACCTGCGCCTCGTTGTGTCGAGCGAGTCTTCCCTGCCCGTTCCGGCGGGCCTGCGGTATGACACGGCCGATCCCTACGCCGTGCACGCCACCTTCCACACCGGCGCCGAGGAGACGGTCGAGTGGGTCTTCGCCCGCGACCTGCTCGCGGAGGGCCTGCACCGGCCCACCGGCACCGGAGACGTCCGAGTCTGGCCGTCCCGCAGTCACGGTCAGGGCGTGGTGTGCATCGCCCTGAGCTCACCGGAGGGAGAAGCCCTGCTCGAAGCACCCGCAAGAGCGCTGGAGTCGTTCCTCAAGAGGACCGACGCCGCCGTCCCACCAGGCACTGAGCACCGCCACTTCGACCTCGACCAAGAGCTCTCCCACATCCTGGCGGAAAGCTGAGCCAGGCCGGGACCGGCCCGGCACCGTCCGACTCGGGGCGACGGTGCGGACCGGACAACCACATACGTCAGTGCCGGCGCTGTCCCCGCGGGAGCCACCCGCGGGGACGGCGCCGGTGCGCTTTCGGGCGGAGCCGCTAGAGTCGGCCAGCAATCGGCGGGCACCGGCCCCGCAGCAGGCCCAGGGAGCGAGAACCGTGCAGATCCCCCACGACACCCGTCGGGCGCTCGACGTCGTCGTCGATCTGGTGAACACCGCCCCCGACGAGGAGCAGCCCGACGGGCTGGCCGACCTCGGGGCGCTGCGCGATTTCGTGCGGGAGCACGAGATCAGCGATGTGGGCGAGCTGGGCGCGCGCGACCTGGCGGGGGTCAGGGCCGTGCGGAACCGTTTCGGCCAGATCTTCGCCGCGAAGAACGACCGGGCGGCGGCGGGGGTGATCAACGAGCTCGTCGCGGCGGCCGGGACCACCCCCCGCCTGACGGACCACGACGGCTACGACCTGCACGTGCACTACTTCGCCCCCGGCGCCTCGGTGGGCGACCACATCGCCGCGGACTGCGGGATGGCCCTGGCCTTCCTCGTGGTCTCCAAGGAGCGGGAGCGGCTGCGGCGCTGCGAGGCCCCCGACTGCCGGCGCGCGTTCGTGGACCTGTCCCGCAACCGCTCGCGCCGCTACTGCGACAGCCGCACCTGCGGCAACCGCCTGCACGTCGCGGCCTACCGGGCCCGCCGCAAGGAGGCCGGCGAGTAGACCGCCCGACCCCTCCCGGCCGCCCCCGCGCCCGGCGCAGGGGCGCGGGGTCAGAGCAGGAACAGGTCGTGCACGGCCGCCATCAGCAGCAGGGCCGCGATCACCCCGAGGAAGATCATCAGCGGCGGCTGGGAGAGCGCGAAGAGACAGCCCTGCGGTTCGGGCACCGGGGCCGCCGGTTCCCTGAACTCCACGAGCTCGACCAGGTCGGCGAGGTCGCCGAACTGCACGAACTCGACTGCGGGGACCGGCGCGGTCACGGACGCGGTGGCGGGGGTCTCGCCCCGGGAACTCTCTGGCATCTCGGGGCGATGATGGCCCAGCGGAAGGGCCCCTTGGGCCCAACACGCGACTATTCACCGGGAGTTCGTCATATCCCGTGCTTTTTGAGAATCGCTTCTATGTCGGAGAAGTCGTCCGCCGGGGTGGGCCGGCCGCCGCTCGCGTCCCGGGGCGGCTGGGCCGCCGGGCGGCCGCCGCCCAGTGAGGGCGCGGAGGCCGCGGGGGCCACGGCGTCCCGGCCGCTCCCGCGGGCGCCCTTGCGGCCGCGGAGCCTGCCGCCGCCGGCCCCCTCGGCCCCGGAGCCCGCCCTGCGGCGCTCGACGGTCCTGGTGGTCAGGAAGAGCAGCCAGGCCAGCCCCAGCACGCCGAAGCCCATCCAGACGGTGGGCCGGAAGGCGATCCCCGCGGCCCATTCGACCACCCCGGTGAGCACCAGTCCGAGCGGGACGAGGGCGTAGGCGGCGATCCTGGTCGCGGCCAGGAACCGCCTGCGGTAGGCCGTCACCGCGGCGATGCCCAGGCCTGCCGCGGCCGCCGCGGAACATAGGGTCTCGGCGATCATGCGGTCCTCCACGTCCGGCGGGCCCCGGACCGGGCCCGGGGTTCTGTCCCTCCATCGTGCACCGGCCGCCCCCGCCCGGGCCACGCCCCGGCGGCCCCGGGGGCGGATCTCCGGGAGATCTCCGGGGCGCCCTCCTCCGCAGGTCGGGGCCGCCCGGGTGCGGTACGGGCCGCCCGGCCCGGATTGGGAGCCCGGCCCGGCGGCTGGAAGACTGGGCCCATGAGCGATTCCCAGCCCGCCGCCGCCTCCGGACCCGTCGTCCTGGACGTGTGGTGCGAACTCCAGTGCCCCGACTGCCGAAGCGCCCTGGAGGACCTGCGGGCGCTGCGGGCCCGCTACGGCGACCGCATCGACATCCGGCTGCGCCATTTCCCGCTGGAGAAGCACAAGCACTCCTTCGCCGCGGCCCAGGCCGCCGAGGAGGCCTTCGAGCAGGGCCGGGGCTGGGACTACGCGGAGGCCGTGCTGGCCCGCGCGGAGGAGCTGGGCGAGCGCGGCGAGGCCGTGCTGATCGAGGTGGCGAAGGAACTGGGCCTGGACTCCGAGGAGTTCGACACCGCACTGATCGACGGCCGGCACATCCTGATCGTGGACGCCGACCAGGCCGAGGGCAAGGCGATCAAGGTCACCGGTACGCCGACGTACGTGATCGGCGACGAGCGCCTCGACGGCGGCCAGAGCCAGGACGGGCTGCGCGCCCGGATCGAGGAGGCGGCGGACCGCCTGCTGGGCTCCTGAGCCCGGGGCCAAGAGGCCCCAGTGAGCTCTGCCGCCTCCCGGCGGTGCACGAGCCCCCGGGAACCGGCGGCGGGGGCCGTGCCCGTGCGGGCGCGGCCCCCGCCGCCGTACCCGGGGCCGGGAGCGGTCGCGGCCGGGGCCGGGCCCCGGCTCAGACGAGCTGTTTGCCGTAGTTGTACTGGGTGGGCCGGTACCCCAGGGACTCGTACAGCCCCAGCGCCGGGGCGTTGTCCGCGAACACGTGCAGGCCCAGCACGTCCGAGCCCGCCGCCAGGGACACCTCCTCGGCGAGCAGCATCAGCGACCGGCCGTGCCCCCGGCCCCGCTGCCCCTCCCGTACCTGCACGTCGAAGACGTACGTGCCGGGCCGCCCGGGCAGCACCTCGGTCTCGGACACCCACACGTGCCCGGCGGGCTCCCCGTCCGCCTCCAGCACGTGGATCCGCACACCGGGGGTGCCGAGCCCCTGCGGCAGCAGCCGGGCGTGGTCGGCGCGGGACTTGGCGAGCGCAGCCTCGGGGGTCATCCCGCGGTCCTGCCACTCCCGGGCATAGCCCTCCACCGCGCCGCGCTGCCATTCCCCGAACTCGTCCGCGGTCATGGGACGGCCCGTGGTGCCCCCGGGCAGGGGGCGCGGGCCGGGTGCGAGCTCCTTTAGCATGTTGCGGCCGAGCTCGCGGTAGCCGAGGGCGGCGGCCAGCCGGTTGCCGGCCGTGCTCCCGGCGGGTACGGAGACCCGGGCCCGGGTGCAGCGCCACGAGCGCAGCACCTCCTCGGCCGCGAGTGCGGCCACGGCTCCGCGGCCGCGCCCGCGGTCGGGCCCGTCGATCCGCAGGTCGCGGATCTCGCCCACGGTGGGCCCGAAGGGGGTGTCGGTGCCGATCTCGAGGCTGCCGACGTGCCGGCTGTTGACGCAGACCTCGTACGCGCGGACCCGCGCGCCGTCGCTGCTCTGCTGGAGCGGCCCGGTCGGCCGCAGGGTGGTGGTCACCAGTCGTGTTGTACCTGCCCTGCGGCCGCACGTCACGGGCGTTGCGGCCGGACCGCCGGAAATCCCCGTACGAACGCTGCCCTACGGATCCAGGTCGTCGCCGGCGCGCTCGTCGAAGATGCGCATGGCCTTCGCGGTGACCGGGCCGGGGGCGGCGGCGGGTTCGCGGCCGTCGATCCGGTGGACGGCCTGCACATCGCGCAGCGTGGAGGTCAGGAAGACCTCCTCGGCCTGCTCCAGCACGTCGAGCGGGAGGTCGGTCTCCTGGGCCCCGGTCCATTCGGCGACCAGCGCGCGGGTGATGCCCGCGAGGCAGCCGGAGGCGACGGGCGGGGTGTGCAGCTGCCCGTCGAGGACGACGAACACGTTGGAGCCGGTGCCCTCGCAGAGCTGTCCCACGGTGTTGGCGAACAGGGCCTCGGAGGCCCCGGCAGCGTGCGCGCGGGCCAGGGCGACCACGTTCTCGGCGTACGAGGTGGTCTTCAGTCCGGCGACGGCGCTGCGCTCGTTGCGGACCCAGGGCACGGTGACCACGGCCGTGCTGTCGGGGCGCCGGGAGGTCTCGCCGAGGGCGACGACCAGGGTGGGTCCGGCCTCGCCGCGGTCGGAGCCGAGCGGGGAGAGCCCTCCGGTGTACGTGATGCGCAGCCGGCCCAGGGCCATGGGGTTGGCCTCCAGGACGGCGGCGCAGCCGGCCCGCACCTCGTCGAGGTCGGGGTCGGGCAGGCCGAGTCCCCGCGCGGAGCGGGTCAGCCGGTCGAGGTGGCGGGTGAGGGCGAAGGCCCTGCCGTCCACCGCCTTGAGTGTTTCGAAGACGCCGTCGCCCACGGTCAGCCCGTGGTCGAAGACGGACACCTTGGCGCTGTCCGTGTCGCGCAGCTCTCCGTCGAGCCAGATCCTCACCGTACGGTCCCTCCACTCGCCTGGTACGCCCCCGACGCTACAGCGAGCAGCCGGGCGGCCTTGAGCTCGGTCTCGGCCCATTCGCGTTCCGGATCCGAGCCCCAGGTGATCCCGGCGCCGGTGCCGAAGCGCAGGCGGGGGCCGCCGGGGGCCTCCCGGTCGATCCAGAAGGTGCGGATGCCCACGGCGAGCTCGCCGGTGCCGCGGTCGGCGTCCACCCAGCCGATGCCCCCGCAGTAGGGGCCGCGGGGGGAGGTTTCGAGGGCTTCGATGATCCGCAGGGCGGAGGACTTGGGGGCGCCGGTGACGGATCCGGGCGGGAAGGCCGCGGCGAGGAGTGCGGGCCAGCCCGTTCCGTCGGCGAGCTCGCCGCGGACGGTGGAGACCAGGTGGACGAGGCCGGGGTGCTCCTCCAGCGCGCACAGCTCGGGGACCGTGACGGATCCGGTGGCGCAGACGCGGCCGAGGTCGTTGCGGACCAGGTCCACGATCATGACGTTCTCGGCGTGGTCCTTGGGGAGGAGGTCGGCGGCCGTGCGGCCGGTGCCCTTGATGGGTCCGGACTCCACGGTGCGGCCCGCGCGGCGCAGGAAGAGCTCCGGCGAGGCGGTGGCGATCTCCACTCCGTGCGCCGGCAGGCGGATCGTTCCTGCAAAGGGCGCCGGATTGCCGCGGGCGAGGAGGGCCGTCAGGGCGTCGACGTCCGCCGCGGCCGGGTCGGGCAGCGGCGCGGACAGCACGCGGCAGAGGTTGGCCTGGTACACCTCCCCCGCCGCGATGTGCTCCCGGATGCGGCGTACGCCGGAGACGTACGCGTCCCGGTCCAGGGAGGAGGTCCAGGCGGAGGCGGCGGGCCCGGTCCACGCCCCGGGTACGGGGGCGGGTACGGGTTCGGGCCGTACGTCTCCGAAGCGGGCGCAGACCAGTCGGCCCTCGAAGTCCGCCGAGACGGCCCAGAAGCCGGTGGACTCCAGGGCGCTCGGATCGCTGGTCACGTCGCGCAGGTCGGTCGCGAGGAGGCCGCCGAAGCGGGCCATGGGTGGCAGGTCGTGCACGGCTGTGAGTCTAGGGCGGCCCGCGCTCCGGCGCCGGTGAGGTACCCGCCGCGTGACCCGTGGTGAGCGAACGGCAGCACGCTGCGGAAACGCGTTTTTGAGCTGGCCCGGGAATCCGCTAGAGTTCAACACGTCGCCGGGGAGCGAGGGAAAAAACCCCAAAGCAACACGGCGACATGCGGACGTGGCTCAGTTGGTAGAGCATCACCTTGCCAAGGTGAGGGTCGCGAGTTCGAATCTCGTCGTCCGCTCGAAGTGGGGGATCTTCCCGAGAACCCCTGCGGCTCCATGGTGGAGTGGCCGAGAGGCGAGGCAACGGCCTGCAAAGCCGTCTACACGGGTTCAAATCCCGTCTCCACCTCCAAGGACGATTAGCTCAGCGGGAGAGCGCTTCCCTGACACGGAAGAGGTCACTGGTTCAATCCCAGTATCGTCCACTGGATCTTCGGATCCCCCGCGCGATTAGCTCAGCGGGAGAGCGCTTCCCTGACACGGAAGAGGTCACTGGTTCAATCCCAGTATCGCGCACGCAGCACGCCTGACCTGCGATCTTCGGATATCGGTCCATCCCGCGCGATTAGCTCAGCGGGAGAGCGCTTCCCTGACACGGAAGAGGTCACTGGTTCAATCCCAGTATCGCGCACAGCCCGGAAGCCCCGGCCGTCTCGACGGTCGGGGCTTCTGCGTGTGCGGGTTCCGCGTGCGGGACGGGGTCCCGAGTTCCGGGGGCGGGGGTACGGCGGCCGGGTGGGGCGCCGTACCCCCGCCCTCGGGGCGCAAGGCTTGGGCCTTGGGCCTTGGGCCTCGGGGCTTGGAGCGTGGGGCTTGCGGCTCAGGAGGAGAAGAGCATCCGGCCGAAGCCGCGCTGGTGGCCGTGGTGACCGTGGTGGCCGTGGTGCTGCGGGGCGCCCCAGGCGGGGGCGGGAGCGGCCGGGTACGCCGGCGGGGCCGGGGGCGGCGGGACCTGGCCGTACTGGCCCTCCAGGCGGGTCAGGGCCTCCAGCTCGCCGTAGTCCAGGAATATGCCGCGGCAACCGCTGCACTGCTCGATCTGAACACCGTTGCGGTTGTAGGTGTGCATCACCGCGTGGCACTTCGGACACTGCATGATCGGCTCAACTCCTCGCCGTCGGGCTTCGTACCACCGGAATGCATGCCCGGTGGCGTGAACTTCACCCTACGACGGGGGGTGCTGTTCCAACTCCGGCGGGAGTGTGCCGATTCGGGCACAACTCTGCACCATGAGCCGCTCCACGTCGTCCAGGTCCCGCCGCTCGGCCAGGCACTTCGCCACCGCCAGCGCCCCGGTCTGGACGGTCAACGCCCGCGCGGCCACGTCCAGTCCGGGCCAGGGGTCGCTGCCCGCGGGCCCGGCCGCGGTGCCGCCCGCGGCCCGGTACGCGCTCAGGAACCGCTCCCACACCTCCGTGCCGAGCACCCCCGCCGCGTACCAGGCGGCCGGACGGGCCAGGTCCCAGGCCGGGGTGCCGAGACCGAGGTCGTCCACGTCGATCAGCAGCCAGGGGCCGTCGGGGGCCGGATGGCGCACGAGCTGGCCGAGGTGGAGGTCGCCGTGGCACAGCACGGACGCGGCGGGCGCGGGCGCCTCGCCGCGGGCCCACGCCGGCAGCCGGGCCGCAGCGGCCCGTACCGCCCCGGCGTCGGGGTGGGGGCCGCCCGCGGCCATCCGGGCCAGGGCCCGGGCCACCTTCGCCGGGCCGCGCATCGGGGGGACCGGGCCGGGGAGGGCGGTGGTGGGGACCAGGTGCAGGCGGGCCAGCAGCCGAGCGGCGTCCTCCCAGGGCGCCGCCTCGGGGCGCTCGGGGTCCACGGGCTGGCCGTGCGGCCAGGCCGAGACGGGGCGGCCGCGCAGCCGGGTGGTGAGCGCCCCGCCGGACGGCTCCAGGGCCACGGGCGGCAGCAGGATCCCGCCGAGCGGCGGGGCCGCGGCGATCTCGATGCGCACGTCGAGGGCGGCGTGGTCGGAGTCGGGGGCGTGCGCTTTGACGACCACGGCGCCGGTGCGCACGACGGTGCCGTCGGGGCGGTCGGCGAGCAGGATGTGCTGCCGGGGCACGCCGGCCCGCTGCGCCGGGCCGTGGCCGGCCAGGGCGGCCAGTTCCGCGGCGAAGCGGTTCATGTGTTCCCCCAGGTCGTCGGGCCTGCAGGGATCGTACGCGGCGGGCGGCCGGGCGGGGGCTCAGCAGCCGCCCCGGCTTCGGCCAGGCGGATGGCGGGGCCACTCCGGCGGGGGGGATGGGGGGTGGGAGGGGGGGTTCTGGTGGGGGGTGGTTTCGGGTTGGAGGTGGGCGCGGGTCGGGTGGGGGTGGCTTCGGTGGCCGTAGGTATGCCAAAGGGTGCTGCCCGTACGACTCCCCAGTCGTACGGGCAGCACCCTTTCACTGCCGTCCGCCGTACCCCCGTCCCCACGGGGTTCTCGGTCGATGTCCCGGTCCGGGCCGCTCTCCCGGACCCGGGGCGCCGCTCAGCGCCCCAGCATCACACCCACGGACGACGCCTGTGTGACCACCGCTTCCCAGCCGCCGAAGACGACCACCAGGAGGGTGGCGAGGGGGAGGACCATGGCCGCTGCCACCAGGGGGTGGCGGGTGCCGGTCTTGCCGCTCTGCGTGCGGACGATCGTCCGGCCTGCCATGTGCGCCATGTTCCTCTCCCTCTCGCTCTCGTTGCTCTTGTTGTTCTGGTTGTTCTGGTTGTTCTGGTTGTTCTGGTTTTCGTTGAGGCTGGTCTGCAGCGGCGGGTGTCTGACCTCGGGGGACGAGTACGTCACCCGCCGCTTGGTTTCAACATTAGGGGCGCGGGAGGCACCGGTCCTCATGCCCTCGTACCCATTGCCGGGCCTCCGGGAGGATGACGAGGGTCCACCGGGCGTACTCCCCTGGGTGGAGACGGCACCCCCCACCTGGGGGACTTCCCGGAGGGGACGACCCCCGGGGGTGACTTCGCTCACTTCCGGCACCTCTCCGCTCACCCTCCGTCCTGTCCCCGGATCCCGCCCGGGCGCCCGAGCGCTCGTACGCACGTCCGGGGCGCCCGGCGTCGGGCGCGAGCCCTCCCGGGCGCCGGTTTTCCGCCAACACCCTTGCTCCAGTGGATCTTTGAGTACGGGCAGGCCGAGGGGACCGGGGAGCCAGCCCGCTTCTGAACAACCCTCAAGTGTCGCGCCCCGTACTGACAATCGAATATCCCGCCGAGGGCGCGGCCTCTGAGCACACATGGCGGATCGTCCGTAAGCTGTGCCACGTCAACAGGACGACCGGGCACACGGGGTGGACATGGCGATGATGCGGCTCCGGCGCGAGGACCCGCGTGTCGTCGGATCGTTCAGGCTGCACCGGCGGCTCGGTGCCGGCGGCATGGGCGTGGTCTACCTGGGCTCGGACCGGCGCGGCCAGCGGGTCGCCCTGAAGGTCATCCGGCCCGACCTGGCCGAGGACCAGGAGTTCCGCTCGCGGTTCGCGCGCGAGGTGTCCGCGGCGCAGCGGATCCGCGGCGGCTGCACGGCCCGGCTGGTGGCCGCCGACCTGCAGGCCGAGCGCCCCTGGTTCGCCACCCAGTACGTACCCGGCCCCTCCCTGCACGACAAGGTCGCCGAGGAGGGCGCGCTGTCGGCCGCCCAGATCGCCGCGGTCGGTGCCGCCCTGTCGGAGGGCCTGGTCGCCGTACACGAGGCGGGGGTGGTCCACCGGGACCTCAAGCCCTCGAACATCCTCCTCTCCCCCAAGGGCCCCCGGATCATCGACTTCGGCATCGCCTGGGCCACCGGGGCGAGCACCCTCACGCACGTGGGCACGGCGGTCGGCTCCCCCGGCTTCCTCGCGCCCGAGCAGGTCCGCGGCGCGGCCGTGACCCCCGCCACCGACGTCTTCGCCCTCGGCGCCACCCTCGCCTACGCGGCCATCGCCGACTCCCCCTTCGGACACGGGAGTTCGGAGGTCATGCTGTACCGCGTCGTACACGAGGAGCCCCAGCTCCACGGGGTGCCCGACTCCCTCGCCCCGCTCGTCCGGGCCTGCCTGGCCAAGGACCCCGAGGAGCGCCCGAGCACCCTGCAGCTGTCCATGCGGCTCAAGGAGATCGCGGCCCGCGAGGCCCAGGGGCTGCCGGAGACCCGGCCGCCCGCCCCGCGCGGCGAGCCGGAGCGGCCCGCCGGGCGGCTCGCGGACCAGTACGCGCAGCAGCGCACGGAGCGCCGCGCCGCGGGGACCCCGGTGGCCCGGCCCTCGCAGTCCCGGCCGTCCCAGTCCCGGCCCTCGCAGGCGCGCGGTACGCAGGGCCGGCCCGGAGGGCCCGGGGGCTCGGGGGGTCCTTCGGCGGCCGGGCAGGGCGGGCAGCACGGGCAGGGCGGTGGCGGGCAGCGGCCGGCCGGTTCGCGGCCGCCCGGGCCGCGGCGCGGCCCGACGGGGACGGCGGCCCGTACGAACGGCCGGCCCGGGCCGCGCACCACCGGCACGGGGCGGCGGCCGGTGGGCCCCGACCGGCGGCTGCTGCGGCAGCGGCTGATCGTGTTCGTGGTGGTCACGCTGATCGTGGCCTTGGGGATCGCGGCGGCGCAGCAGCTCTGAGGGGTCCGGCGGGGTTGGGGGTTGGGGGCCGCCTGGCGGGCTGCGCGGGCTTGGGTCCTGGTACGGCTGAGGGCTCAGTAGGTGTGCCGGTTTGAGGTCAGGTGGTGGGGCGGCCCGTTGCCACCGCGTAGAACGCCACCGCTGCGGCCGCGCCCACGTTCAGCGAGTCCACCCCGTGCGCCATGGGGATGCGTACCCACTCGTCTGCCGCGCGCAGGGCCTGCGTGGACAGGCCGTCGCCCTCCGCGCCCAGCATCAGGGCCACCCGGTCCAGGGTGTGCGGGGCCGCCTCGTCGATGGAGGAGGCCTTCTCGTGCGGGGTGAGCGCGAGCAGCTTGTACCCGGCCTCGCGGACCGACTCCAGGCCCTTGGGCCAGGTGTCCAGGCGGGCGTACGGCACCGAGAACACCGCGCCCATCGAGACCTTGACCGAGCGCCGGTAGAGCGGGTCGGCGCAGTCCGGGGAGAGCAGGACGGCGTCCATGCCCAGGGCTGCGGCGCTGCGGAAGATCGCGCCGATGTTGGTGTGGTCGTTGACCGACTCCATGATCACGACCCGGCGGGCGCTCGCGAGGAGGTCCTCCGCGGTCGGCAGCGGCTTGCGCTGCATGGAGGCGAGGGCACCGCGGTGCACGTGGTAGCCGGTGACGCGCTCGGCGAGCTCGGGGCTCACCGCGTACACGGGGGCCGGGAGCTCGTCGATGACGTCCTTCATGACGTCCACCCACTTCGCGGACAGGAGCATCGAGCGCATCTCGTACCCGGCGCTCTTGGCGCGTCTGATGACCTTCTCGCCCTCGGCGATGAACAGGCCCTCCGCGGGCTCGCGGCGGCGCCGCAGCTCGACGTCCGTCAGGCCCGTGTAGTCGCGCAGGCGGGGGTCGTCCGGGTCTTCGATGGTGATGAGATCAGCCACAGGGTGATACTGCCTTGTCCTCGGTGCGGTGCCAACGGCGGGAGCGAGATCGGGGGTTGGGGGGGTGGGGAGGATGGGGGTGAGCTGAGGGCGGGGGTGGAGCGGGGGCGGCCACGCCGCCCCCCGGGATTACGGGTTGATCGGGGGGATGCCGACCTTCACTACGTCCCCGATGACGATCACGGCCGGCGGGCGCACGTCCTGCGCGCGAACCGTTTCGCCCACGTCCGCGAGCGTCGCGTCGACCCGGCGCTGGGCGGCCGTCGTACCCTCCTGGATCACGGCGACGGGGGTGTCGGGCGCCTTGCCGTGCGCCACGAGCGTCGCGGCGATGGCGCCGATCTTGTCCACGCCCATCAGGATCACCAGCGTGCCGGTGAGCTTGGCGAGGGCCGCCCAGTCCACGAGCGAGCGGGGGTCCTCGGGAGCCACGTGCCCGCTGACGACCGTGAACTCGTGCGCCACCCCGCGGTGCGTGACGGGGATACCGGCCGCGGAAGGCACGGAGATCGAGCTGGAGATGCCGGGCACCACCGTGCAGGGGATGCCGACCTCGGCGAGCGCCTGCGCCTCCTCCATGCCGCGGCCGAAGACGTACGGGTCCCCGCCCTTGAGGCGGACCACGGCCTTGCCCGCCTTGGCGTGCTCGATCAGCGCGTTGTTGATGGCCTCCTGGGCCATGAAGCGGCCGTACGGGATCTTCGCCGCGTCGATGACCTCGACGTGCGGCGGGAGCTCGTCCAGCAGGTCGCGGGGGCCGAGGCGGTCGGCGATGACCACGTCCGCCTCGGCGAGGAGGCGGCGGCCGCGGACGGTGATCAGGTCCGGGTCGCCGGGGCCGCCGCCGACCAGGGCCACGCCCGGGGTGTGCGGGCGGGCGCGGTGGGCGGGGGCGCTGAGCGAGCCGTCGCGCAGGCCCTCGACGATGGCGTCGCGGACGGAGGCGGAGCGGCGGGGGTCGTGGCCGGTGAGCACGGCGACGGTGACGCCCTCGCTGCGGCCGGTGGCGGGGGTCCAGGCGGTGGCCGCCTCGGCGTCGTCACTGCGGACGCACCAGATGCGGCGGCGCTCCGCCTCGGCGGAGGCGAGGTCGTTGGCGGCGCGGTCGCGGGTGGCTACGAGGACGTACCAGGCCTCGGCGAGGTCGCCCTCCTCGTAGCGGCGCCGCTCCCAGCGGATCTCGCCGGTCTCCGCCATCACGTCCACGGAGGGGGTGGCGGACGGAGAGATCAGCACCACGTCGGCACCGGCCGCGACCAGGGCGGGCAGACGGCGCTGGGCGACCTGGCCCCCGCCGATGACGACGACGCGGCGGCCGGCGAGGCGGAGGCCAACGGGGTAGGCGTGGTGTTCGGCCATTCGGGCTGTCTCCTCGTGCGGGGTCCTACGGGGGTCGTGCGGTGGTTCTGCGGGGGTTCTGCGGCGTCGTCGGCGCAGGTCGCGAGCCCAACGTTAACGGCCGGTCGCCCCGGCTGCGGTCCCGGGCCCACCCATGGGGCGGGGGCGGGGGGGTGGTGGGGGGCTGGGAGGGGGTGGGGAGGGGGTGCAAGGGGTGGGGAGGGGGGTGGTGGGGGTGGATACCGAGGGAACGTGCGGGTTGGCGGCTTCTCCGTGCGGGGTCTTCTCCCCCGCCTCCGGGTTCCGGCTGACCGGTCTTTGCCCACCGCCCCCAGCGCGGGCCGGGGTACGGGGATCAGTCCGTACGGGCTTGTAAAGGCGGACGGTGTCGTGGCGCGGGATCGGGGCACGCCGGGGGGCCTGTTTCGACCCAGGGTCTCCCGGCCCGGCGGGTCTCTGGGGCGACCGGGGCCGTCCAGCCTCGCCGGGGGGTCCGCCCGACCCCAACCAACCGGCCTCGTCAGGGGGTCCCGACCCGGGCCATCCAGCCTCGCCGGGGGGCCCAACGCGGGCCATCCAGCCTTGCCAGGGGGTCGCAACGCGGGCCATCCAGCCTCGCGAGGGGGCCCACCCGACCCCGACCCCCAGCCTCGCCAGGGGGTCCCACCCGACCCCGACCCTCCAGCCTCGCCGGCGTTTGAGGCGCGGGGTCTGGGGCGGAGCCCCAGTTTCGGGAAGGGGCGGGTAGGGACACGGGCTGATCGGGATAGCTCAGGCAGACCCCGTTCCGCTGGGCGGAAGGACCACAAGCCGCAGCGGATCGCTACACAGCCGCGGCCGTCTCAGCGGCCTCCGGGCCGGCCGGGGCTGGGCATACGCCGCCGGCGACCGCTACGCGCTCCGGCCGCCAGGCGGCAGCCGGGCCGTCCGGGGCCGATGCACGCGGCAGATCGCTACACGGCAGGGCGAGCCAAGCGGCCGCAGGCCGTCCTCCGGTGCCCGTAGGCCCAACCGGGGGTGGCGGAAACAGGGGGCGGGGTGTAGGCGGTCCGGGGGGTGTGCCGGGGGACGGGTCCCGGGGTGGGGACCCGTCCTGGCAGCGGCTACTTTTCCGTGACGCCTGCCGAGTCGAAGGTGGCGACCTCGTGCATGGCCCGGGCGGCGCTCTGGACCAGCGGCAGGGCCAGCAGGGCACCGGTGCCCTCGCCGAGGCGCAGGTCCAGGTCGACCAGCGGGCGCAGGCCCAGCTTGTTCAGGGCCGCGACGTGGCCCGGCTCGGCACTGCGGTGGCCTGCGATGCACGCGGACAGGGACTCCGGCGCGATCGCACGGGCCACCAGGGCCGCCGCGCCGGCGCTGACGCCGTCGAGGATGACCGGCGTACGCAGGGACGCGCCGCCGAGGAGGAGGCCGACGATCGCCGCGTGCTCCAGGCCGCCGATGGCCGCGAGGACGCCGATGGGGTCCGACGGGTCCGGCTGGTGGAGTTCCAGGGCGCGGCGGACGACCTCGACCTTGCGGGCGTGGGTCTCGTCGTTGATGCCGGTGCCGCGGCCCGTGACCTCCGCCGGGTCGGTGTCCGTGAACACCGAGATCAGGGCGGCCGACACCGTGGTGTTGGCGATGCCCATCTCGCCCGTGAGGAGCGCCTTGTTGCCCGCCGCGACCAGGTCGCGGGCGGTTTCGATGCCGACCTCGATCGCTGCGACGGCCTCTTCGCGGGTCATCGCCGGACCGGTGGTCATATCGGCGGTGCCGGGGCGCACCTTGCGGGGCAGCAGGCCGGGGGTGGCGGGCAGGTCGCCCGCGACGCCTACGTCGATCACGCAGACCTCGGCGCCGACCTGGTTCGCGAAGGCGTTGCATACGGCTCCGCCGCCGAGGAAGTTGGCGACCATCTGCGAGGTCACCTCCTGCGGCCAGGGGGTGACGCCCTGCGCGTGGACCCCGTGGTCGCCCGCGAAGATCGCCACGGCGGCCGGCTCGGGGATCGGGGGCGGGCAGATCCGGGAGAGGCCGCTGAGCTGCGCGGAGATGATCTCCAGCATGCCGAGGGCACCGGCGGGCTTGGTCATGCGCTTCTGGCGCTCCCAGGCCTCGCCGAGCGCCTTGGCGTCGAGCGGGCGGATGCCGGCGACGGTCTCCGAGAGGAGGTCGTGCGGGTCCTCGCCGGGCAGGGCGCGGCGGCCGTACGTCTCCTCGTGGACCACCCAGGACAGCGGCCTGCGCTTGGACCAGCCCGCCTGCATGAGCTCGGGCTCCTCCGGGAACTCGTCGACGTACCCGACGCACAGGTACGCGACGACCTCCAGGTGCTCGGGCAGGCCGAGGGCCCGGACCATCTCGCGCTCGTCGAAGAAGCTGACCCAGCCGACGCCGAGGCCCTCGGCGCGGGCGGCGAGCCACAGGTTCTCGACGGCGAGGGCCGAGGAGTACGGGGCCATCTGCGGCTGGGTGTGCCGGCCGAGGGTGTGGCGGCCGCCCCGGGTCGGGTCGGCGGTGACCACGATGTTCACCGGGGTGTCGAGGATGGCCTCGATCTTCATTTCCTTGAACTGCTTGGCGCGCCCCTTGGGCAGCGACTTGGCGTAGGCCTCGCGCTGCCGGGTGGCCAGCTCGTGCATGGTCCGGCGGGTGTCCGCGGAGCGGATGACCACGAAGTCCCAGGGCTGGGAGTGGCCGACGCTGGGCGCGGTGTGGGCGGCCTCCAGGACGCGCAGCAGGACCTCGTGCGGGATCGGGTCGGTACGGAAGCCGTTGCGGATGTCGCGGCGCTCGCGCATGACGCGCAGAACCGCCTCGCGCTCGGCGTCCTCGTAGCCGGGGGCGGGAGGGGCGGGGGCCTCTGCTTCCTCCGGTTCCGGGGCGGGGGCCACCTCGTGCTCCGCCTGCGGGGCGGGGGCCACGTCGTGTTCCGGCTGCTGGGTGGGGACCACCTCGTGCTCCGGCTGCGGGGCGGGAGCCGCCTCGTGCTCCGGCTCCGGGGCGGGGGCTACCTCGTCCTCCGGCTGCGGGGCAGGGAGGGCCTCCGCTGCGGCCTGCTCGGCCTGAGGTGCCTGCTCGACAGGGGTGGGGAGGGCTTCCGCTACGGCCGGTTCGGCAGGGGCGGGCGCCTCTGCGGGCGGGAGCTCTGCCGCGGGGGGCTGGACAGCTTCCGCGGGGGGCTGGACTGCTTCCGCGGGGAGGGGCTGCTCCGGGTGTTCGGCAGGCTCGGGCTGCTGGGGCGCGGCCGTCGGCTGCTCGGGGGTGGGGGCGGGTTCCGGGGCCGCCTCGGCCGCGGGCTCGGTGGCAGCGGGCGGGGCCGGTTCCGGGGTTGCGGACGGTTCGGCGGCCTCGGGGTGCTCGGGCTGCGGGGCCGGGAGGGGGGCCTGTGCCGTGTTCGGGGCCTCGGCTGCGGGCTCGGGCGCGGGTTCGGCGGGGGTGGGGAGCGGCTCCGGCTCGGGGGTCGGGGCGGCCTCGGGCACGACCGTTTCTGCGGGCTGCGGCTCCGCCTCGGCGGTAACCGGGACGGCCGGGGGGACCAGCGGGACCTGGGTCAGCACCTCGTGCTCGACGGGCTCCGCGGGCAGGGGTGCCGCGGTGGCGGGCTCGGCGCCCCAGGGGGTGCCGGCCTGCGGCGGGATCTCGGACAGCGGGGGGACGGCGGGGACGGCCGACTCCGGGCGCGGTACGTCGAGGTACTCGGGGCCGGCGGTGGGCGGGCCGCTCTGGCGCATCGGTACGGGCGTGGCCTGCGGGGGCGTCATCTGGACCAGCGGTACGGCCGGGCCGGCCGGTACGGGCTGGGGTGCGGCGGCGGGTGCGGCCGGGCCGCGGTCGGCGAGGGAGCGTACGACTCCGCCGGTCGCGTCGGGCACCGCCGGGCCCATGTGCAGCGGGCGGCGGGACGGGGCGGGCGGGACGGGCGCGGTCGCGCCGGCTGCCCGTACGGCGCCCAGGTCCACGGCGCCCGAGTCGCGGCCGCCGGTCTCGTGCGCCTCCGGCGCGGCGAACTCGGGGGTCGCGAACGCCGGGGCCTCGAACGCGGGGGGCTCGAACGCGGGGGGCTCGGCTGCGGGGGCGGGGGTGTCGGCCGTCGCGGGGATGCCTGCCGCGGGGGTTTCGGGCGCCGGGAAGGCCGGGGAGGCGAACTCCGGGGCGGGCGGGAACTCCTGTGCGTAGGCGTCCTGCGGGAACGGTGCCGGGGGCACCAGCTGCGGATCGCTCCAGGAGCCCTGCGCGCTCGGCATGAGCAGCAGGTCCTCGTCCTCGGCAGCCTCCGCCGGGTGCAGGCCGGCGGCCGGGTCGGTGAAGGAGGCGTAGGCACCCGGGGCGGGGGCGCCCGGCTGATCCACCATGCCTGCGTTCTCCGGGAGACCCTCCGGAACCTGGCCGGTGTCAGTCATGCGTACCCCTCGCCCATCGGTTGTGCGTCGTCGATCAGCTCGCCGGGCGACCGCTCGCGGCACCCCCAGCGCCCCCCGTGAAGAACGAGCGCGGGTGCCGCGCGGCACGAACGCCCGCCGACAACAAGCATTGTCGCGTTCGTTCGCCGCCATGACAGCCATAACCGCCACGGCCCGCTGTGGACTGCGCCACGTCGCGCGTCCTCCGGGTCCCGCCGTACCGCTCGGCACTCCCCGGGGGGTGCCGCGTCCGGATATCGGAGGGTTCCCGCCGGCTTGGCCGGGAGCGGAACACCGAGGTCCGGGGCGGTACAACGATCGGCCAGCCTACCCCGCGTGTCGGGATGTCAGGCCCGGGGGGCGGCGGGAGGGTCCGGCCCGGTGGGAAGGGCGCGGGCGGGCCGCCCCTTCCGGGTCCGGGAAGGGGCCGTTCAGGAGCGCTCGGCGGAGAGGAGGAAGACGACGGAGCGTTCGCGTTCGGCCCAGTCCCGGGGGTCGAGGCCCACGGACTGGAGGAGGGCGCACTCGACGGCGTACCCGCCCTCGGTCAGGGCGCGGCCCACGGCCTCGGCCTCGTCGCGGGTGGAGGCGTGGGTGACGATGCGCTCGGGGCGGCGGTCGGTGCAGGCCGTGACCACGGGGACGCCGCCGCCGCCGATGCGGACCACGTCCGGCTCGGGGAGGCTGTCGAGCACGTGCGGGGCGCGGCCGTGGACGGTCTGGATCTGGAGGCCGCGGGTGCGGGCGAGGGCGGCGACACGGGTGCAGGCGCCGGGGTCGGCGTCGATGGCGATGACGGCGGCCCCGAAGGAGGCGGCGTCGGTGGCGAAGGCCCCGCCGCCGGTGCCGATGTCCCAGACGAGGTCGCCGGTGCGCGGTCCGAGCCGGGCGAGCTGGAGGGCGCGGAGCTGGGAGCCTTCGCCCTCGGGGGCGGCCGGGGCCGGGTCGGGGCCTTCGGTGCGGGCGGCGGGCCGGGCCCAGCCGCGCTCCCCCGCGGAGCCGGGGAGGGCGCCGGCGAGCCAGCCTCCGTCGGGGCCGGTGGTGCCGGGGCCGCTGGCGGCTGCCGCTGCGCCTTCCACGGTGCCGCCGCCTCCGATGGCGATGACGACGTTGGGGTCGCGCCAGGTGTGGTCGGCGGCCTTGTCGGAGGTGAGGACGGTGACCTGCTCGCGGGCGGTGCCGAGTTCCTCGCAGATGACGAAGGTGCGGTGGATTCCGTCGAGGAGCAGGGCGAGTTCGGCGGGGCCGGCGCCCGGGGAGGTGAGGACGGCGACCTTGGGGTGGGCGCGGCAGACGTTGACGGCGCGGCGCAGGGTGCGGGGGTGGGCGACGACCACGCGGGCGTCGTCCCAGGGCATTCCGGCGCGGGCGAAGGCTGCGGCCACGGAGGACACGGCCGGGACCACTTCGACCTCGAGGCCGTGCTCGGGGGCGCGCAGGGTGCGTACGACGCCGAAGAAGCCGGGGTCGCCGTCGGCGAGGACGACCGCGCTGCCGCGGTGTCCGGCGATCCGGCCGGCGGCGAGGCCGAGGCTGCCGAGGCGGACGCGTTCGGCGGCCGGGGGGATCTCGGGGAGTTCGAGGTGGTGGGCGGCGCCGGCGACCAGGGTGGCCGCGGACAGGGCGGACCGGGCGGCCGCGGTCAGCGGCGAACCGTCCCAGCCGATCACCGTGACCCGGTCGGCCATCTTCTCGGTCTCCTGGGGCTGGGCGGCGGGGGGTCCCGCGCGGGGCGGGGGTGCGGCTGCGTGCGCGGGTGTGCGTACCTGTACGTGTACGGAGCGTGCACGGTGAGACTACCTGGTGGTAGCCGTCCGGTCCGGACCAGGCGGTCGGGTGTCCGCGGATCGGGGCGGATCAGCTCCAGTCGGTGTAGCCGCCGTAGCCGGAGGCGTCGGCGAGGGCTCCGTCGAGTCCGTCGAGGTCCTCGGGGAGCAGGCTCCAGACGATCAGGTCGGTGCGGGAGTCCGCCCACCTCCCGTCGGGCATCTGGGTGCGCACTATCCACGCGTTGCGCAGGACCCCTTCGCTGATGCAACCGATCTTCTGGGCTACCTGCTGGGAGGCGGTGTTGTCGGCGGCGGTGCGCAGTTCGAGGCGCTCGAACTTCTGGTCGCGGAAGAGCCACTGGGCGACGGCGAGCACGGACTCGCAGGCGTAGCCCTCGCCGCGGGCCCAGGGGGCGGTGACGTATCCGACCTCGGTGGTGAGGGTCCGCCAGTTGGTGTTCTTGAGGTGGACCACGCCGACGAGGCGCTGGGTCAGGAACTCGGTGACGGCGAAGACGATGCCGCGGCCCTCGGTGCGTTCAGCGAGGGAGTGGTGCAGGGCCCAGGCGCGGGCCTCGGAGACGGTGTACGGGGCGGGCACCGAGGTCCAGGCGGTGACGAGCTCGTCGTTCATCATCTCGGTGAGCGCCGTGACGTCCGCCTCCTCGAAGGGGCGCAACACCAGCCGGTCCGTGCTGATGGAGACGTCCGGGAAGGTGGTAGTCATGCGCAGCTCCATGCCGAGGGACCGGATTCCGGGCCCTTTCAGGGCCTTTGACGGCCAGTGAGACGGGCCTTCTTGCACAGGATGCAGCATCGGCCCGGGAATGTGCATGGCCGGGCCCCGCACCCCCGGCTCGGGAGGTGCGGGGCCCGGCCGTCCGCGGCTGACCGGTGATCAGGCGGCGGGCTTGCCGAAGGCGGGGATGACCGAGCCCTCGTACTTGTCCTCGATGAACTTCTTGACCTCGGGCGAGTTCAGGAGCGTGGCGAGCTTCTGGACGCGCGGGTCGTTCTCGTTGCCCTTCTTGACCGCGAGGAAGTTGGCGTACGGGTTGCCCTCGGCCTTCTCCAGCGCGATGGCGTCCTTGGCGGGCTTGAGGTTCGCCTCGAGGGCGTAGTTGCCGTTGATGACGGCGGCGTCGACGTCGTTCAGGGCGCGGGGGACCGTGGCGGCCTCCAGCTCCTTGAACTCCAGGCCCTTCTTGTCGGTGATGTCGGAGAGCTTGGCGCTCGTGCCGACGCCGTCCTTGAGGGTGATCAGGCCGTTGGAGGCGAGCAGCTGGAGCGCGCGGCCCTCGTTGGTGGTGTCGTTGGGGACGGCGATGGTCTGGCCGGCCTTGATGTCCTTGAGGGACTTGACCTTCTTGGAGTAGAGGCCGAGGGGCTCGAGGTGCACGTCGACGACCGGGACGATGGTCGTGCCGTTCTTGGCGTTGAAGTCGTCCAGGTAGGGCTTGTGCTGGAAGTAGTTGGCGTCGACCTGGCCCTGCTGGGTGGCGGTGTTCGGCAGGACGTAGTCCGTGAACTCCTTGACCTCCAGGTTGAGTCCGGCCTTCTTCGCCAGGTTGTCCTTGACGTAGTTGAGGATGTCGGCGTGCGGGCTCGGGGAGGCCGCGACGACGAGGGGCTTGGACTCGGCGGCTGCTCCGGTGGCGTCGGACTTGGTGGAGCCCGGGTCGGAGGAGGTGCCGCAGGCGGTGAGGCCCAGGGTGAGGGCGGCGGCGACTGCGGCGGAAGCGGTGAGCTTGGTGTTCTTGCGCACGAAGAGTGCCTCTTTCTCGGTGGTGCGGAGACGCCCGAGCACAACGAGTGCGGGCTGTTTGCGGAGGGGAAGTCTGGGGGTGGAGCGGGGCGTCCCGGCCCGGCCGCGGGTGCGGCCGTGGGCTCAGGCTGTCCGGCCGCGCCGGGCGAGCAGGCGTACCGCGCCGTCGCCGATGAGCTGGATCACCGTGACGATGGCGATCAGGACCACGACGGTGGCGATCATGAACCCGGTCTCGAAGCGCTGGAAGCCGTACGTGATGGCCTTGGAGCCGAGGCCTTCGCCGCCGACGGCGCCGGCCATGGCGGAGTAGCCGACGAGGGTGATCACGGTGGTGGTGACGCCGGCGACCAGGGAGGGCAGGGACTGCGGGAGCAGGACCTTCCACACCAGGGTCGGGATGCCGCCGCCCATGGACTGGACGGCTTCGACGAGCCCGTGGTCGACCTCGCGGATCGCGGTCTCGACGAGACGGGCGAAGAAGGGGATGGCGCCGATGGCCAGCGGGACGATCATGGCGGTGGGGCCGATGAAGGTGCCGACGACGGCGGTGGTCACCGGGATCAGGAAGATCAGCAGGATGATGAACGGCAGCGAGCGGCCGATGTTCACGATCACGCCGATGACCTTGTTGAGGGGACGATTCTGCAGCAGTCCCCCCTTGTCGGTGAGGACGAGCAGGATGCCGAGCGGCAGTCCGCCGAGGACCGTGACCACGGTGGACCACAGGACCATGTAGAGGGTGTCGTAGCTGCCCTGGGTGAGCAGGGGCTGCATCTCGGACCAGGTCACTTGGCACCTTCCTTGACCAGTTCGGCCGGCTCGGCGGCAGCGGCGGCGCCGCGGGACTGCGCATCGCGGGCGCCGGGGGCGTCCGGACCGTCCAGCACGTCCAGCACGTCGACTTGTAGCCCCTGCTCGCGCAGGAAGCCGACGGGTACGACGTTGTCCTCGTACCGGCCAGGGAGCTCGATGCGCATCCGGCCGATCTGGCGGCCGCCGACGGTGTCCATCGCGGCGCCGAGGATCGAGATGTCGATGTTGTACGTACGGGAGAGCTGGGAGATGACGGGCCGGCCGGCGGAGTCCCCGTGGAAGGTGACGTCCACGACCGTGCTGCCCGGTCCGGTGGCGGAGCCGCTGACCGGGAAGAGTTCGCCCGCGAGCTCGGAGCCGGGGGTGGCGAGCAGTTCGGCGACGGTGCCGGACTCGATGATCCGGCCCTGCTTCATGAGGGCGGCGGAGTCGCAGACCGTCTTGACCACGTCCATCTCGTGCGTGATCAGCAGCACGGTCAGGCCGAGCTGGCGGTTGAGGTCGCGCAGCAGCTGGAGGATCGAGCGGGTGGTCTCGGGGTCGAGGGCGCTGGTGGCCTCGTCGGAGAGGAGCACCTTCGGGTCGCCGGCCAGGGCGCGGGCGATGCCGACGCGCTGCTTCTGGCCGCCGGAGAGCTGTCCGGGGTAGGCCTTGGCCTTGTCGGAGAGCCCGACGAGGTCGAGGAGTTCGAGGGCCTTGCGGGAACGCTCGCGGCGGGTGGCGCCGAGGATCTCCAGGGGGAGCTCGATATTGGCCTGGACGGTCCGGGAGGACAGCAGGTTGAAGTGCTGGAAGACCATGCCGATGCGGCTGCGGGCCTCGCGCAGCTCCTTGCCCGCGCGGTTTCCGCGGGCGGCGAGGGCGGTGAGGTCGGTGCCGTCGACGGTGACCGTGCCGGTGGTGGGGCGCTCCAGCAGGTTCACGCAGCGGATGAGGGAGGACTTGCCCGCGCCGCTCTGGCCGATGACCCCGTAGACCTCGCCCTCGCGGACGTGCAGGTCGACGCCGTCCAGGGCGGTGACCTCGCGGCCACGGGAGTGGTAGACCTTGGTCAGGCCCGATGTGGTGATCACAGGAATTCCGTCGCTGTCGAGTGCGCGGCGCAGCGTGCCGGGCACGGGGCATTCATCTGGGGACGCGATACGGGCTGAACCGGGATAAATCCGCAGCGGTGTGCATGGATCCGGAAGGGTCCGGGCGCACCGCGGTCCAGTGCATGCGGGGGGCTGGAGCGGATCCGCGATGGCGGTCGGCTCGCCGGGTCTCGCTTCGGGGCGCGAGGCTCAGGAGGGGGCCCTCAGAAGGCGCACATTCGACACAGACAACGAGCACCGGGCGTCATGGTCGCCTCGGTCGCAGGGGTGCGGTTGCTCGTCGTGGTCATGTGCCCCAGTAAAGCAGAGCGTCCGCCGGACCGATCAACGCTGTCCGAATACCGGACAGATTCCTGCCGCATACCGGACACTGCGGGTCACTCCGGCGCCCCTGTCCCGACCCGCAGTCCATCGGCCCTGACCTGCACGGACACCTCCGAGAGGTCCCCCGCGACCCGGTCCGCCACGAGCTCCCCGGCGGGGTGCGTTGTGGTCAAGGCCACGGTCCGCATCCCGGCCGTGCAGCCCGACCCGGTCGAAGTGCGCCGCGGTCAGCCCGCACGCGCCCGCCCGGCGGGTCCAGCAGCGCCGGACGGGCTCCGTCGAGGAGACGAGGGTGCCGTCGTTGTCGAAGAGGAGGGCCTGCGCGTGGAGGGTCACGCCCTCCAGGAAAGCCCGCGGACGGGGCTGAGCGCATCGGGTCTTTCGGCCCGTAATACCCTCGCAGCATGCTCGACGCCCTGACGGTCACGATCGCAGTGGCCGCCCTCGCCCTCGCCGCCTGGTGCGGCCATGCCGCGTACCGCGACCAGCCGACCAAGGACTGGCACTTCATCGGGATGGCCGTGGTGAGCGTGCTCGCGCTCGCCCAGCTCGTCGTGGGTCTGGTCCAGCTGGCCCGGGGCGAGAAGCCCCAGGAGGGCGGGGTGATCTTCGTGGCCTACCTGTTCGGCGCGTTCGCCGCGGTCCCGGCCGCCGGGATGCTCTCGCTCTCCGAGCGCACCAAGTGGGGCTCGGTGACGGTCGCCGCCGGGGCCGTGGTCCTCGCCGTGCTGGAAGTGCGGCTCTACGACATCTGGAGCGGTGCCGGTGCCTGAGACGGAGCACACGAAGCAGGCGGAGCCCGCCGGACCCGCCGCGACGGACGCCGGGGCCCGCAAGCGGCTGGTGTCCGGACCCGGCCTGCTGCTGGTCTGGCTGTACGGGGTGATCACCGTGGGCGCGGTCTCGCGCTCGCTGTACCAGATCTCCACCGAGTTCGACCGGGCCCCGCTGCCGTACGCCCTGTCCGCCGTGGCCGCGCTCGTGTACGCGTTCATCACGTACTCGCTGGTGCGCGGCGGGGAGAGGGCCCGCCGGGCGGCGCTGCTGTGCTGCGCCGCCGAGCTGGCCGGCGTCCTGGCGGTGGGGACCTGGACCCTGGTGCGGCCCGAGGCCTTCCCGGACGCGACGGTGTGGTCGGACTTCGGGATGGGCTACCTCTTCATCCCCGTGATCCTGCCGGTCACCGGCATGCTCTGGCTGCGCGCCCGGCGCTGACGGCCGGGCGCGGCCGGAGGGACTGCGGTGTGCAGCGCGGTTACGCGCTGACGACGTAGGAGGAGGCCTCCTTCTCCAGGACGATGAGGCGGATGCCGTCGGCGCCCGTGCGGTCGGCGACGCGCGCGTACCCGGCCTTGCGGTACAGCCGCAGGTTGCCCTCGCTGCGCTCGCCGGTGAAGAGCTGGAAGCGGCTGGTGCCGCCGCGGCCCTCGAGGGCCTCCTCGACGGCGCGCAGCAGGCGGGCGCCGAGTCCGTGCCCCTGGAGGCGCGGGTGGACGCAGAGCTTGCCGATGCGGCCGGTGCCGCTGCCGTCCGGGGTGCCGCGGACCGTGCCGACCACCTCGTCGCCGAGCCGGGCCACCAGCACGCAGTCCGTCTCCAGCTCCTCCTTGACGGAGTCGAGGGACTGGACGAGCGGCTCGATGCGGTAGTTGCCGTAGAGCTCCGCCTCGCTCTGGAAACAGAGGTACTGGAGTCTGAAGATCTGCTCGGCGTCCGCGGCGTCCGCCGCAGAGATGGTCACGCTCATGCCCATGTGCGCATGCCTCCCGCTCACCTGGTAGCCCGTCGGTCTACCGCTCCTTTCCCCGCAGTTCAGGAGCTGCAACCTCTGCCGCCAGCATTCTGCGCAGACATCCCAGGCAACGGGAACGTACTGGCCCCAAACTTCCTTGTGAGATACCCAACTCTCCTGCGATTTCACGGTAGGTGAGGTCACGGGGGGACAGAAGTGCAGACAACAGTTCGGGGCAGCGCCCCGGCAGACGGGCGACGGCCGAACGGAGGGCCCGCTGCGCCTCCCCGTCGAGCGCGGCCCGCTCGGGGCAGCTGCCGTCCGCGCGGTCCGCTCCCCCGGTGTGCGGCCCGGCCTCCGGCCCGGGGTACGGGACCTCCCGGCGGGCCCGGCGGCGGGCCCTGCGGGCCTCGGCGCGGACCGCCCGGCTGAGCCAGCGGGCCGCCTCCGGGGGGCGGTCGGCGCCCGCGTCGCGCTCCAGCAGCCGGACCCAGACGGCCTGTTCGAGGTCGGCGGGGTCGATGCCCGCGGCAGGTGCCTCGGCCCGGGCCTCGGCGGCGAGCAGCGGGCCCAGTTCGCTCAACACGTCCATGCCGGGCGGGACGCGGACGGGCGGCCGACGGTTTCCGCACCGGCCGCCGCTCACCCGTACGGGCTATTCCGCCGGCCCCCCGGCCGCGGCGGGCCGGGGGTGGGCAACGTCAGCGGTCCGCGAAAGTCAGCGGTCCGTGAAGTCGGCGGCGGCGAGCAGCCCGGTGTCCGGCTGGTCGGTGAAGATCCCGTCGATGCCCTGCTCGAAGTAGCGGCGCAGCGCCCCGAAGACGTCCCCGTACGCGGCCGGGTCGGTGCCCCTGCGGTACTCGGCCGGCAGGAAGGCGTTCTCGCTGCGCGCGGTGTACGGGTGCAGGACCAGGCCCCGGGCGTGGGCGTCGCGCACCAGCGTGGTCGGGGTGCCGAGGCGGCCCTCCGCATCGCGCGGGATGACCAGGTCGAGGGTCGGGCCGATGCCCTGGGCGAAGCCGGCGATCCAGCGCAGCCCCTCCGGCTTGACCAGGTCGGCGACCGTCCGCGGGTCCCCGGCCTGCTCGAAGTCCCAGGGCCGGGTGTGGGCGGCGGACAGCAGTACCACCTTCGGTGCGGCGACCAGGCGGGCGAGGCGCTGGATGCTGGAGGGCTCGAAGGACTGGAGGAAGACGGCGGCGTCGCGCCCGTCGCGGTCGTAGCGGCGCAGCAGGCGGGCGAGGGGCTCCTCCAGGCCGAGGCCGAGGGAGCGGAAGTACGTGGGGTGCTTGGTCTCCACGTGCAGCCAGATCTCGCGGCCGCGGCGGCGGCCCTCGCGGCGGGCCCAGCGCAGCACCTCCTCGAAGGTGGGCACGGCCCAGCGGCCGTCGTAGGGCGTGTTGCGCTGGCGGACGGCCGGGATGCGCTCCTTGGCCCGGAGGGTCTTGAGCTCGGCGAGGGTGAAGTCCTCGGTGAACCAGCCGGTGGTGGCGACCCCGTCCACGGTCTTGGTGGTGCGGCGGCCGGCGAACTCGGGGTGGTCGGCGACGTCGGTCGTCCCGCCGATCTCGTTCTCGTGCCGGCAGACGAGGTGGCCGTCCTTCGTCGGCACCAGATCCTGCTCGATCACGTGTGCGCCCATGTCGAGGGCCAGCTCGTACGAGCCGATCGTGTGCTCGGGGCGGTAGCCGCTGGCGCCGCGGTGGGCGATCACGGTCGGCACCGGCAGGGAGCGGTAGCCGCGCCCGCCGTGCCCGGCGGGGGAGATCCGGCCGGACACCGCCTCCCGGCCGGCGGCGGCCGCCTGCCCCGCCCCCAGTACCGCCGCGCCGCCGCCCGCGGCGAGCACCGCCGCGCCCAGCACGGTCCGGCGTGCTGCCCCACCCTGCGTCATGAGTGCTCCTCGTCCCTGATCCGTTCCGGCGCGGCCGGGGTGACCCGCCGGTCCTGGTGGCGCGATGGTAGGCAGCCGTGTCTTAAGGAAGGGCGAGGGCGGCCGGAACATGGCGGAAACGCGCGTCAACACCGCGTATCCACTGCGTGAACCCGATGTGCGATCAGGAGCGACCCGCGAGTATCGTCCTCACCTGCACCGACGCCGTCCGTGGGTGCTGCACGAACCGCTTACGACGCCGGAGGGCTCCGTTGTTCCGTACCAGGCTCATCAAGGCCACTGTCGGACCGGTCATGCGCATGATGTTCCGCACCCGCGTGGAGGGCGTGGAGAACATCCCGGGCAGCGGGGCGGTGATCCTGGCGGGCAACCACCTCACCTTCATCGACTCGATGATCCTGCCGCTGGTCTGCGACCGGACGGTGCACTTCATCGGCAAGGACGAGTACGTCACGGGCAAGGGGCTCAAGGGCCGCCTGATGGCCTGGTTCTTCACCGGCTCCGGCATGATCCCCGTGGACCGCGACGGGGCGAACGGCGGGGTGGCGGCCCTGATGACCGGCCGCCGGGTGCTGGAGGAGGGCAAGATCTTCGGGATCTACCCGGAGGGCACCCGCTCCCCCGACGGCCGCCTGTACCGCGGGCGCACGGGCATCGCCCGGCTGACCCTGATGACGGGTGCCCCGGTGGTGCCGTTCGCGATGATCGGTACGGACAAGCTCCAGCCCGGCGGCAAGGGGATGCCCCGCCCGGGCCGGGTCACGGTCCGCTTCGGCGCGCCGATGGAGTTCTCCCGGTACGAGGGCATGGACCGGGACCGCTACGTGCTGCGGGCGGTCACGGACTCGGTGATGGCCGAGGTCATGCGGCTCTCCGGCCAGGAGTACGTGGACATGTACGCGACCAAGGCCAAGGAGGCCGCGTAACGGCTCCGGGGCCGGCGCGGGCTGCGGCCGGCTACTGCCGGCTCAGGGACCGCGTCAGACCCGCCGCGATGGTGGTGGCGAGGGTCCAGCCGGTGACGATGAGCAGGTACGAGAGCCACTGCTGCCAGCCGCGCGGGGCGAAGGCCGCCTCCTGGCCGAAGCCGATGATCGGCAGCAGCAGGTCCATCGTGTAGAAGACGGCGTTGAACGGCGGGGCCTCGTCGGGTTTCAGCGGCGGCGGGGACTCCACGAGGAAGGCCGCCGATCCGGTCAGGAGCAGGGCCAGCAGCCAGCCGACGGCCCGCATCTGGCGGAATCCGTAGCCGACGGTGAGGTCCTGGAGCACGCCCCAGGCGCGGGCGTGCCGGGGCAGGGTCCCGCGGTGCCGGCGCAGTTTGGCGAGCTGGACGGTGCGGGCGGCCGCCTCGTCCCCGGCGGTGCGGTACGCGGCGGCCAGCTGCTCGTACACGTAGGGGGCGTAGCCGCCCGCCTCGCGCTCCAGGAGGCGCAGCCGCTCGGCGGCGGGCAGGTGCGGGATCAGCGTGCGGTAGGTGAGCCCGTCGAGGCGGACCCGCTCGGGCCAGATCCCGGGGTCGGCGTTCAGGGTCTCGCACTGGGTGCGGCGCATGCTGACCCCGCCCTGGATGCGGGCGCAGTCGATCATGCGGATCTCGCCCACGGCGGCGCCGCTGAGCCGCAGGGCCATGGCGCCGGGGGCGCTGAGGCGGGCGTAGCCGAGGTGGAGCTTGCCGGGGATCCGGGAGCCGGAGAGGTTGACGGCGCCCTCGGTGCGGATGTGCTTGGCGCGCAGGTCGGTGCCGACGGAGACGGTCTCGGCGTGCAGGGCCGAGCCGCCGGGGGCCCGCAGGTCGCAGGCGTCGAGGTTGACCAGTCCGGCGACGGTGGTGCCGTTGATGCGGATGCCGCCGTGGACGGTCATGCCGTAGGCGATCATGTCGGTGCCGACGGTGGCGTGGTTGAACTGGAGCAGGGCCTCGGTGGCGTCGGGTTCGAGCTCGTCGGGCTCCCGGCCCGGCTCGGGTCCGCGCCCGGGCGCTGCCGGTACGGGGGCCGCGGAGGGCGTCCCCGCCTCAGGACCGGGGGCGCGCTGGGGCGGAACGGCGGGCGGGGGCGGGGTGCCGAGGACGGCCTCCTGGATGAAGAACCCGCCGCCGACCTGGGCGCCGGCGAGCCGGACCGGGCCGCTGATCCGGCAGCGGGAGAGCCGCAGGACCAGTTCGATGCGGAGGTTCGCGGCCGTGAGTCCGGGCAGCACCGAGCCGCTGAGCACGAGGGCGGGCAGCTGGGCCCCGTACAGCAGGGGCTTGCGCTCGAACCAGCAGTCGCGCAGCCGCATCGGGTGGTCGGTGCTGCCGTACTTGAAGTCGAGTTTGCCGGTGATGCGGGCACCCCAGACGCGGATGCCGGCCACCTGGCCGTCCTCGGTGGGGCCGTCCAGCAGCAGGGACCGCAGTACCGCGGCGCGGATCGTGCGCTCCGGGCCCCACGAGGCGCCCCCGGCGGCGTCCTCGCCGGGGTCGGTGCGGAAGTCGACGGCCTCGCCCCGCGAGAACGCCTCCCGGACGCGGCGCTCCGCGAGCGTAAGATCGTTCGTCTCCATCGCCGGGATGGTCGCCCGGGTCCGGACGGGCTGTCAACTCGCTTCCGCGGTAAGCCGCTTGTCGCGGGCAGGGGGCCACCGCGCGCGGCGGCGGCCCCCGGGGTCAGTGCTCGATGCCGTCGGCCAGCTTCTGGCCGCGCAGCAGGAACCAGGCCGCGGCAGCGGTCGCGAGGAGTACGGCGGCGCCCACGCCCGAGGCCAGCCGCAGGCCCTCCACGAACGCGTCCTGCGCGGCGCCGACCATCGCCTGCCCGGTCTGCGGGTCCAGGACCTTGGCCGCCTCGACGGCCCCGCCGAGGGACTCGTGCGCGGCGTCGGCGACCTGGGCCGGGACCCCGGCCGGGACGGTGAAGCCCTGGTAGGCGCCGGTGACGATGGAGCCGAGCAGGGCGATGCCGAGGGCGGCGCCGAGCTCGTACGCCGTCTCGGAGACGGCCGAGGCCGAACCGGCCTGCTCCTTGGGCACGCTGGAGAGGATCACGTCGGCGGTCACGGTGAAGGAGAAGCCCGCGCCGAGGCCGACGACGAGCAGGGCCGCGCCGAGCAGCGGGTAGCCGGTCTCCTGGTGGACCAGGGTGACCACGCCGAGCGCGAGGCCGATGGCCGCGAGGCCGCCGGTCACCACGGCGCGTACCGAGTACTTGCGGGCGTACCTGCCCGCGACCAGGCCGGTGACCACCGCGCCGACGGCGGCGGGCAGTTCGGCGAGGCCGGCCTCGAAGGGCTCGCGGCCCTGCACCAGCTGGAGGAACTGGGAGAGGAAGAAGACCAGTCCGGACAGGCCGAACACGGTCAGCAGGTCGGCCAGTACGGCGCCGGAGAAGCCGCGGTGCTTGAACAGCCGCATGTCGAGCAGCGGGGCGCTCAGACCGAACTGGCGGCGTACGAAGGCGTACAGGCAGGCCGCGCCGAGGACGGCGGCGGCCGCCACGTCCCAGGACGGGCCGTGGGTGGCGACTTCCTTGATGGCGTAGACCAGGCCGATGATGCCGACGAGGGAGAGGCCGACGCTCGGCAGGTCCCAGGGGCCGGCGACCGGGTTCTTCGACTCGGGCAGCAGCTTGATGCCGACGACCACGAGCACGGCCATCACGGGCAGGTTGATGAGGAAGACCGAGCCCCAGTAGAAGTGCTGGAGCAGGAACCCGCCGACGACGGGGCCGACGGCCGCACCGGCGGAGGCGGTGGCGCCCCAGATGCCGATGGCGAGGCTGCGCTCCTTGGGGTCGTGGAAGATGTTGCGAATCAGCGCGAGCGTGGACGGCATCAGCGTGGCACCGGCCACACCGAGCAGGGCGCGGGCCGCGATCATCATTTCGGGGCTGGTCGCGTACGCGTTGAGCACGGACACGGCGCCGAAGGCCGTGGCACCGATCAGCAGGAGCTTCTTGCGGCCGATGCGGTCGCCGAGGGAGCCCATGGAGACGAGCAGACCGGCGATGACGAAGGAGTAGATGTCGCCGATCCACAGCAGCTGCGTACCGGAGGGCTTGAGGTCCTCGCTGAGGGAGGGGGTGGCGAGTCCGAGCACGGTCGCGTCGACCGCGACCAGCAGGACGGCCAGTACGAGCACGGAGAGCGCCAGCCAGCGCCCCGGGCTCTTCACCTCCGTCCCCTGCTGTCCTACTGCCTGCTTGGTGCTGCTCATTGCTCCACACTCCGTCTGGCGCCGCCGAGCAACAGCTCGACGATCATGTACTGGAAGTCCTTGGCCGCGACCCTGCCGTCCATGACGGACCAGGCGCCGCTGCCCAGGAGGCCGTAGAGGGCCTCCGTGAGCCAGGCCGGGCTGAGATCGATCCGGAAGTCGCCCTCCTGCTGTCCGCGGCGGAACAGCGCGCCGACGCGGCTGTCGAGCCGGGCCCACCCCTCGTTGACCTGGTCGCCCTCGAAGAGCTGGTTCTCGGTCACGAGGAAGGCCAGCAGCTGGGCCTCCGGCTGCGCCTCGGCGACGAGGCGGCGCAGGGCGTCGGGGGCCGGGCCCTCGTCGAGGCGCGCCCGGTCCAGGGCGTTCCCGAAGGACCGGATGCCGAGCTCTTCGAGGGCGCGGACGAGGGCGTCGCGGCCGGCGAAGTGCCGGTGGAGGGTGGCCCGGCCGATGCCTGCGGCGCGGGCCACCTCGTCCATCGTCGCGGTCGATTTGCGGGAGAGCAGGGCTGCGGCGGAGCGCAGCACCTGGTCACGATCCATGGCCATGAGACAACCATACCCCAAATGAGACACTCACGTCTCACCCGAGACCCCAACGTCCCAACCCTCCCCGACACCGGAGCCCAGCCCCGGGCCCCGCGTCTCAAGCGCCGGCGGGGCTGAGGGGTCGGGGCTTCGCCCCGGGCCCCGTTTCCGTGCGCTCCGCGCACGGTGCGCTCAAACGCCGCGCGGGCTGGAATTTGCCGCACCTGAGCTGGACTCGTGCAGCAGCACCGTCCAACCGGCCATCAGCCAAATCCAGCCCCGCCGGCGCTTGAGGCGCGGGCACGGGAGGTTAGGCGGGGCGGGGAGAGCGGGGGAGCCAGAGGAGGGTGGTTGTGAGGAGGAGGGTGGTGGCCAGGAGCCAGGGGAGGGGGCCCGGCGGGAGGGCGCCGGCGGCCAGGCCGGTCAGGGCACCGGCCAGCTGGAGGGCCAGCGACTGCACCGACAGCGCCGTCGCCCGGCCCGAATTCGGTACGCGCCGGTGCAGCAGCTCGTTCTCGCTGGGGCCGGCCGCCCCGAGGCCCAGGTACACGAGCCCGTACCCCAGCGCGGCCGCCGCCACGCCCGCCCCGGATCCGGTGGACACCGTCAGGCACAGGAGCAGCAGCCCGCCCCCGCTCGCGCCGAGCGACACCAGGACGGCCCGCTCGCTGCTGCCCGCCAGCCGGGCCACGGCGGGGGCCAGCCCCGCTCCGGCCGCCGAGCACACGAACCCCGCACAGGCCAGTCCGGCGAAGAGGAGCGCTCCGGACTCCGAGCTGCCGGTGAGGGCGGCCACCCGGCCGGGGGTGAGCAGTTCGAGGGTGGCGAGCGCGCCGCCGACGGCGGCGGCGCTGAGGAGGATGCGGCGCACCAGCCGGTCGCGGCCGCCCAGGCGCAGCCCGTCCGCCACCGTGGCCGGTACGCCGCCCAGCACCCCGCGCAGCGAGGCCGGTGCCCGCGGGGGCTCGGGCAGGGCGCTCAGCACGTAGGCCACGAAGGCTGTTTCCACCAGCGCCCCCAGGAGGAGCGGCAGGGCGAGCGGGATCACCAGTCCGCCGGTGGCCCCGGCCAGCCGCTCCCCGGCGCCGGGGCCGAGGGCCCGTCCGGCCAGCCAGGGCAGGGCGCCGCCGACGAGGGTGCCCGCGGCGAGGGCGGCGGACACGGCGGCGGTGCCGCGGGCCAGTCCGGTGCGCAGGTCGGCGTCGGGGCCCGAGTGCGCCTGGACGGTGTCCACGTACCAGGCTTCGGCCGGTCCGCTGGACAGGGCGCGGGCGGCGCCCATGAGGGCGGTGCCGAGGCCGAGGAGCCAGAGGGAGGAGCCGAGGCCTATGAGGGTCAGGGCGCCGAGGTTGAGCAGGCCCGCGGCGGCCAGGACGGTCCGGCGGCCGACGACGTCGGACAGGCCGCCCGTGGGCAGTTCGAGGACGGCGGCGGTCAGGGAGTGGACGGCGACGAGGCCCGTGACGGCGGGCAGGCTCAGGCCGCGCTCCGTGAGGAGGAGGACGAGGGGGGCGATGGTCAGGCCGATGGGCAGCCAGAACAGGGCGCAGGCGGCGGCGTAGCGGCGGCGGGCGGAGGCCGGGTCCGGCAGGGGGGCGGCGCCCTTGCCCGCGCGGGCGCCGAGCTGGTCGGTGCTCACGACACCTGCCCTGAGGGGGAGGTGGAGGGGGAGGAGGCCGGGGCGGGGGCGGCGGAGGGGGTCTGTTCGGGGGCCAGGGGGAGGCCTGCGGCCAGGAACATGACGTGGGTGGCGCGCGGGTCGGCCTCGTCGCGGGCGGCGAGCTCGGCGACCTTGTGCTCGACGGCCCCCCACAGCTCGGTCAGGGACTGCGGGGTGAGCCGGGGCATCAGGTCGGTGATGCCGGACGGTTCGGTCCACTCGGGGCCGAGCCGGCCGGCGGCCATGTCGGCCTCGTGCTGGGCCAGGGAGGCCTGGAGGTGCTCGACCTGGGCCCTGCGGGCGACCGTGACCCAGGCCTGGGCGGCCGGGGAGGCGGCCATGGCCTCGTTGCTCCACGAGGTGACGGCGTGCACGGCGCGCCAGCGGCGCTCGCGGCCGTCGCGGTTCTCGGCCCCGGCGACGAAGGAGTACTTGGCCAGGACGCGCAGGTGGTAGCTGGTGGAGGCGGAGGACTCCCCCGTCCGGACGGCGAGCTCGCTCGCCGTGGCCGGGCCGTCCTTGCGCAGCATGCCCAGCAGGCGGATGCGCAGCGGGTGCGTGAGGGCCTTGAGGGCCGCCGTGTCCTGCGCGGGGTCGAGCACCCGCTGGTCCTGGCGCGGCTCGTCCCGCCGCCCGCCCCCCTGCCTGCCCGCTCGCTCGACCGGCTGCTTGCCCCGCTGCTCGTCCTGCTGCTCGTCCCTGGCCATGGCGTGAGCGTACGGGCCGGGAGCCGGTCTGCAAAAGGATTTTTGCAAAAAAGATTTGGGAGAAGTGGCGCAGGGTGCACGAAGGGGCGGCCGGCTGCTGCCGACCGCCCCTCACTGCGTTCACGCGCCCCGCGACCGGCCGCCGCGGTACCCGCGGCTACCGCTTGTGGGCCGCCCACGCGTGCTGGATGACCAGGTCCGCCTTGACCTCGGCGAGCTGGACCGCGACCGCGCTCGGCGCGGTGCCGCCGCGGCCGTTGCGGGAGGCCAGGGCGCCGGGCACGTTGAGCACCGTACGGACCTCGGGGGTCAGGTGCTCGGAGATCTTCGCGAACTGCTCGTCGGTGAGCTGGTCCAGCTCCTTGCCCTCGGCCTCGGCGGCCTTGACGCACTCCCCCGCGACCTCGTGCGCCACCCGGAAGGGCACGCCCTGCTTGACCAGCCACTCCGCGATGTCGGTGGCGAGCGAGAACCCGGCCGGGGCCAGCTCCTCCATGCGCTCCCGGTTCACCGTGAGCGTGGCCATCATGCCCGTGAAGGCGGGCAGCAGGACCTCCAGCGTGTCGCAGGAGTCGAAGACCGGCTCCTTGTCCTCCTGGAGGTCCCGGTTGTACGCCAGCGGAAGGGCCTTGAGGGTGGCCAGCAGGCCGGTCAGGTTGCCGATGAGGCGGCCGGACTTGCCGCGGGCGAGCTCTGCGATGTCCGGGTTCTTCTTCTGCGGCATGATCGACGAGCCGGTCGAGAAGGCGTCGTGCAGGGTCACGAAGGAGAACTCCTTCGTGTTCCAGATGATGACCTCCTCGGCGATCCGGGAGAGGTTGATGCCGATCATCGCCGTGATGAAGGCGAACTCGGCCACGAAGTCGCGCGAGGCCGTGCCGTCGATGGAGTTGCCGACCGAGCCCCGCTCGAAGCCCAGGTCCGCGGCGACCGCCTGCGGGTCCAGCCCCAGCGAGGAGCCCGCGAGGGCGCCGGAGCCGTACGGGGAGACGGCCGTGCGCGTGTCCCACTGCCGCAGCCGCTCCGCGTCCCGGGACAGGGACTGGACGTGCGCGAGCACGTGGTGGGCGAAGAGCACCGGCTGGGCGTGCTGGAGGTGGGTGCGGCCCGGCATCGCCACGTCCGCGTGCGCCTCGGCGAGGCCGACCAGCGCGTCCTGGAGCTCGGCGATCAGCCCGCCGACGATCCGGGCGTGGTCGCGCAGGTACATCCGGAAGAGCGTGGCGACCTGGTCGTTGCGGGAGCGGCCGGCGCGCAGCTTGCCGCCGAGGTCGGGTCCGAGCCGCTCCAGCAGGCCCCGCTCCAGGGCGGTGTGCACGTCCTCGTCGGCGATGGTGCCGGTGAAGGAGCCCGAGGCCACGTCGGCCTCCAGCGCGTCGAGCCCGGCGGTCATGCGCTCCAGCTCTTCGGCGGTGAGCAGCCCGGCCTTGTGGAGGACGCGCGCGTGGGCGCGGGAGCCGGCGATGTCGTACGGCGCCAGCCGCCAGTCGAAGTGGACCGACGCGGACAGCTTCGCGAGGGCCTCGGCGGGACCGTCGGCGAAGCGGCCGCCCCAGAGCCGGACGTCACCGTTGTTGCTGCTCACTGCTGTGCTCCTCAAGGCTGCTGCATGGTTTCGGATACGCAACCGCCTCCCCGCCGCGGAGGTAACGGGGAGGCGGCCGGTGTCGCCGTACGCCGCGCCCCGGCCGACCCGGGGTGCGCTCACGGGCGCCCGGGGGGACCGGGGGCGGCGTGCGGTGGGGACTTCGGGGTCAGGCCAGGTCGCGCTTGGCCGCGATCTTCGAGGAGAGGCCGAAGATCTCGATGAAGCCCTGGGCCTTCGACTGGTCGAAGGTGTCGCCGGTGTCGTACGTCGCCAGGTTGAAGTCGTAGAGGGACTCGTCGGACTTCCGGCCGGTGACCACGGCGCGGCCGCCGTGCAGGGTCATCCGGATGTCGCCGGTGACGTGCTGGTTGGCCTCGTTGATGAAGCCGTCCAGGGCGCGCTTGAGCGGGGAGAACCACAGGCCGTCGTAGACCATCTCGCCCCAGCGCTGCTCCACCTGCCGCTTGTAGCGGGCCAGCTCGCGCTCGACGGTGACGTTCTCGAGCTCCTGGTGGGCCGTGATCAGCGCGATTGCGCCGGGCGCCTCGTACACCTCGCGGGACTTGATGCCGACGAGGCGGTCCTCGACCATGTCGATCCGGCCGATGCCCTGGGCGCCGGCGCGCTCGTTGAGCTGCTGGATGGCCTGCAGGACGGTGACGGGCCTGCCGTCGACGGCGACCGGGACGCCCTCCTTGAAGGAGATGACGACCTCGTCGGCCTCGCGCGGGGTGGCGGGGTTCGACGTGTACTCGTAGATGTCCTCGATCGGCGCGTTCCAGATGTCCTCCAGGAAGCCCGTCTCGACGGCGCGCCCGAAGACGTTCTGGTCGATGGAGTACGGGGACTTCTTGGTGGTCGCGATCGGGAGCTGCTTGGCCTCGCAGAAGGCGATCGCCTTGTCGCGGGTCATCGCGTAGTCGCGGACCGGGGCGATGCACTTGAGGTCGGGGCCGAGGGCGGCGATGCCGGCCTCGAAGCGGACCTGGTCGTTGCCCTTGCCCGTGCAGCCGTGGGCCACGATCGAGGCGTTGTGCTTCTTCGCGGCGGCGACGAGGTGCTTGACGATCGTCGGCCGGGAGAGCGCGGAGACCAGCGGGTACCGGTCCATGTAGAGGGCGTTGGCCTTGATCGCCGGGAGGCAGTACTCGTTGGCGAACTCGTCCTTGGCGTCGGCGACCTCGGCCTCCACGGCACCGCAGGCGAGCGCGCGCTTGCGGATGACGTCCAGGTCCTCGCCGCCCTGGCCGACGTCCACGGCAACGGCGATGACCTCGGCGCCCGTCTCCTCGGCGATCCAGCCGATGGCGACGGAGGTGTCCAGGCCGCCCGAGTAGGCGAGTACGACGCGCTCGGTCACGGGATTTCTCCTTACGGTGCATTCACTGACTGGCATAACTATGCACTACTCCGTATGTTTCGTCAACGCTCACCGAAAATCCCAGGTCAGAGGCCGGTCGAACTCCTAGGCTGGGGCGCAATCGAGGAGCGGGGGTCCGCGGACATGGGCGCGTGGGACGCAGAACGGGGCCGGGCGGCGGCGCGCCGGATGACCGAGGGGGCCCACCCCTCCGACGTGCTGGACTACTGGGACCCCGGGTTCTGGGTGGTCTTCGACCAGGGCGTGCGGGACGTGTGCCGGTACGGGGGCACCCCGGAGGACCGGGACTCCTGGCGGCGGCTGGCGGCGGCCCGGCAGGAGACCGCCCTGTGCCACCCCGACGGGCGGGTCCGCGAGGCCGCGCTCGCCGCCGCGCAGGGATCGGCGGCCCGCACCTGCCTGGTCGTACTCCGCTGCGCCGACTGGGTCCCGGCCGTACGGGACCGCGCCCGCGCGCTGCTCTCCCGGTCGCTGGAGGAGGCGCCCGAGCACACCCTGCGGCTGCTCACGCCGCTGGTGCTGCGGCTGGCCCGGCGGGCCGAGGGGGTCTGGGCCCGCGAGCGGTTCGGGGAGGCGCTGGAGACCTGTGCGCCGGAGACGGTCGTACGGATGCTGGACGCGCGGGACCCGGCGGCGCGGCGGCTGGCCGCGACGGTCGCCGTCCGCCGCCGGCTGCTCGGCGCCCTCGCCGCCGCCCGGCGCGCGGCGGCCACGGCCGATCCGGCGCTCCAGCGCATACTGGCCGACCACGCCGACCACGCCCTCGCCGCGTCCCGAAGCGGGGGTGACCCGGGCGGGAGCGGAGCGGCCGGGGGCTGCGCGGGCGGAGGCGGCGCGGACGGGAGCGGGTCAGACGGGAGCGGCTCGGACGGAGGCGGCACGGACGTCGCCGCTGAGGTGGCGGCCGTCCTGCTCGGGTCGCGGAGCGCGCCCGTACGCGCGGCCGGGGTGACCGCCCTGCACCGGTCCGGCGGGCGGGCCGGGGACCCGGCGGCCTGGCTCGGCGACCGGTCCGCGCTGGTACGGGCCTGCGCCCGGTGGGGCGTGCGCCGGGACGGCCGGGATCCGCACGCCCTCTACCGGGCGCTGTGCGCCGACCCCGCGACCGCGGCGCCGGGCGCGCTGCTGGGCCTGGCCGAATGCGGGGTGCGCGGGGACGGGCCGCTGCTCACCTCCTTCCTCCCCCACCCCGACCCGCGCCTGAGGGCGCACGCCGTCGCCGGGCTGCGGCTGCTCGGCCTGGTCCGGTTCCCGCAGGTCCTGCCGCTGCTGGACGATCCGGCGCCCGGCGTGGTGCGCGAGGCGACGCTGGCCCTGCTGCCCTGGGCCGGGCGGCTGGCTACGGACGGGCTGGTGGCGCGTACGGCCCCGGGGAACCCCGGGCGGCTGCGGCGGGACGCGTTCCGGCTGCTGCTGGCGCAGGGCGGGCTGCCCGCGGTGCGCACGGCCGTGGGGCTGCTGGAGGACCCGGACCCGCGGCTGCGGGACCGGGCGGTCACGACGGTGCACCGGACGGACTGGTGGGTGCTCCTGCACCCGGCCGACGGGCCCGGCCGGCCGTCGGGGGCCACGGGAGGCGATGCGGCAGGCGGTACGGGGAGCACCGAGGCAAGCGGTACGGCGGACTCACCGGGGGCGCGGGCCGCAGAGCTGTCCGAGCTGCTGGAGCGGTGCGGATCGGTGCTGCCGCCCCACCGGCTGGACCGCTGGCAGCACCTCCTGGGACTCGGCGGCCCGCGGCCCTGACCCGGCCGGGGCCCCGCCGTACCCGGCGCCCGGCGCACCCGGACCGTGGCGCAGGCGTACCGCGGCGCCCCGCTGCCGGACGGAAGCGGATGCTCCGCTCTGGGCCCGCCGACCGGGCCGGGTCGGCGTAGGGCCCGGACGCGGGGGCGGGAGACCCCCGCGCAAGGGCGGCTTCGCGGCGGGACCTGCCCTCGGCCCCGGCACTGCGCGGCCCTCCCGCACGCGGGCCGGGGGCGGTGTGGAGCCCGTCGGGGTACCGGGTGTCCCGCGGTCCCCCGGCGCGCAGACCCGGGCGGGGTCCCCGCCCGGGCTTCCGGGCTGACAGGCGGATAATCCGGCCATGGGAAGAATCTACGAACGCATAGACGGCCGGCTGCGTGAATTCATCGAGGCGCAGCCGGTGTTCTTCACCGCGACCGCCCCGCTCTCCGAGGACGGGCACGTCAACCTGTCCCCCAAGGGCCGCGCCGGCACCCTCGTCGTGATCGACGAGCAGACACTCGCCTACCTGGACTTCGGCGGCAGCGGCGCCGAGACCATCGCGCACCTGCGCGAGAACGGCCGGATCACCCTGATGTGGTGCGCCTTCTCCGGTCCGCCGAACATCGTGCGCGTGCACGGCGAGGGCGAGGCGGTGTTCCGCGACGACCCGCGCTGGGGCGGCCTGATCGCGCTGTTCGGGGCGGCCGACGGGCCCGCCGCCCGCGCGGTGGTCCTCGTCCGGGCCCACCGGATCTCGGACACCTGCGGGTACGCCGTGCCCTTCATGGACTACCGGGAGGAGCGCACCCTCCACGCGGAGTACTTCGGCCGCAAGACCGACGAGGAGTTCGCGGCGTACTGCGAGAAGAAGGAGACCGTCGGGACCAGCCTGGACGGCCTGCCCGCGCTGCCGCTGCCGCTGCCGCCGCGTACCGTCTGACGGATGAGAACCGCGCTCCTCCTCGGCCCACTGCTCGTCAGCACCCTGCTGGTGACCGCCGGTTCACCGCCCGCCGGGCCGGCCGCCGCCGAGGTCCCCCTGCCCGCCCGGATGGCCGATACCGGCGGGGGCAGCCAGCTGATCACGGCCGTGGCCCCCGCCGCGGGCTCCACCACCGGCCTGGTGACCTGGTGGGACCTGCGGGCCGGCCGCTGGTTCCGGTCCGGGTCCGCCGCGGCCCGGTTCGGTTCGGGCGGGCTGGTCGAGGGGACCGCACGGGTCCAGGGCACGGGGACCACCCCGGCGGGCCTGTACGGGCTGCCGTACGCCTTCGGAACCGAGGCCGCGCCCGCGGGGACCCGCTACCGGTACCGCCCCGTGCGCCCGGACTCCTGGTGGTGCCAGGACAACGCCTCGACGCGCTACAACCGCTGGGTGGAGCCCCTGCCCGCGGACTGCGCCCCCGGGGAGGCCGAGCACCTCCGGGCGTACGGGACCCAGTACGCGCACGCGCTCGTCGTGGACTTCAACTACGCCGAACAGGTGCGGGGACGCGGGGCGGGCATCTTCCTGCACGTCAACGGCAAGGGGGCCACGGCCGGCTGCGTCTCCGTCCCGAAGGAGGCCATGCGCCGCATCCTGCGCTGGGCCGATCCCCGCCGGCGCCCGCACCTCGCGGTGGGCACCGGTGCGGGGCCGCTGGACGTCACGCGCTACTGACCCCGTCCGCCCCGGGGCCTGCGGCGCCGCGGCGGGCGCGGGGCGCGGGCCGGCCGGGGCCCGGAGGTCCGCGGGGCGCCGGGCCCGCGGGCCGGTGCGGGCTCCCGGAGCGGGGTGGGCCCGCCGGGCTGTCCCGGCTGCCGGGGGCGGGGGATGCGCGGCGGGTGCAGGCGGGGCTTGCGGCCCGGGAAGCGGGTGCGGACCACGGGGGCCGCGGTCAGGTCCACCCGCGCGCGCTGTGCCTCGTCCAGGGCGGCGAGCGCCGGGTGCACCCGGCTCCGGCAGTGGGCGCGCAGCCGGTCCTTCTCGGCGGGGAACGGCAGCCGCTTCCAGAGCCTGTCGGCGGCGGCCAGCGCCAGCAGGCACAGCGCGGTGCCCGCGGCCGCGGCCCACTGCCCGCCGGTCCTCGGCAGGGTGTTCAGGAGGGCGACCACCGCGAACGCCGCGGTCACCCCGACGGCGCAGAGCACCGGGAAGACCAGGCAGCAGCCCGCGGCGCCGCGTATCCGGCCCGGTTGGCGCGGCCGCCCCGGCAGCAGCCGCTCCTGCTCCTGGAGGAAGGCCCTGCACTCCTGGCGGAACGTGCTGTCGAAGGCCTCGATGCGGCTGAGCTGCGTACCCGCGGGGTGCCTGGCGCGCACGGAGGCCAGCAGGGCGGCCAGCACCGGATGCAGGCCCGCGGGCACCGCCTCCGCAGGTAGTCCGGCCGGGTCGTCGAGCCGCAGCACCCCCGCCTTGTCCACGCGGACCAGGCCGGCGAGCAGCAGCTCCGCCGTCGCGGCCCGCGGGAGCTCGCCGCGCTCCTGCGCGGCGAAGTAGGCGTCGACTCCGGCGGCGGCGACCCGCGCGTCGGTCCGGCGCAGCCCCAGCACCCGCAGCAGGTGCCGGGCGCCGAGTCCGCCGTACACGACCGCGGTGGCGGCCAGGACGAGCAGCAGCAGCTTGACGAGGTTCATGCCCGAAGGCTAGGCCGCACGGGCGGCGAGGTCCTCCGGATAACGGCCCCGCCCCGCCCGGGAGTTGGCCGGGCGGGGCCGGGACGGGCGGTGGGCTGCGGCCCCCGGCGGCGGGGGCCGGGCTCAGCCCTCCTTCTGCGCCAGGCGCAGCAGGTGGTCGGCGAGGGCCTGGCCGCCCTGCGGGTCGCGGCTGATGAGCATCAGGGTGTCGTCGCCCGCGATCGTGCCCAGGATCGCGTGCAGTTCGGCCTGGTCGATGGCCGAGGCCAGGAACTGGGCCGCGCCCGGCGGGGTGCGCAGGACCACGAGGTTGGCGGAGGCCTCGGCGGAGATGAGCAGTTCGCCGGAGAGCCGGCGCATCCGCTCCTCCTTGGCCGACTCGCCGAGCGGGGCCTGCGGGGTGCGGAAGCCGCCCTCGCTGGGGACCGCGTAGATCAGCTCGCCGCCCGTGTTGCGGATCTTGACCGCGCCCAGCTCGTCGAGGTCCCGGCTGAGCGTCGCCTGGGTGACGCTCAGCCCGTCGTCCGCGAGCAGTTTGGCCAGCTGGCTCTGGGAGCGCACCGGCTGCCGGTTGAGGATGTCCACGATCCGGCGGTGGCGGGCGGTCCGGGTCTGCGGGACGGCGGGGCCGCCGTGCTCGTTGTCCTGCGCCTGGCTCATCGTCGTC
Source organism: Streptomyces sp. NPDC038213 (assembly GCF_055600495.1). Classification (NCBI taxonomy): domain Bacteria; kingdom Bacillati; phylum Actinomycetota; class Actinomycetes; order Kitasatosporales; family Streptomycetaceae; genus Streptomyces; species Streptomyces sp. NPDC038213. Next base: position 112,265 of record NZ_JBVJYM010000024.1, read on the forward strand.
TCATTCTCCGGATCGTCCGTCCCCGCTAGTCGGCGTGCGGCGCGTTCGTCTGCGCTGCGTCGAGGATGCCGGGCAGGGCCCGGAGGAACGCGTCCGTCTCCGCCCCGGACAGGATGTACGGCGGCATGAGCCGTACGACGTCGGGGGCGGGCGCGTTGACCAGGAAGCCGGCATCCTGAGCCGCCTGCTGCACCTGGGGCGCGAGGGGCTCGGTCAGCACGATACCCAGCAGAAGGCCGGCACCGCGGACGTGGGAGACCAGCGCGTGCCCGGAGGCTTCGATTCCGGTGCGCAGCCGCTCCCCCGTCTCCTTGACCCGCTCCAGCAGGCCGTCGGCCTCGATGGTGTCGATCACGGCGAGTCCGGCGGCGCAGGCGACGGGGTTCCCGCCGAAGGTGGTGCCGTGGTGGCCGGGCCGGAGCAGGTCGGCTGCCGGGCCGAAGGCCACGGTGGCGCCCAGCGGCAGGCCGCCGCCGAGCCCCTTGGCGAGGGTGACGAGGTCGGGCTCGACCCCGTGGTGCGCCTGGTGCTCGAACCACTGCCCGCACCGGCCGATGCCGGTCTGGACCTCGTCGAGGGCGAGCAGGGTGCCGGTGGCCCGGGTGATCTCGCGGGCGGCCTCCAGGTAGCCGGCGGGCGGTACGACCACGCCGTTCTCGCCCTGGACGGGCTCGATCAGGACGAGGGCGGTCTCCTCGGTGACCGCGGCCCGCAGGGCCTCCGCGTCCCCGTACGGGACGTGGGTGACCTCGCCGGGCAGCGGGAGGAAGGGGGTCTGCTTCGCGGGCTGGCCGGTGAGGGCGAGGGCGCCCATGGTCCGGCCGTGGAAGCCGCCCCGGGTGGCGACCATGTGCGGGCGGCCGGTGAGCCGTCCGATCTTGAAGACGGCCTCGACCGCCTCTGCACCGGAATTGCAGAAGAAGACCCGGCCGGGCCGGCCGAAGAGCCCCAGCAGCCGCTCGCCGAGGGCGACCACGGGCTCGGAGGCGTACAGGTTGGAGACGTGCCCGAGGGTGGCGATCTGCGTGGACACGGCCCCGACCACGGCGGGGTGGGCGTGGCCGAGGGCGTTCACGGCGATCCCGCCGACGAAGTCGGTGTACTGCCGCCCGTCGGCGTCCCAGACCTGGGCCCCCGATCCCCGGACCAGGGCCACCGCGGGGGTGCCGTAGTTGTCGGCCAGGGCGCCCTGCCAGCGCTGCCCGTAGGCCTCGTTACCGGTCGACTCGCTCATTCCGCTCCCCCTTCGGTTCCGTTCGCGTCGGGTACGACCATGGTGCCGATGCCCTCGTCGGTGAAGATCTCCAGCAGGATCGAGTGGTGGACCCGCCCGTCGATCACGCGGGCGGTGTGCACCCCGTTGCGTACGGCGTGCAGGCAGCCCTCCATCTTGGGGACCATGCCGCTGGAGAGGTCGGGCAGCAGCTTCTCCAGCTGGCTCACGGTCAGCCGGCTGATGACCTCGTCGCTGTGCGGCCAGTCCGCGTACAGGCCCTCGACGTCGGTGAGGACCATCAGGGTCTCGGCGCCCAGGGCCGCGGCGAGCGCGGCGGCGGCGGTGTCGGCGTTGACGTTGTAGACGTGCCCGTCGTCGGCGCCGCGGGCGATCGAGGAGATCACCGGGATCCGGCCGTCGTCGAGCAGGGCCTCGATGGCCCCCGTGTCTATCGCGGTGATCTCGCCGACCCGGCCGATGTCGACCCGCTCGCCGTCGATCTCCGGCCGGTGCCGGACCGCGCTGATGGTGTGGGCGTCCTCGCCGGTCATGCCGACGGCGAACGGCCCGTGCTGGTTGAGCAGGCCGACCAGCTCCCGCTGGACCCGCCCGGCCAGGACCATCCGGACCACGTCCATCGCCTCGGGCGTGGTGACCCGCAGACCCGCCCTGAACTCGCTGACCAGGCCTTCCTTGTCCAGCTGGGCGTTGATCTGGGGGCCGCCGCCGTGGACCACCACGGGCTTGAGGCCCGCGTGCCGCAGGAACACCACGTCCTGGGCGAAGGCCGCCTTCAGCTCCTCGTCCACCATGGCGTTGCCGCCGAACTTGATGACGACGGTCTTGCCGTGGTGGCGGGTCAGCCAGGGCAGGGCCTCGATGAGGGTCTGCGCCTTCGGGAGGGCCGTGTGCTTGCGTGCGGTCCCGGTCATGAGCTGTACGCGCTGTTCTCGTGGACGTACTCGGCGGTCAGGTCGTTGGCCCAGATGACGGCGGACTCGGTGCCGTGGGAGAGGTCCGCGGTGATGCCGACCTCGCGGGGGGTCATGTCGACGAGGTCGCGGTCCTCCCCGACGGAGCCGTTCTTGCAGACCCAGACCCCGTTGATGGCCACGTTGAGCCGGTCGGGGTCGAAGGCGGCGGAGGTGGTGCCGATGGCGGAGAGCACCCGGCCCCAGTTGGGGTCCTCGCCGTGGATCGCGCACTTGAGGAGGTTGTTGCGGGCGATCGAGCGGCCGACCTCGACGGCGTCCTCCTCGGACGCGGCGTTCACGACCTCGATGCGGATCTCCT
>NZ_JBVJYM010000025.1:0-114493 GCF_055600495.1 Streptomyces sp. NPDC038213
AGGCCTTCCTGGACGCCGACCAGCGCGGTGGCGTGGGTCAGGTTGGGGAAGTAGCCGACGCGGACGGTGTCGGCGGAGAGCTTCTTGCCGGTCGCCGCGGCGTTCGCGTTGTCGCTCTTCTCCTCCTTGGCGGCGTCCGAACCGTAGCCGCAGGCGGTCAGGAGGAGGGGGAGGGAGGCGACGACGGCGAGGGAGCGCAGGGTGCTGAGCGATCTGGCGGCAGACACGGAGGTGTCCTTTCACGGGATGGCGTACGAGGTACGGGGTTCGGGATGCGGGACGAGGGATTCGGGATATGAGATGCGGGTGGCCCGTGACGGCCGGGCCGGGGGACGGGCAGGCAGCGCTGTCCGCTTGCAGCCGCGCGGGTCGGCGGTGCGGAGCGGCGGGGTGCGGGAGCCGGTCGGCCGGAGGGTGACGGGCCGGAAGGCGGAGGGCCGGGGGCCGGCCAGCTGCGGGAGGGCGCGCGGGCGGCGCGGGCACCGGGTGCGCGGCGCGGGCTGCGCGGCGTACGGCGGTGTCTGCGGGCCGGGTGCGTCCCGGTCGGTCGCCCTGCGGCGGCCGCGTCCGTCAGGCGGGCCGACAGATGGCGCTGGAGGTGCGCAGCAGGTCGATGTGCCGACGGGAGGTCAGAGGCATGGTCCGGCCTGCGTGGTTCAGGTTCTGCACGGCCATCTCCGCCTCTCATTCCTAGTTTTCCTACCGGGCTGGTAGGCATATTGGCAGAGGGGGAGGGGCGAGCCCAAGAGGCAGACCATATGTTGGACGGATCGGTCTCAGGATCCGGGAAGTCGCAGGTGGGAGGGGTGGTGAAGGGGCGCGCGAGAGCGTGCGGAGCGGCGCAGAACGGATCGGGTCAGAACTGCCCGTACCCGTACGGAACCGGACGGATCAGGGGTTGGTCCAAGCCCCCGGGGTTTCGGCCAGTGAGGTCACGTCGGCGGGCAGGCGGGCGGACGCGACGTCGGCGAGGGTGACGCGGTCGAGGATCTCGCGCACGTTGGCCCGCAGCGCCACCCACAGGGGGAGCAGCGACTCCGCGGGGCCCGTGTACGACAGGTCGGGCGGCCGGACGCCGCGCACCGAGACGAGCGGGCCGTCCACGATGCGGATCACGTCCGCGATGCTGATGGAGTCGGCCGGCTTCGCCAGCCGGTAGCCGCCGTTGCCCCCGCGCTGGCTGAGCACCAGGCCGCCCCGGCGCATGTCGTTCAGGATGCCTTCGAGGAACTTGTGCGGGATCTCCTGGGCGTCGGCGATGGCCTCCGCCTTCACCGGTACGCCGTCATGGGAGGCGGCGAGCTGCAGTGCCGCCCGCACCGCGTAGTCCGCCCTGGCTGAAATCCGCATGGGGCCATTATCCCGTACGCCCCCGGCCCGGCCTCCCGTGCCCAGCCGTAGGATTTCATCCGCTTCGTACCGGTCTGTCCTGCGCCTCAGCCGAAGGCGGCCACCGCGCGCTGCGAGCCGTACAGGTAGTGCTCGCCGATGGAGCGCAGCCGGTGCGCGACGGGGCGGTGGGCGGTGAGGGCGCGGGCGTTGCGCCAGAAGCGGTCCAGCCCGGGGGCGTCGGCGAGTTCCAGCACCCGGGTGGTGATGTGCAGGGAGGCCTTCGAGGTCACCGCCTCGGCGGTGGCGACCAGGGCGGCGACCCCCGCGGGTTCGTCGGCGTGCAGCAGCGCGCCCGGTGCGAGGGCCTGGGCGGTCACCCCGGTGGCCCGGTCGACCACGGCGGTCGCGGTCTGCACGGCGGAGGCGAGCTCCCCGTACGTCAGCAGCAGGTCCGGGTCCTCCCCGGGCAGCCGGCGCGCGCGGGCCCCCCGGCTGAGGTCGCGGACCTCCGCGAGGGCCCCCTCCGCGTTGCCGAGGGCCACATGGCACAGCGCGAGCCGCAGCGCGGGCTCGGCGAGGGCGGTGAAGGGCGCCGTCGACTCCTCGTCGTGCGGGCGGCTGCCGAGCACCTGCCGGCGCGCCACGGCGACCTGCTCGAAGACGACCTCGCCCGCTCCGGCGACCCGCTGCCCCAGCCGGTCGCGGGCCGGCTCCACGCCCACGCCCCGCGCAGCGGGCGGGATCCGGACGACCAGCACCTCGCCGGTCGCGGTACAGACGGCGTCCACGACGATCTGGTCGGCGACGTCCACGGCCGTCTCCACGGACCGGCGCCCGTCCAGGACGTAGCCGGAGCCGCGCGGGCGGAGGGTGAGCTCCGGGGCCTCCGCGGGCTCGTGGGGCCCGGGGGTGCGGACCGTCCCGGTCCACAGCCAGTGCTCGCGCACGGACTCCTCCTCCAGGGCGGCTGCGTGCTGGTGGTGCTGGTGACCCGCGTAGAAGCGGCCGCTCCAGGCGTGCACGTAGTGGCGGGCGAGGAGGTCGCCGACGGAGCTGTCGGCGGTGGACACCTCCCGGATGACGGCGCATCCGGTACGCCAGTCCGTACCGCGCCCGGGGCCGGGAGGGGTGAGTGCCGCCAGCAGCCCCGCCTCGCGCAGCCGGGCGGCCTCGTCGGTCGGCGGCCTGCCGGCCTGGTCGCGGACGATGGCGTCCGCGGCGAGGTCGTCCGCGACGTCGCGGGCGGTACGGAGCACGGCGCGCTGCTGCTCCTCGGCGGGCGGGAGGCCGCCGGCCGGAGCCTTGACCGCGCGGCTCACCGGGAGGCCCGGGTGCAGCAGTTTCGGGGCAGACCGCGGTTCACCGGATCCCCACCTTTCCCATCGGATTGATAGGAATACTTGCCCGAACTCTCCTGCCCGGCAAGGGTGCGACCAAATGACGGACAGTCGGGTCTCAGGATGAGAGACCGCTCCGAGGGCCGGGCCCGCCGCTGACGCCTCCCCGGGGCGAACCGGCCCGCCTCCTCAGGTGAACTTGCCCGCGTCCGCCAGGAGTTCCGCCACCAGCGCGCCGACCTGCCCGGTCTCCAGCAGGAAGCCGTCGTGCCCGTACGGGGAGCGGACGGTGCGGACCCCGTCCGCGGACGGGATCCCGTCCGCCAGCTCCTCCTGCTGCGCCAGCGGGTACAGCCGGTCGGAGTCCACCCCGGCCACCACCGTCCGGGCCCGCACCCGGCCCAGGGCCCCGCGCACACCGCCCCGGCCCCGCCCGACGTCGTGCCCGTTCATGGCCTCGGCCAGGGTCACGTAGCTGCCCGCGTCGAACCGCCGGACCAGCTTGGCGGCCTGGTGGTCGAGGTACGACTCGACGCCGTACCGCCCGCCGAGCCCCGGCTCCTCCCCGTCCTGGGCCCGCTGCCCGAAGCGGGCCTGCAGCTCCCCGGCCGAGCGGTAGGTGATGTGGGCGATGCGGCGGGCGATGCCCAGCCCCGCGTGCGGGCCCTGCCCGGGAGCGGCACCGTGGTAGTCGCCGCCCCGCCAGTGCGGGTCCGCGCGGATCGCGTGCACCTGCGCCGAGGCCCACGCGATCTGCTCCGCGCTCGCCGCGGCCGGACAGGCCAGCAGCAGCAGCGAGGCCACGCGCGCCGGTTCGCCCACCGCCCACTCCAGCGCCCGCATCCCGCCCATGGACCCGCCGACCACCAGCGCCCACCGGGCGATGCCCAGCGCATCGGCCAGCCCGGTCTCGGCGCGCACCTGGTCGCGCTGGGTCAGCCGCGGGAAGGCGCCGCCCCAGGGCCGGCCGCCGGGGCCCGCGGCGGCCGGGCCCGTACTCCCCTGGCAGCCGCCGAGCACGTTCGGGGCCACCACGAACCACCGGTCGGTGTCCAGCGCCCGCCCCGGCCCCACCAGCGCGTCCCACCACCCCGCCGTCGGATGGCCGGGACCCGCGGGCCCGGCGACGTGGCTGTCGCCGGTCAGCGCGTGCAGGACGAGCACCGCGTTCGAGCGGTCCGGGGCGAGCCGCCCCCAGGTCTCGAACGCCAGCCGCACCTGCGGCAGCACGGCCCCCGACTCCAGCACCAGCGGCCCCGCCCCCCGGTACCACCGGCGGCGCCCCGCCGGATCCCCCTCCCGCCACGCACCGGTGGCGGGAGGGAGCGGCGAGGCGGGAGGCGGGGTGGCCGGGGCGGAGGCCCCGGGAGCGGGGCCGGCGGGGCCGGGGCGGTCGGGTTCGGCTGCGGCGGGGCTCAGGACGCCGCCTTCGCCGCCCGGAACCCGGCCTCCAGATCGGCCCTGAGGTCGGCCGCGTCCTCGATGCCCACCGACAGCCGGACCAGCCCCGGCGAGGTCCCCGTGGCGGCTAGCTGCGCCTCGTCGAGCTGGCTGTGGGTGGTGGAGGCCGGGTGGATGACGAGGCTGCGCACGTCCCCGATGTTCGCGAGGTGGCTGAACAGCTCAAGCCCGTCCACGAACCGCCGGCCCGCCTCGACCCCGCCCCGCAGCTCGAAGGAGAGCACGGCCCCGGCCCCGCGCGGCAGGTAGCGGCGCCCGGCCTCGTACCAGCGGTTCGACGGCAGCCCGGGGTAGTGCACGGCGGCGACCTCGTCGCGCTGTTCGAGCCACTCGGCCAGCGCCTGGGCGTTCGCCGAATGCCGCTCCAGGCGCAGGCTCAGCGTCTCCACGCCCTGGAGGAGCAGGAAGGCCGAGTGCGGGGCGATGGCGGGGCCGAGGTCGCGCAGCAGCTGCACGCGCAGCTTCGCGGCGTACGCCCCCGGGCCGAGGGCGGGCCAGTAGCGCAGCCCGTGGTAGCTCGGGTCGGGCTCGGTGAACCCGGGGAACCGCTCGCCGTGCGCCCCGAAGTCGAAGGTGCCCGCGTCGACCACCACCCCGCCGAGGGTGGTGCCGTGCCCGCCGAGGAACTTGGTGGCCGAGTGGACGACGACGTCGGCCCCGTGCTCGATGGGGCGCAGGAGGTACGGCGTGGGCACGGTGTTGTCGACGATCAGCGGGAGCCCCGCCGCGTGTGCGGTGTCGGCGACCCCGCGGACGTCGAGGACGTTGCCGCGCGGATTGCCGAGGGTCTCCGCGAACAGGGCCTTGGTGTGGGGCCGTACGGCGGCCCGCCAGGCGTCGAGGTCGTCGGGGTCCTCGACGAACGACACGTCGATGCCGAACTTCGGCAGGGTGTGCCGGAAGAGGTTGTACGTGCCCCCGTACAGGGACGCGCTGGAGACGATGTGGTCGCCCGCCGAGGCCAGGTTCAGGATCGCGAGGGTCTCCGCGGCCTGCCCGGAGGCGAGGGCGACGGCGGCCGCGCCGCCCTCCAGGGAGGCGATGCGCGCCTCGAGGGCGTCCTGGGTGGGGTTGTGGATGCGCGTGTAGATGTTGCCCGGCTCGGCGAGGGAGAACAGGTCGGAGGCGTGCGCGGTGTCGCGGAACACGAAGGACGTCGTCTGGTAGATGGGCACCGCGCGGGCGCCGGTCGCCGGGTCGGGGGCGGTGCCGGCGTGCAGCTGCCGGGTCTCGAAGGACCAGGCGGGTGCGGGGGCGCCGGCGGCAGGGGCGGGCTGGCTCATGGGTCTCCTCGGAGGTGCGGGCGGGTGGGCGGGGGCGGGGCGGGGGGTTCCGTATCTCGGCTTCGGCTTCGGCCGGGCGCTCCTCCGAACTCCCTTGTCAGCGGCGGGAGATGCGGACCACGCCGGTGTCGGTGCCCTGGTAGAGGGTGCCGTCGGGGGAGGCCGTCCCGCGCATCTGGAGCGGGTTGTAGACCAGCCCGATGCCCAGGAACGTGCTCGCGGCCTGGCGTCCGGTGGCCGGGTCGATGACGGAGTGGTGGTACTGGGCGAAGGTGTTGAGGCCCGCGCTGCCGGTCGGCCCGGTCACGGACACCGTGTAGATCTTCCCGTCGGCGAGGGAGAGCCGGGGCAGCGCGGCGGACTTCACGCCGCTGTTCCAGACCAGGTCGCAGCCCGTGCCCTCGGCGTTGACGTCGACCCGGCTGAGCCCTCCGTCGAAGTTCGCCGACGCGGGCTGGCTGGCCGGTGCCCCCTCGGGCAGGGCCGGGTACGGGTACCCGTACGTGTTCGTCACGAAGACGCTGCGTCCGGAGGCGATGACGGCGTCCTCGGTGCCGCTGCGCGCGTGCTGGGTGAGCACGGGGATCCGGCAGACCGGGTCCGCGCCGCCCGCGGTCCGGTAGACGAGCAGGTTCCCGTGCGGGGCCGCGTTGTCGACGATGGTGACGTACTCGGTGCCGGTGGCCGGGCCGAAGAAGCTCGGGGTGGTGCCCGTACCCCAGCTGAGCTGGCCGGGCTTGCGGGCCGGGCCGCGGTCGTAGGGGGCCCGCCACTCCACGACGGGGGTGCCGTCGGGGGCGGCCGACAGCAGGTACAGGGCGTGGTCGGTGGCGACGGCGGTGCGGCCGGGGACGGTGGAGATGCTGTTCTGGACGCCCTCGCCCGTGCTGATGCTGCGTACCGCGCCGGTGCCGGTGTCGACCGTGCCGATCACTCCGCCGCTGGTGGCGAACCAGACCCTGCCGTCCCAGGCGGGGGTCAGGCCGACGATGTTGTCTCCTGCGGGGACGGCGTCGCCGAGGGGGGTGGACTGGTCGATGCGCAGCGCCCAGCCGGAGGCGGTGCGGTGGTGGCCGATGCGCAGGAGGCGGTTGTCCGCGTCGACGACGACGATGCGGTCCTCGTGGTCGAGGTAGGCGTAGACGCCGCCGAAGAGGCTGCCCTTGGGGAGGGCGAGCGAGGCGAGGTCGGCCCCCGTGGCGGGGTCGAGCAGGTGGACGGTCGGGGTCCTGCCGAAGATCGTGGTGCACAGGGCGAGCACGTAGCCGTCGCTGCCCACGACCACGGTCGGGCAGGCCGAAGCCAGCGCCGTGCGGGAGTAGTTGACCGCTCCTGTGCCCGGACCCGGGTACGGCGTGGTGCCGCTGGAGGCGCTGTCGCCGTGCATGGTGGCGGCTCCGTTGGCCGCGGTCACCGGGTTCTGCGGGGGCTGCGGGCCGAACGGCGGGCCGGCGTCGGCCGCGGCGGGCGTTCCGGCGAGGCCGGCGGCGCCGAGGGCCGCGGCGAGGGAGAAGGCGAGCAGGGCGAGGCGCCCGCCCGCGGGCAGGGGGATCGGCATCGGGGGTCCTTGGGAGCGCTGCGGACACGGGGTGGGGGGTACGTCGCACGCCGTGCACGTCGTACGGCGTGCACGCCTTGCGTCGTACGGGTAGCGGGCCGCGGCCGCCCGCCGGGGCGGGGCCGGACAGCACTGCCAGGCGTGGTGCGGTGCGACGGCGCGGGATGTGGCGGGGCGGGATGTGGCGGGGCGGGGTGCGCAGTGCCGGGCCTCGTGGGCCCGGCACGCTGCGGAAGCGACGGCCTGCGGCCGAGGGTGCGACCGGGCCCGGGCTCCGCGGGCGGTCGCCCCGCGGAACCGTTCGACGCCGAAACTAGCCGCCGCCACCCGGCTCCGGATCTTCTCCGCCCACCGGGCCACGCACTGTTCACGCAGTTCACGCGCCCGCAGCACGCGGGCAACACGGGCTACACCGGACTGCACGGCAGGCGACGGCAGCTCGCGGCAGCTGAGTCGAGCCGACGGCTGCCCCCGAGCGGGCCGCCGCCCGCCGGCCGCGCGCCCGGCACCCCCGGCCGACGGTGTGAGCAGCGCCTCAGACACTCCGTACAACCCTCCCGCCCCTCCCGTGATCGAACAGGTGACCACTGCACGACTGCACCACCGCACCGCTCCATTTCACGGGGGAAGGAACCACCCGCCATGGCCGACCAGGCCCGCACGCACCACCGCGCCCAGACCCGCGGCCGCCTCGCCGCGGCCGTCACGACCGTCGCACTCGTCGTATCCGGCGGCGCCCTCGCCCCGCTGTCCACCGCCACCGCGGCCCCTGTGCCCGCCCCGGCCCCGGCCGCCGCGCCCGCGGCCGGGCCCCTGGCCCCGTGGAACACCGCCCAGCCGGTGAACAGCCCGCTCGCGCGGTACGGTGCGACGGAGCTGGCCCTCGCCTCCGACGGCACCGCCGTGGCCCTCTGGAACGAGCTGGCCGCCGACGGCAGGCGCACCCTGCACGGTTCCGTGCGCGGGGCCCGCTCCGAGGTCTGGGCCCCGGACACGCAGCTGGCCGCGACCCCGACCGGCCGCGGCGACATCACCCTCGTCACCGGTACCGACGGAGCCGTCACCGCCCTGTGGACCGAGTACCCCGAGGACGTACCCGGGAAGGACGGGTCCGCGAAGGACGTACCCGGGAAGGGGGGGCTCGCAAAGGGCGGGCCCGCCACCGCCGCCCGCCTGATGACGGCCACCGTCACCGGCGGGACCTGGTCGAAGCCGCGGCCGGTCCTCGACGCCGCCGCCGGGAAGGCCGTCACCGGCGGCCGCCTCGCCGCCGGTCCCGGCGGCACCCTCACCGCCGTCTGGGCCGCCCGGCCCGCCGGCGCGGAGACCGGCTGGACGGTGGAGACCGCCTCCCGCGCCGCCGACGGCAGCTGGTCCCGGCCGGTGACGGTGGCCACCGCCCCGGCCCCGGGCGAGCGGGTCGACGGCCCCGACGCGGCCGTCGACGCCCGCGGCACCACCGTGGTCGCCTACCGGCGCACCTCCCCGCAGGGGGTCCCCTCGATCGAGACCGCGACCCGTACGGCAACCGGCCCCTGGAGCGCCCCGGCGCAGCTGGCCGCCCCGGAGGCCGACCTCGCGGCCCCCCGCATCGGTACCGGTGCGGACGGCACCACGGCCGTCACCTGGAGCAGGACCGACGGCCACTACTTCACCGAGGTGTACGCGGCGGTCCGCCGCCCGGGGGCCGGCTGGTCGGCGCCGCAGGAGATCCCCCGGTCGTCCGCCGAGGTGTCCTTCCCCTCCCCGCAGCCGTTCGTCGCCCCGGACGGGGACGTCGCGGTCGTCTGGAGCGACGCCCTCAACCTCGGCGACGACATCTCCAGCGCCGTCTACGCCGCCGTCCTGCCGGCCGGTGCCACCGAGTGGCCCGCGACCCGGGGGCTGTCCCGGGGCGGCTGGAACGCCGCCCCGCACGCCTCCATGGCGCCCGACGGCACCCTCCGCGTGATCTGGGAGACCGAGGTGGACGGGCCGGCCGACACGTGGCGCCGGGCCGCCGCCGAGAGCGTCCGCAACCCCGTGACCGACACCTGGAGCGAACAGCGCCTCCTGCCCATCGAGGACTTCGCCAAGGGCGGCAGGATCACCACGAGGATCGCGGCCGGCCCCGACGGCACGGCTACCGCCCTCTGGCACGACTCCGTCCCGCGCGCCGGGCACGCGCCCGTACCCGGCCGCCTGTGGAGTACGCGGACCAGCACCGATCCCGCCCTCGCGGTGACCGGCTCCTCGGTCCCGGCATCCGCCGCCCTGGCGGGCAGCACGGCCGCCACCAGGGCCTGGCAGCCGCAATGGAAGCTGAACCGGCCCGTCTCCTCCTGGTCCCTGACCCTGAAGGACCCCGCAGGCCGGACCCTGCGCACCCTCAGCGGCGGACTCTCCGGATACCCCCTCACGCCGGTGTGGAACGGCCGTACGGACTCCGGGGCCGTCGCCCCGAACGGCCCGCTGACCTGGACCCTCGAGGCCACCGCCGTCACCAGCCCCGACGCGGCCGTCCTGGCCTCCGGCAGGCTGACCGTCACCGGCGGCGCCGCCGTCCACCGCGACTTCGGCGGCCGCGCCCGCATCCCCGACGGCACCGCCGACTTCCTCCAGACCACCGCCGCCGGCACCCTCCGCACCGCCTACGGCAACCCCGCCACCGGCAACTTCAGCGGCAGCAGCACCAGCACCGGCTGGCCCAAGGGCTTCCGCCCGGTCCCCTTCGGCGACACGAACGGCGACCGCTGCAACGACACCCTGGTCCGCCTCGCCACCGGTGAGATGCGCCTCTACACCCCCGCCTGCGGCGAGGCCCCCAAGCCCACCACCCAGCACAAGGTCCTCGGCAAGGGCTGGAACGCGTACGACGTCCTCACCTCCCCCGGAGACGTCACGAAGGACGGCCGCCCCGACCTGATCGCCCGCGACCCCGGGACCGGCGGCCTGTACCTCTACACCACCACCGCCTCCGGCATCCTCGCCCCGCGCGTCCTGCTGAGCACGGCCTTCAAGGGCTACAAGAAGATCGTCGGCGCGGGCGACCTCACCGGCGACGGCACCGGCGACCTCCTCCTCCAGGACAAGGCCAACGGCTTCTGGCGCATGAACGGCCTCGGCAACGGCAAGTTCGCCCCCCGCGCCCTCCTCGCCAAGGACTGGGGAGACGCGTACGACACGGTCGTCGGCGCAGGCGACCTCACCGGCGACGGCCGCTCCGACCTCCTGGCCCGCGACACCACCGGCGCCGTCTGGCGCTGGTCCGGCACCGGCAAGGGCACCTTCACCACCAAGACGAAGATCGCCACCGGCTGGCAGGTCTACAACGGGGTCCACTGACCCCGGACACCGCCCCCGGCCGGCCCGGCGACCCCGGGCCGGCCGGCCGCTCCGCAGAGCAGCACCGCCCACGGCGGCCGCAGCCCCCCGTGATGCGGTGCGGCCGGGCCGCAAGCACGATGGAAGGGTCTCTGCACGTCGTGGGGGGCCGTGGGAGTGAGTGGGCCATGTCCATCGTGAAGGCCGGATCCGACGTCACCGTGCTCGCCGATCACCTCGAGGTGCCCGGGCTGGGGTTCCTCGCCGTCAACGCCTTCGTCCTGCACGCCGCCGAGCCCGTGGTCGTGGACACCGGGCTCAGCCTGCCCGACCGGGACTTCCTGGCGCGGCTGAGCGAGGTGATCGATCCGGCGGACGTCCGGTGGATCTGGCTGACCCACCCCGACCGGGACCACACCGGCGGGCTGTTCGCGCTGATGGAGGCGGCGCCGCGGGCTCGGGTGGTCACCACGTTCATCGGCGCGGGGATCATGTCCACCGAGCGGCCGCTGCCGATGGACCGGCTGTGGTTCCTCAACCCCGGACAGTCCCTCGACGCCGGCGACCGCACCCTGCACGCCTTCCGGCCGCCGCTCTTCGACAACCCGGCCACCGTCGGCTTCTACGACGACCGCTCCGACACCTGCTTCAGCTCGGACTGCTTCGGCGGCCCGATGCCCTCCGCCGAGCTGGCCGACGGGGGCGAGGCCGGGGCCGTGGACGCGGAGCAGCTGCGCGCCGCCCAGCTGCTGTGGGCCTCGGTCGACAGCCCGTGGGTGGCGACCGCCGACCCGGACAAGTACCTCGCCACCGTACGGCCGCTGCGCGAGATGGACGCCGGGCGGGTGCTCTCCACCCACCTGCCGCCGGCCACCGGGCTCACCGCCCGCATGGTCGACACCCTGAGCAGGGCCCCGGACATCGACCCCTTCGTGGGCCCCGACCAGGCCGCCCTGGAACAGATGCTCGCGGGCTTCGAACGGGCCGCGCCGGCCGCTGCGTGAACCGCGGCCCGGTCCCCGAAGGGGGGGAAGGGGGACCGGACCGCGACGGGGCCGGGCCCCGTACCCCGTACCGAGGGCGCCCGGCGCCGGGGACCGGACGACCTCCCGCCGTCCCCGACCGCCCCGAACCTAGCCGCCCCCGCCCACCCCCGCGGGCGGGATCCCCTCCCCTTACGGCTGCGCTAAGGACCTCTTAAGGAGACCCCCTGGGAGGGGGAGGGCGCGCGGGGGCTGCGAGGAGGGTGCGTTGCGGGGGTGTTGCAGGTTCGTGGACATCGGGGGCGGGCTGTTCCCGCAGGTGGGGGCGGCACTCTACGGTCCGTCGGGAATCACGACCGAGGAGCGTGCGCCATGCCCGTCGACCCGATGGACGAGAGCCAGTACGACCGGGCGCGCCTGCGCCAGTGGGCGCGCGGTCGCGCCCGTTCCGCCGGATTGGAGCGCCGCGACCTGCTCCGGCTGTTCGCGGCCGGGGCCGCGGCCGCGGGGCCGCTGGGTCTGGGCGCCGCCGCACCGGCGGGTGCGGCCGGGGCGGCTGCTCCCGCCACCGCCGCCGCGCCCGGCATCGTGAAGGCCCTGCCGCCCGAGCTGTTCACCGTCCGCGGCACCAACGCCGAGACCAATTTCGCCGCCCTCCGGGGCACCGGCCACCTCACCCCGCTGGACCGGTTCTTCGTCCGCAACCACACCACCACCCCCCGCATCGCCCCCGCCGACTGGAAGCTGACCGTCTGGGGCGACGCCCTGGCGGGCGGCGGGCCGGTCGAGTTCTCGTACGAGCGGCTGCGGTCCCTGCCCGCCGTCGAACGGACCCTGTTCATCGAGTGCGCGGGCAACGGCCGCAGCTTCTACGCCACCCAGCAGGGCCAGGCCGTCACCGGAACCGCCTGGACCCTCGGCGCGATCGGCACGGCCCGCTGGCGCGGCGCCCGCCTCTCGGACGTGCTGCGCCGCGCCGGGATCAGCCGCCGCGCCGTGGACGTACTGCCCCGCGGCCTGGACGACGAGGTGGTCTCGGGCGGAGTGAACCTGGGGCGGGTGCGCCGCCCGCTGCCGGCCGCCAAGGCCCTGGACGACGTCATCCTCGCGTACGAGATGAACGGCGAGCCCCTGCCCGCCGACCACGGCGGCCCGGTCCGCGTCGTGGTGCCCGGCTGGATCGGCATCTCCTCCGTCAAGTGGGTCGGCGACATCGAGGTCAGCGCCCAGCCGCTCTACACCCCGTGGAACACCGACCTGTACCGGCTGTTCGGGCCCGGCCACCCGCCGGAGGGCAGCGCCCCGCTCACCCGCCAGACCCTCAAGAGCGCCTTCGAGCTCGCGTCGGGCGCGACCGTACCGGTCCACCGCCCGCACGTGCTGACCGGCCGCTCCTGGTCCGGCGCGGCGCCCGTGCGCCGGGTGGAGGTCAGCACCGACGGCGGGGTCCACTGGCAGCGGGCCCGCCTCCACGACGCCCCGCGCCGCGGCTCCTGGGTGCGCTGGTCCCTGCCGTGGACCCCGCGGGCCACGGGACCGACGGCCCTGCTGGCCCGCGCCACGGACGCCACCGGCCGCACCCAGCCCGACACGGCCGTCCACAACACCCAGGGCTACCTCTTCGACGCGGTCGTCCGGCACCCGGTCACGGTGGTCTGAGGAGGCGGCTGCCGTACCGGCGGCGTCCTGGTGCCCGTACCGGGGGCCCGCCCCGTCACCCGCGGCGCCGGTGCAGCCGCGGAGCGTGGCGGCGCAGTGCGGCGCGGGCCGCGTTGGCGCCCGGGGCGCCGTGCACGCCGCCGCCCGGGTGGGCGGACGCCGAGGCGAGGAAGAGGCCCTTCACCGGGGTGTCGGGGCGGCCCGTGCCGGGAACGGGCCGGAAGAACAGCTGCTGGTGCAGGGCGGCCGTACCGCCGTTGAGCGCCCCGCCGTGCAGGTTGGCGTCCATGGCCTCCAGGGTGGGCGGGGCCAGGACGCGCCGGCGCAGGACGTGCGACCGGAAGCCGGGCGCCCGGCGCTCGACCGCCTCCTCCATCCGGTCCGCCATCACCTCGCACTCGGCCGCGTCCCAGCGTCCCGTCAGGCCCGCGCCCCCCGCATCTCCCTTGATGCGGTGGGGGAGGTGCGTGTAAGCCCACGCCGATTCGGTGCCCGCGGGCGAGCGCCGGGCGTCGGCCGTGGTCATCTGCCCGAAGATGAGGAACGGGTCCTCCGGCACGAGCCCCGCCGCGATCCGGGCGGCGTACAGGGTCAGGCCGTCCACCCCGTCGGCCAGGTGGACCGTTCCGGCGCCGGCCGCCCCGCCGGCCGTCCACGGCACCGGTGCGTCGAGCGCCCAGTCCACCTTGAAGGTGGCCGCGTCCCACTGGAAGCGCCGCAGATCGCGCAGGAGCCGGTCCGGCAGGTGCTCCTCCGCGACGAGCGAGCCGTACAGGGCGGGGGCCGATACGTCGGCCAGGACCGCCCCGCCCGGCCGGCACCCGCTCCCCGGCGGCCGTCCGGACGCCCACGGCGCGCCCGCCGCGCACGGCCACCTCGACCACGGGAGTGCCGCACCGCACCGCCCCGCCCCTGTGCTCCAGCCGCCGCACCAGCGCGGCGGTGAGCTCACCGGCCCCGCCCGCGGGCACCGGGAAGCCGTGGTGCTGGCCGAGCATCGACATGAGCCACCCGTAGCCGCCGCTGCCGCTCGCCTCCGGCGACAGGTCGGCGTGCAGGGCGTTGCCCGCGAGGAGCACGGCACCGGCCTCGGCGCGGAACTCCTCCTCGCCGAGCCGCCGTACGGGCAGCACCAGCCGCCGTACGAGGCCGAGGCCCCCGGCCCGGCGCACGCGCCCCAGCAGCCGGGCGGCGGGCAGGACGGGCGGGAAGGGGGTGAACAGGGCGCGGACGATCTCGGGTCCGAGCCGGTCCCAGACCCCGCACAGGCCGGTCCAGGCCGCCCCGTCCCCCGCCGCGAACGCCTCCAGCGACGCGGCCGTGTCCCGGGGGAGCCGCTCCAGTACGGCGCACCGGCCGTCCGCCAGCGGATGCGCGAGCACGCGCGGCGCACGGCTCCAGACGAGCCCGTGCTGCTCCAGGCCGAGCGCGGAGATGACGGGGGAGGCCTCGGCCAGCGGGTAGAAGGCGCTGAACAGGTCGCTGACGTAGTCAGGGTGCACGCCGCGGTCGCTGCGTACGGCTCCGCCGGGTTCCGGCTGGGACTCCAGTACCTCCACGCTCCATCCGGCATCGGCCAGCAGGTTGGCGGCTACCAGGCCGTTGGGCCCGGCTCCGACGACCACCGCATCGGGCATCGCTCGCTCCTCGTGTCAGGGCCGCGGAGCCTCAGGGCCGCGGAGACCCTGGGCCGCGGAGACCCAGGGCCGTTGGACGGCGGGTCCGCAACGGGTCAGTGCAGGGGGCCGCTGCCGCCCCCGCCGGCCGCCCGCGGCGGTTCCGCGGCGCCGGGTCCACCGGGATCCGACTGCTCGA
The DNA here is from genome assembly GCF_055600495.1 of Streptomyces sp. NPDC038213. Classification (NCBI taxonomy): domain Bacteria; kingdom Bacillati; phylum Actinomycetota; class Actinomycetes; order Kitasatosporales; family Streptomycetaceae; genus Streptomyces; species Streptomyces sp. NPDC038213. The sequence goes on from NZ_JBVJYM010000025.1 coordinate 14,732, forward strand.
CGACCTCGGCGAGCCGCCGGAGCATGGTGCGGTGGCGCAGCTGGATCAGCGCGTCCAGCGCGGCGTTGTGCAGGGCTCCGCCCATCCCGCGCAGGGGGTGCTCGACCAGACCCGTTCGGGTGCCGCCCTCACCAGGCGGTGCCGCGCAGCCATCGTTCCTCCCGGGGTCCGGAGTCGGGGATCGTGCCGTCAGGGGCGCCGTCCGGCACCGGAGGCCGGACGGCGCCGGGGTTCCGCGGCGGCGCCCCCGGGCCCGAGGAGGCCGGTGGCGGGCACGGGGGCGGCGCGGGCCGCGCGGCGTTCGATGCCGCGGGCCATCGCGTGCGCGAAGGGCGCGGTCCCGTACGTGACCGAGAGCGGCCAGGGCATGTGGGCCCGCAGCAGGGTGAAGGCCTCGGTCCCGTCGGCTGCCCGGATCATCCCGGTGTCCGCCCAGGCGAGGTAGGCGATGCCGACGTCCACGCCGCGGTGGGCCACCTCGGCGCGCAGGGCGTGCGCGAAGGACTCGGCCCCGGCCTTGGAGGCGCAGTACGCGGTGAGCAGCGGGGCGGGCGCGAAGGATGCCAGGGAGGCCACCTGGAGGTAGTACCCGCGGGTGAGCAGCAGGTCGGGCAGGAAGCAGCGGGCGGTCAGCGCGCTGCCGACCACGTTCACGTCCACGACCCGCCGCCAGTCCTCCGCCGTGCAGAGGGCGAGGGGGCCGCCGATGGCCACTCCGGCATTGGCCACGACCACCGAGGGCGGGCCGAGGGCGCAGCGGACGGAGCGGGCGGCCGCGGCGAGGGCGGCGGCGTCGGTGACGTCCACGGCCCAGTGGTCCGCCCGGCCGGGCAGCCGGGCGGCGACCCGGGCCAGCCGGTCGCGCTCCAGCCCGAGCAGTGCCACCCGGGCGCCGCGCAGGGAGAGGGCGTAGGCCAGTTCCTCCCCGAGGCCGCGGGCCGCGCCGGTGACCACGGCGACCCGTCCGTGGAGGGGGCCGGTGGGGCCCGCACCTCCCGGAGGGTGCCATCGGTGCCGTCGGCCGGTGGTCAGCATGACGCGCGTCTTCCCGCGGTGCCGGTGCTTACACGGCGGGCGGCGGGCGGCCGTGGGCGGTACGGGGCGGGGCCCGTGCGCGTACGGAAAAGGGGCGGCCCCGGCCCGGTGTGCAGGCCGGGGCAGCCCCCTGGGGTGTGGTGCTCCGCTCGGGTCGGGCGGGTCGGGCAGGTCAGACGGGTGGGGCGGGTCAGGCGTGCTTCCAGACCGGGGCGGTCTGGCGGGCGACGCCGTGGACGAAGTTGGAGAGGGTGCCGTTCGCGTTCAGGACGACGACGGTGTTGTCGCTCTGGAGGATCACGGACTTGCCCTGGGCGAAGTACGTCCAGTTGCTCCAGGCGCCGCGCGAGGTCATCTGGACTCCGTACAGGCCGTTCTTCTTCACGAGCCGGACCTTCGTGCCGCCCGCGACCTTGTACACGCCGAGCTTCGCGGACGCGGTGGTGGCGCCGGTCCAGCTGTGGACCTCGCCGTCGACGGTCAGGCGGACGTACCGCTGGCCGACCTTGCGGACGTCCTGGTAGGCCTGGGGCGCCGGGTGCAGGAAGCCGAGGCGCTTGCCGTTCTGGACGAGGTGCGAGCTGAAGAGCTGCGGGCCGGCCTTGTACGTCTTGACGGTCAGGCTGCCGTGCTTCGTCGTGGAGTGCAGGCGGCCGGCGGGGTTGCAGTCCTTCGGCAGCTTCGGGAACGCCGCGGCGGTCCACGGCGCGTCCCCGCCCTGCGAGCGCTGCTTGAACACGGGGGCGGTGGACAGGACCCCGTCGATCCGCAGCCCGGCGGCCGGGTCCTCCGGCTTGGTCTGGTCGACCACGGCCACGACCCTGCCGTCCCCGTCGCGCAGCTGGGCCCTGGCGCCGGTGTGCGCGCTGCTGGTCAGCTTGACCGTCAGGCCGCTGAACACGGACGGGATGACCCTGCTCTTGACGCAGTTCTCGGCGACCACCAGGGTGCGCGGGGGCGAGGCCTGCGGGGCTGCGGGAGCGGGGGAAGAGGCCGCGAACGCCGCGCTCGGAGCGGCGGCCACCGCTGCTCCGAGGAGGGCGAGGGCGGCGGTGGTGGCGCGGAGGGTGGTGCGCATGACGACTCCTTGGTGCATGGGTGGTGTTGAAGGAGAGCCGTATGCCGTGGTCTCTTCCGGTGGAGGCCGTCGAGCTCGGGCTGCTGGCTGCAGGAACGAAGTTAGTGATCTTGTGGGTTGGAATGGTCCGGTCCGCGTCACAGCCCTGTGACAGCCCGCTGCCCCGACGCGCCTCCGCCTCAGGACAGGCAGTCGGCGACCAGTCCGGCGAAGGACTCCGGGGTGTGGACCTCCACGCCGAGTCCGGCCGCCTTCACCGCCTTCGCGCCCGGCCTGCCGCCGGCCCGCCCCCCCGGCCTGACCGCGGCCCGACGGCCGCCCGGTGACGGGTCAGCCCGTGCCCGGGGACCCCGCCGCCCTCACGGCGAGACCCGGTCCCGCAGTGCCGTCTGCCAGGCCGGGGCCGGGGTGGTCGGGGCCGGTTCGGGGCGGCGGCCGCCCTGGGCGAAGAAGTCGACCAGGGGCAGCAGTCCGGCGCCGATGGTGACCGCCTCCGGCCCGAGCGTGCCCAGCGCGATCCGGGTCCGGCTGCCGGGGTGGCGCAGGGCGTACGCGCGGGCGTAGTCGGCGACCGAGGCGAGGAAGCGCTCGCCGAGCTGGAGTCCGGCCCAGCCGCCGACGAGGATCCGCTCGGGCCGGAAGAGGTTGATCAGGTCGGCCATGCCGGCGCCGAGGTACTCGGCGGTCTCGTCGAGGACCGCGAGCGCCGTGGGGTCGGGCTCCCGGCCCGGTTCGGCGGGCTGGGCGGCGGCGAGCATCGCCGTCAGGGCCGTCTCCTCGTCCGCCCCCGGGGGCGGTTCGCCGCCCGCCTCGCGCCACCGCTCCAGCAGGGCCTCCGCGCCCGCGTACGCCTCCAGGCAGCCCTGGGCCCCGCAGCGGCAGCGCCGCCCCCGGACCCGTACCGTCAGGTGGCCCCATTCCAGCGCCTGCCCGGGTCCGAGCGGGTCGGCGACCACGCACGCGCCCACGCCGGAGCCGAACAGCACCGCCACCGCGCTGCCCGCGCCGCGCCCCGCGCCGAACCACATCTCGGCCTGGCCGAGGGTCTTGGCGCCGTTCTCGATCCGGTACGGGACCTCCGCGGGGAGGTCGACGCTCTCGCGCAGCAGCCGCTCCAGGGGGACGGCGTCCCAGCCGATCGTCTGCCCGTGCACCACCGCGCCCGCCTCCGCGGAGAGCTCCACGATGCCGGGTACGCCGATCCCGACCCCGAGCAGCCGCTGCGCGGGCACCCCGGCCCCGCGCAGCACCTCCGCGATGCCGTCCCGCAGGTGCTCCACGACCACCGCCACCTCGTACCGGGCGGTCCGCGGCCCGGAGGGTGCCAACGGGCGCTCCGTACGCGCGAGTTCGGTGAGGGCGAGGTCGAAGAGCTCGATCCGGACCCGGGTCTCGCCGACGTCCACGCCGATCATGCAGCCGCTGCCCGGCGCGATCCGCAGCAGGGTGCGCGGGCGGCCGCCGGCGGAGTCCACGCTGCCGGCCTCCTCGACCAGGTGCTCGGCGACCAGCTCCGCGACCACGTTGCTGATCGAGCCCGAGCTGAGCCCCGTCGCGGGGCCGAGCATGAGCCGGCTCATGGGGCCGTCGAAGTACAGCTTCCGCAGCACCGCGGTCCGGTTCTCGCGCCGCAGGTCGCGCACCGTGCGGCCACTTTTCGCGTGCACTGTCGTCCCCGTCCGTCGTAGTCGTCCCCTGAAACATACCCGTACGCCAACCCTTGACGCACCCTTCTCGTGGGGTTTAACTCACATCCTAAATTAAGCCGACGCGGTGCGGGTGGTCCGGGAACTCCCCCTGTCGGCGACCCTGCCATCCCCCTGAAAGGGCCCAGGAGCCATGCGCAGAATCAGAGCCGCCGCCACGGGTGCCGCCACCCTCTCCCTCCTCCTCACCGCGACCGCGTGCAGCGGCGGCGCGGAGGGCGGCGCCGGCGGACCCAGGACCCTCACCTACTGGGCCTCCAACCAGGGCTCCAGCCTGGAGGTCGACAAGAAGGTCCTCCAGCCCGAGCTCGACGCCTTCGAGAAGCAGACCGGCATCAAGGTCAAGCTGGAGGTGATCCCGTGGTCCGACCTCCTCAACCGGATCCTCACCGCCACCACCTCCGGCCAGGGCCCCGACATCCTCAACATCGGCAACACCTGGAGCGCCTCCCTCCAGGCCACCGGCGCCCTGCTGCCCTGGGACGCGAAGAACCTCGACGCCATCGGCGGCAAGGGCCGGTTCGTCGACTCGGCCCTGGGCTCCACCGGCGCCCCCGGCCAGGACCCCGCCGCCGTACCGCTCTACTCGATGGCCTACGCCCTCTACTACAACAAGAAGATGTTCGAGGAGGCAGGCATCGCCCAGCCCCCGCGGACCTGGGACGAGGTCGTCGCCGCCGGCAAGAAGCTCAGCAGGGACGGCAAGTGGGGGCTCGGGGTCGAGGGCTCCAACCTCTCCAACAACATCCACCAGGTCTTCGTCCTCGCCAAGCAGCACGGGGCCGACTTCGTCACCCCCGACGGCGAGCCCGCCTTCACCTCCGACGGGGCCGTCGCCGCCGTCAAGCAGTACGTCGACCTCATGGCCACCCACAAGATCGTCGCCCCCGGCAACGCCGAGTACGCCCAGAACCAGTCCCTCAGCGACTTCGCCAAGAACCGGACCGGCATGGTGCTCTGGCAGACCCCCGCCCAGACCTTCGCCGCCCAGGGCATGGCCGAGGACGCGTGGGGAGTCGTCCCCGCGCCCGTCGCCTCCGGCGCCCCCGGCAGCGGTACGGCCGTCAACTCCATGGTCGCCGGCATCAACATGGCCGTCTTCAAGAACACGAAGAACCTCGACGGCGCCCTCAAGTTCGTCAAGTTCATGACCAGCAAGGAGGAGCAGACCGTCCTCAACAAGGCCTACGGCTCCGTCCCCCCGGTCAAGGACGCCCAGCAGGACCCCGCCTTCTCCGGCCCGTCCCTCGCCGTCATCCGCGACACCCTCGCCACCAGCGCCGCCGCCCTCCCGCAGGTGCCCGAGGAGTCCCAGTTCGAGACGGTCGTCGGCACCGCCGTCAAGGAGCTCTTCGCGGACGCCGCCGCCGGCCGCCCCGTCACCACCGAGTCCGTCCGGGCCGAGCTCGACAAGGCCCAGCAGCAGATGCCGAAGAAGTAGGCCCGCCCATGAGCCAGGCCGCCGCCACCCCCGTACGGGAACCCGCCGCGGGCAGGGCACCGGCACCGCGGACGGCACCCGGAGGGGCGCGCACGCCCCGCCGCTCCGGGCGCCGCCGGACCGTACTGCCGTACCTCTTCCTGCTGCCCGCCCTGCTCCTCGAACTCCTCGTGCACCTCGTGCCGATGCTCATGGGCATCGCCATGAGCTTCAAGGAGCTCACGCAGTTCCACATCCGCAACTGGGCCGCCGCCCCCTGGGCCGCGCTCGACAACTACGCCGTGTCCGTGGACTTCGACGCCGCCGTCGGCCGGTCCCTCCTGAAGTCCTTCCTGACCACCTGCCAGTTCACCGTGCTGTCCGTCGCCCTGTGCTGGCTGCTCGGCACGGCCGCCGCCGTCCTCCTCCAGGAGCAGTTCCGCGGCCGGGGCCTGCTGCGGACCCTCTTCCTCGTCCCCTACGCCCTGCCCGTCTACGCGGCCGTGATCACGTGGGCGTTCATGTTCCAGCGCGACAACGGGGTCGTCAACCACGTCCTGCACGACCAGCTCGGCATCGGCGACGCCCCCGCCTTCTGGCTCATCGGCGACAACAGCTTCTGGGCCCTGCTCGCCGTCTCCGTCTGGAAGGGCTGGCCCTTCGCCTTCCTCACCGTCATGGCCGGACTCCAGAACATCCCCCGCGACATGTACGAGGCCGCCGCCCTCGACGGGGCCGGCGTCTGGCAGCAGATCCGGCACATTACCCTGCCCTCGCTGCGCCCCGTCAACCAGGTCCTCGTCCTGGTCCTCTTCCTGTGGACCTTCAACGACTTCAACACGCCGTTCGTGCTCTTCGGCAAGGCGGCACCCGAAGCCGCCGACCTGATCTCCCTCCACATCTACCAGTCGTCCTTCCAGACCTGGAACTTCGGCACCGGCTCCGCGATGTCGGTCCTCCTCCTGCTCTTCCTCCTCGCCGCCACCGGCGGCTACCTCCTGCTCACCAGCCGCGGAAGGAAGGCCCCGGATGCCTGACACCGCCACCGCGAAGACCGCCGCCCCCGCGAAGGCCGCCCCGCGGGGTCCGGCTGGCCCCCGCTCCCCGATGGCCCCGCCCCCCTCCTTCCTGTGGACCCGGCGCGTGGTCCTCACCCTGCTCACCGCCTTCGTCCTGCTGCCCGTCTACGTGATGGTCTCCAGCTCCCTCAAGCCGCTCGCGGACGTCTCCGGCAGCTTCGAGTGGATCCCCTCCACGCTCACCCTGCGCCCGTACGCCGACATCTGGGAGACCGTCCCGCTCGCCGACTACTTCGTGAACTCGATCGTCGTCGCCGGCGCCGCCACCGTCTTCTCCGTCGCCGTCGCGATCCTCGCCGCGTACGCCGTCTCGCGCCACGAGTTCCGCGGCAAGCGGGTCTTCACCCTCACCGTCCTGTCCACGCAGATGTTCCCCGGCATCCTCTTCCTGCTGCCGCTCTTCCTCATCTACGTCAACATCGGCAACGCCACCGGCATCGCCCTCTTCGGCTCCCGCGAGGGCCTGGTCCTCACCTACCTGACCTTCTCGCTGCCCTTCTCCATCTGGATGCTCACCGGGTACTTCGACTCGATCCCGCGCGAGCTCGACGAGGCCGCCAAGGTCGACGGCTGCGGACCGCTGCGCGCCCTCCTGCGCGTCATCGTGCCCGCCGCCCGCCCCGGCATCGTCGCGGTCGCCGTGTACGCCTTCATGACCGCCTGGGGCGAGGTGCTCTTCGCCTCCGTCATGACCGACGACACCACCCGCACCCTCGCCGTCGGCCTCCAGGGCTACGCCACCCAGAACGACGTCTACTGGAACCAGGTGATGGCCGCCTCCCTCGTGGTGAGCGTGCCCGTCGTCGCCGGGTTCCTGCTGCTCCAGCGCTACCTCGTCGCCGGGCTCACCGCGGGCGCCGTCAAATGACGGCCCCGCCCGCGCCGGCTCCCCCCGCGCCCGCCCTGCCCGCGCCCCCGCCCGCCCGACTGCCGACCCCACCGACCACGAAGAGGTCCCCCGTGTCCGAACCCACCTTCCCCCAGCTCGACTTGGAGGCCTTCCCGCCGTCCTTCGCCTGGGGCACCGCGACCTCCGCCTACCAGATCGAGGGCGCCGTCGCCGAGGACGGCCGCGGCCCCTCCATCTGGGACACCTTCTCCCGCGTCCCCGGCGCCGTCGACAACGGCGACACCGGCGACACGGCCTGCGACCACTACCACCGCTGGCGCGAGGACATCGCCCTCGTCAAGGAGCTCGGCGCCGACACCTACCGGCTGTCCGTCGCCTGGCCCCGCGTCCTGCCCGGCGGCGACGGCCCCCTCAACCCCGCCGGACTCGGCTTCTACGACCGCCTCGTCGACGGGCTCCTCGGCGCCGGGATCACCCCCTGCGTCACCCTCTACCACTGGGACCTCCCGCAGGCCCTCCAGGACCGCGGCGGCTGGACCTCCCGCGACACCGCAGGGCACTTCGCGGACTACGCCGCCGCCGTCGCCGGACGCCTCGGCGACCGCGTCACCCGCTGGACCACCCTCAACGAACCCCTCTGCTCCGCCTGGATCGGCCACCACCAGGGCCTGATGGCCCCCGGCCTGACCGACCTGACCGCCGCCGTCCGCGCCTCCTACCACCTGCTCCTCGCCCACGGCCTCGGCACCGCCGCCATCCGCGCGGCCGCCCCCGGCGCCCGCGTCGGCCTCGTCACCAACCACTCCACCGTCGAACCCGCCTCCACCCGCCCCGAGGACACCGCCGCCGCCGTCCGCGCCGACGGGCACAGCAACCGGTGGTTCCTCGACCCGGTCTACGGGCGCGGCTTCCCCGCCGACATGCGCGAGCTGTACGGAGTCGAACTCCCGGAAAAGGAAGGCGACTTGACGGCAATCGCCGCGCCGCTCGACTGGCACGGGCTCAACTACTACTTCCCGGTCACCGTCGCCGACGACCCCGCCGGCCCCGTCCCCCACGCCCGCGAGGTCCGCCTGCCCGGCGTACCCCGCACGGCCATGGACTGGCCCGTCGAGGCGGCCGGCCTGGAGAGCCTGCTGCTGCGCCTCACCGAGGAGTACGGCGTGCGCGAGCTCTTCGTCACCGAGAACGGCTCGGCCTACCCCGACGCCGCCGGACCCGACGGCTCCGTCCACGACCCGGACCGCGCCCGCTACCTCGAACAGCACCTCGCCGCCTGCGCGCGCGCCCTGCGCAAGGGGGTCCCGCTCGCCGGGTACTACGCCTGGTCGCTCCTGGACAACTTCGAATGGGCCTACGGCTACGACAAGCGCTTCGGGCTCGTCCACGTCGACTACGCCACCCAGAAGCGCACGGTGAAGACCAGCGGCAGGCGCTACGCCGAGATCGTCCGCGCCCACCGGGCACTCGCCCGCGGGGCGCACGGGGCCTGAACCCCCGCCGGCCCGACGCCGGCCGCGCCCACCGGCCTCAGAGCGGCTTGCGCCACACGGAGACGTGCTTCGCGGAGTCCTGGGTGAACGGCGTCCCGTCCCAGTCCGCGAGGCGCAGCTCCGGCTCCAGCCCGGCGATCCGGGCCATCAGGTCCAGCTCGGCGGGCCAGGCGTACCGGTGCCGCGAACTCTCGCGGCGGTAGGGCCCGTCCCCGCCCTCGCGGGTGAAGTGGTGCGATACCAGGAGCTGTTCGACCAGGTCGAAGGTGTCGAAGCCGACGTGCGGCCCGGACACGTCGAACGGGACCGCCAGCTGCCCGGGCGGCAGGAACCGCAGCGGCGGCACGGTCAGTTCGACGAGGAAGCGGCCGCCGGGCTCCAGATGGCGGGCGGCGTTGCGGAAGCACTCGACCTGCTCGTCCTGCGTGAGCAGGTTCGAGATCGTGTTGTAGACCAGGTAGACGAGCGAGAACGCGCCCGGGACCACGGTGGTCGCCATGTCCCCGACCGTCACGGGCAGCACGTCCTCGGCGACCTTGCGCCGCAGTACCGCGGTCATGTGCGGGGACAGCTCGATGCCCGCGACCGGTACGCCGCGCTCCCGCAGCGGGACGCCCACGCGCCCGGTCCCGATGGCGAACTCCAGGGCCCTGCCGTCCCCGGCGAGTGCGGCCAGGAAGTCCAGGGCCGGGCCGAGGGCGGCGGCCGTGGAGGATTCGGCCTCCTCGGCGTCGTAGCGCTCGGCGGTCTCGCGGTCCCACAGCTCACTGCTCGTCACGGGCGGCCACTCTGCCGGGCGCCGCGCTGTCCTGTCGACCCGATTTCCGCGGACCGGCGGCCCGTTCCGTCCTGCCGCGCATCGGATCGATGCTTAATGCAAGACAAAAGAAAAGGCGTGTCGCACGTCTTGACCGTCCTCCCCGAACGCTTGCAAGGTTTCGGGGAGCGCTCTCCCCCGTGTCCGCCACACCCCACCGAGGAGACCCATGTCCTCCCTTGGGAACCCGCCGCCCCGTCGGCGCCCCCGCCCCACCCCCCGCCGCACCACGGCCGGCGCCCTCGCCGCCGCCCTGGCCGCCACCCTCCTCGCGGCCCTCCCCGCCACCACCGCCCAGGCCGCCGAAACCCTGCTCTCCCAAGGCCGCCCGGCCACCGCCTCCTCCCTCGAAGGCGCGGTCTTCCCCGCCTCCGCCGCCGTGGACGGCAACCCCGGCACCCGCTGGTCCAGCCAGTGGCAGGACCCCCAGTGGCTCCAGGTCGACCTCGGCGCCAGCCGGCAGCTCAGCCGGGCCGTCCTCACCTGGGAGGCCGCCTACGGCCGCAGCTACGAGATCCAGGCCTCCGACGACGGCACCTCCTGGCGCACCGTCACCGCCGTGCCCACCGGCGACGGCGGCACCGACGAGGTCGCCCTCACCGGCTCCGGCCGCTACGTCAGGATGAGCGGCCTCACCCGCGCCACCGGATACGGCTACTCCCTCTGGGAGTTCCAGGTGTACGGGTCCACCGACGGCACCGGCCCCCAGCTGCCCGGCGGCGGCGACCTCGGCCCCAACGTGCACGTCTTCGACCCCGCCACCCCCGGCCTCCAGGCCAAGCTGGACGCCGTCTTCCAGGAGCAGGAGTCCGCCCAGTTCGGCCCCGGCCGCCACGCCTTCCTCCTCAAGCCCGGCACGTACAGCGGCCTCAACGCCCAGCTCGGCTTCTACACCCAGATCGCCGGCCTCGGCGTCCGCCCCGGCGACACCACCGTCAACGGGGACGTCACCGTCGACGCGGGCTGGTTCGGCGGCAACGCCACCCAGAACTTCTGGCGCGGAGCCGAGGGGCTCACCCTCAACCCCGTCAGCGGCACCGACCGCTGGGCCGTCTCCCAGGCCTCCTCCTTCCGCCGGATGCATGTCAAGGGCGGGCTCAACCTCGCCCCCAACGGCTACGGCTGGGCCTCCGGCGGCTACATCGCCGACTCGAAGATCGACGGCCAGGTCGGCAACTACTCGCAGCAGCAGTGGTACACCCGCGACAGCTCCATCGGCGGCTGGTCCAACAGCGTCTGGAACCAGGTCTTCTCCGGCACCGAGGGCGCACCCGCCAACACCTTCCCCGAACCCCGCTACACCACCCTCGACACCACCCCGGTCTCCCGCGAGAAGCCGTACCTCATCTGGGAGGACAACCAGTACAAGGTGTTCGCCCCCGCCAAGCGGACCAACGCCCGCGGCACCACCTGGGCGAACGGCACCCCCCAGGGCGAGAAGATCCCCCTCGACCGCTTCTACGTCGTCAAGCCCGGCACCACCGCCGCCACCATGAACCAGGCCGTCCAGCAGGGCCTGCACCTGCTGTTCACCCCCGGCGTCTACCACGTCGACCGGCCCGTCGAGATCACCCGCGCGGGCACGATCGTCCTCGGCCTCGGACTCGCCACCCTCATCCCCGACAACGGCGCCGCCGCCGTGAAGGTCGCCGACGTCGACGGGGTCCGCCTCGCCGGATTCCTCATCGACGCCGGACCCGTCAACTCCCCGGTCCTGCTCGAACTCGGCCCGCAGAACTCCGCCGCCGACCACGCGGCCAACCCGACCACCGTCCAGGACGTCTACATCCGCATCGGCGGCGCCGGCCCCGGCAAGGCCACCACCAGCATGGTCGTCAACAGCGACGACGTCATCGTCGACCACACCTGGGTCTGGCGCGCCGACCACGGCGAGGGAGTCGGCTGGGAGACCAACCGCGCCGACTACGGCGTCCGCGTCAACGGCGACGACGTCCTCGCCACCGGCCTCTTCGTCGAGCACTTCAACAAGTACGACGTCGAGTGGTACGGCGAGCGCGGCCGCACCATCTTCTTCCAGAACGAGAAGGCCTACGACGCCCCCAACCAGGCCGCCATCCAGAACGGCACCGGCAGGGGCTACGCCGCCTACCGCGTCGACGACTCCGTCACCACCCACGAGGGCTGGGGCATGGGCAGCTACTGCTACTACAACGTCGACCCCACCATCCGGCAGGACCACGGCTTCAAGGCCCCCGTCACACCCGGCGTGAAGTTCCACAGCCTGCTCACCGTCTCCCTCGGCGGCAACGGCCACTTCGACCACGTCATCAACAGCACCGGCGCTCCCACCCAGGGCACCTCGACCGTCCCGTCCACGGTCGTCAGCTTCCCGTGACCCCCCGGCCGGGGCGCGGCCCCCGCCGGACCGCGCCCCGGCCCACCACCCCCTCCGCCTTCCGGGCGGCGACCGCTGCGCCGCCCGGAAGGCCCACACCGCCCGCTTCCAAGAGCCGCTCGGAAGGTCCCCCCATGACCGTGCAACCCAGCGCCCCCTTAGCCGCCCCCGGCCCCTGGGGCCGCCCCCGCTCCCGTACCGCGGCCTGCGCCGTCTCCCTCGGCGCCCTGTTCGCGGCCTCCCTCACCACCCTCGCCGGCGCCCCCGCCGCCTCCGCCGCCGAAACCCTGCTCTCCCAGGGCAGGCCCGCCACCGCCTCCTCCACCGAGGGCCCCGCCTTCCCCGCCTCCGCAGCCGTCGACGGCGACCCCGGCACCCGCTGGGCCAGCCAGTGGGCCGACGGCCAGTGGCTCCAGGTCGACCTGGGCGCCGCCGCCACCGTCAGCCGGGTCGTCCTCAGCTGGGAGGCGGCCCACGCCACCGCCTACGAGGTCCAGCTCTCCGACAACGGCACCGACTGGCGCACCGTCAAGTCCGTGACCGGCTCCGACGGCGGTACCGACGAGCTCCCCGTCTCCGGCACCGGCCGCCACGTCCGCCTCCTCGGCATCACCCGCTCCGGCGGATACGGCCTCTCCCTCTGGGAGTTCAAGGTCTACGGGGAACCGGGCACCACCCCGCCCCAGCCGGGCGGCGCCGTCCGCGTCACCGGCAGCCGGGGCAACTGGCAGCTCACCGCGGGCGGCCAGCCGTACACCGTCAAGGGGGTCACCTGGGGCCCCTCCGCCGCCGACGCCGCCCGCCACATGCCCGACGTCAAGGCCATGGGCGCCAACACCGTCCGCACCTGGGGCACCGACGCGTCCACGAAACCCCTCCTCGACGCGGCCGCCGCCCACGGCGTCCGCGTCATGAACGGCTTCTGGCTCCAGCCCGGCGGCGGCCCCGGCTCCGGCGGCTGCGTCAACTACGCGACGGACACGGCGTACAAGGCGAACGTGCTCGCCGAGGCCGCCCGCTGGGTCGAGGCCTACAAGTCCCATCCGGCCACCCTCATGTGGAACGTCGGCAACGAGTCCGTACTCGGCCTCCAGAACTGCTACGGAGGCGCCGAACTGGAGACCCAGCGCAACGCCTACACCTCCTTCGTCAACGAGGTCGCCCGGAAGATCCACTCCGTCGACCCCGACCACCCCGTCACCTCCACCGACGCCTGGACCGGCGCCTGGCCCTACTACCAGCGCAACGCCCCCGACCTCGACCTGTACGCGATGAACGCCTACGGGGACATGTGCGGGGTCCGCGAGGACTGGGAGCAGGGCGGCTACACCAAGCCGTACGTCATCACCGAGACCGGCCCGGCGGGGGAGTGGGAGGTCCCGAAGGACGCCAACGGGGTGGCCGAGGAGCCCACCGACGTCCAGAAGGCCGAGGGCTACACCCGCGCCTGGGACTGCGTCACCGGCCACCGCGGGGTCGCCCTCGGCGCCACCGTCTTCCACTACGGCACGGAGCACGACTTCGGAGGGGTCTGGTTCAACCTGGTGCCCGACGGCCTCAAGCGGCTCTCCTACTACGCCGTCAAGAAGGCGTACACGGGCAGCACGGCGGGGGACAACACCCCGCCCGTCATCACGGGCATGAGCGTCACCCCCGCCGGATCGGCCCCGGCCGGAGGCGAGTTCACCGTCCGCGCCGCCGTCCGGGACCCCGACGGGGACCCCGTCACCACGAAGGTCTTCCTCAGCGGGAACTACGCCAACGGCGACAAGCGCCTGATCGAAGCCGCGCACCGGCGCAACGCCGACGGCTCCCTGACCGTCACCGCCCCCGAGAAGCTCGGCGTCTGGAAGGTCTACGTCCAGGCCGAGGACGGGCGCGGCAACGCGGGCATCGAGACGGAGTCCGTCCGGGTCGTCGCCCCGGCCGTCCCCGGCACCAACCTCGCCCAGGGCCGCCCCACCACCGCCTCCTCCTTCCAGGCCTCGTACGGGGACTGCCCCTGCCCGCCCGGCCAGGCCACCGACGGCAACCAGGGCACCCGCTGGGCCAGCGACTGGAGCGACCCGCAGTGGATCCGGGTCGACCTCGGCGCGGTCCGCTCCTTCACCCGCCTCCAGCTCGTCTGGGACCCGGCCTACGCCCGCGCGTACGAGGTCCAGGTCTCCGACGACGGCCAGAACTGGCGCACCGTACACACCCAGACCGCCGGGAACGGCGACGTGGACACCGTCGAGGCCGCCGCCACCGCCCGCTACGTCCGCCTGCACCTGACCGCACGCGGCACGGGCTGGGGCTACTCGCTCCACGAGTTCGGCGTCTACGGCAACGGCTGACGGCCGACCGGACCGGACGGGACGGGACGGGACCGGACCGGACCGGACCGGACCCCTGAGGAGGAACCCATGAGGAGGAACCCGTGAGAACCCGCAGCAGCAGCAGCCGCACCCTGCCCGCCTTACTGATCGCCCTCGCCCTCGGCGCCTCGGCGCTCACCGCCGGGACCATCGCCTCCGCGGCCGACGGGCAGGCCCCGGACACCGCCGCCGGGCACGCGCTCTCCGCGCCCGCCGCCACCGGGCACGCCGGCCACACCGCGGCCGGCCCCGCCGGCCCCTCCGGCGACGACCCCGACGGCGACGGCTACATCCCGGCGAACCCCCCGGTCACCGGGGTGACCCCGTCCCACGCCGTCCCGCCGCCCGCCTACTTCCACGAGTTCCAGGCCAACTGCGCCGTCACCCACACCGCGCCGGACGACCCGATCGTCTACCCCGGCCGCCCCGGCGCCTCCCACGACCACACCTTCATGGGCAACACCGGCACCAACGCCCACTCCACCACCGCCTCCCTGCTGGGCGGCCCCACCACCTGCAACGCCCCGGCGGACGCCTCCGCCTACTGGATGCCCTCGCTCTACAAGGGCGACCGCAAGATCCTCCCGACCGGCCCGCAGGTCATCTACTACAAGTCGGGCGTCACCGACTACCGCAGCGTCCGCCCCTTCCCCAAGGGCCTGCGCTTCGTGGTCGGCAGCCCCACCCAGACCGCCGAGGAGTTCCGCAACCACGACGGCTGGGTCGAGGGCTGGGAGTGCGGCGACAGCTACCGGAACCCGGACTTCCCCGCCCACTGCCCGGCCGGCACCCAGCTCAACATCCGCATGCAGGCCCCCAGCTGCTGGAACGGCCTGCACCTGGACACCCCCGACCACAAGGCCCACATGGCCTACCCGGTGGTCAAACCCGGCACCAACGACGACGTCTGCCCGCCCTCCCACCCGGTGGCCGTGCCGATGGTCGAGTTCAAGATGGCCTTCCCTGCCGACGGGGACATGTCGCAGGTCAGGCTCTCCTCAGGCCGCGGCCACTCCTTCCACTACGACTTCTTCAACGCCTGGGAGGACCGCACCCTCGCGGCGCTCGTCAGCCACTGCGTGGTCGGCGGACTCCAGTGCAACACCCGCGGCTACGACGAGAACCGCCCCGAGCGCGGCGCCGTCCTGAACGCCGAGCACCGCCTGCCCTGACCGTCCACGGGCGCTACGGCCTCCCCGCACCCCGGTACGGGGAGGCCGTACCCCCGCCCGCCCCCGTACCCACCCCCAGGAGCCCGGCCCATGGCAGTCGCCCCGTACCGCTTCCCCGCCGACGACGCCCTGATCGCCCGCCTCCCGCCCGGCTTCCGGATCGGCGCGGCCACCTCCGCCTACCAGATCGAGGGGGCCGCCGCCGAGGACGGCCGGACCGCCTCGATCTGGGACACCTTCAGCCGCGTCCCCGGTGCGGTCCGCGGCGGCGACACCGGGGACACCGCCTGCGACCACTACCACCGGATGCCCGGGGACGTGGCCCTCCTCGCGGACCTCGGCCTCGACACCTACCGCTTCTCGATCGCCTGGCCGCGGGTCCAGCCCGGCGGGCGCGGCCCCGCCAACCCGGCCGGACTCGCCTTCTACGACCGGCTCGTGGACGCCCTCCTCGCCCGCGGGATCACCCCCGCGCCGACCCTCTACCACTGGGACCTGCCCCAGGAGCTCCAGGACGCCGGGGGCTGGCCCGCCCGCGACACGGCGTACCGCTTCGCCGACTACGCGGCCCTCGTCCACGACCGCCTCGGCGACCGCACCAGCCACTGGACCACCCTCAACGAGCCCTTCTGCACGGCCGTCCTCGGCCATGTCGAAGGGGTCCACGCACCCGGCGGACGCTCCCTCGCCGACGGCGTGGCCGCCGTCCACCACCTGCACCTCGCCCACGGGCTCGCCGTCCGCCGGCTGCGCGCCGACGCCCGCCAGCCGCTCGACCTGTCCGTCAGCCACCTGCTGGGCACCAGCACCCCCGCCACCGACACCCCCGCCGACCGCGAAGCGGCCCGACGCGCCGACGCCTTCGGATTCCGCTTCTACCTCGACCCGGTCCTGCGCGGCAGCTACCCGCAGGACCTGCTCGCCGACCTGGCCGCCCGCAACGTCGAGATCCCCCTGCGCGAGGGCGACCTCGCGACCATCGCGGCCCCGATCGACACCCTGGGCGTCAACTACTACCGCTCGATGAAGTCCGCCGCCGCAGGCCCCGGCGGCACCCGGGCCCTCCCGCACGGCGGACTGCCCGTCACCGCCCTCGGCTGGGAGGTCATGCCGCACGACCTCACCGCGCTCCTCCTGCGCATCGCCCGCGACTACCCGGGCACCCCCGTGGTCGTCACCGAGAACGGCGCCGCGTACGAGGACCACCCGGACCCGGCCGGATACGTGGACGACCGCGAGCGCACGGCCTACCTCTCCGCCCACCTGGCCGCGGTCGCCCGCGCCCGCGAGGCCGGCGCCGACGTCCGCGGCTACCTCGCCTGGTCCCTGCTGGACAACTTCGAGTGGGCGGAGGGCTACGCGGCCCGCTTCGGCCTGGTCCGCGTCGACTACCCCACCCAGACCCGCACCCCCAAACACAGCGCCCACTGGCTCCGCGACACGGCCCGCCTGGTCCGCGGCGGGTAGCGGAACCCGGGCGGACGGTTCGCGGCGGAGCCCTGAGAGGGCGGCGGCGCTGCGGCCGCTGCCGGTCCGCGGGCCCCTGCCGGGGTGCGGGTCACTGCCGGGGTGCGAGCGGAGCCTTCAGCCTCTCCCACAGCTGTGCCAGTTCGCGCTTCTTCTCCTCCGGGTCGGCGGACCGGGGGCCTCCCCCGGAATTGGGGGCCACTCCCTCGGGGCGGAGGCTGATCATGCGGAACAGGACGGTCGGGTCGGATCCCGGCCCCTCGTCGTGGGTCCAGTTGACGGCCGGTCCCCGGTGGGATCCGGTGTTGTTCCGGATGAGGCACAGCACGCTGCCCCCCGCACCGTCCGCGGACCAGTCACCCGAGCCGGTCCGGGTGACCGGGCAGTCGGACCATTGCTGGAGGCGCGGGACGCTGCCGGTGAAGTAGTCGTCCGGGGTCTCGGTGCCGTCCGCGTGCTTGACCGGCGGCCGGTTCCAGTTGGCCAGTGCGATGTCCCGGTCCGGCCTGTTGCGGTACCGGGCTGCCTCGATGCGGACGGCCGTGCCCGGAACCCTGCACAGCAGGCCGGCGGTCGCGCCGGGGATCAGCTTCTTGTCCTCGTCCTCGTCGGGCTTCTCGACACCGGGGTTGGGTGCGCAGTGCGCCACCGGGAAGTCCCGGTCCCGGAGGTCGTCCAGGAGGTCCTCCTGCCCCGGGGAGAAGGGACTCCCGGAGGAGGAGTGCTGCCCGGCGCCGGGGGCGTCCGGCTTCCGCAGGAGGTAGTACGTCGCCGTGCCGCCGACGGCCAGTGCGGCGAGTACGGCCAGGGCGACCGCCACGACATGGGCGGGGGAGTTCTTCAACGTCCTCTGGGAGCTCACCCCGCCCTCCACGCGGCCCTGGACGACGACTCCGTGGTTCGTCCCGTCGTACGCCGTCGAACCGGCCGTCGGCGCACCGCGCTCCGGTGCGGGCGGCTCCCCCTGCTGAGATGACACGTTCCTGCCTTCTGGTCGGGCGGCTCGGACGGGGCTTCCCGGACGGTCAGTCGGACCGGCCGGCCGTGAACGTGATCCCGCCGTGCACGTCCCCCTGGGCGACGACCCCGTGGTTCGTCCCGCGGAACACGGGGGAGTTGCCGCCGGGCGCCCGCAGTACGGCGAGCAGTTCCCGTACCTCGTCGGCGAGATCGGGGTGCAGGGCCGCACGCGCGGCGATGACGGTCCCGAGCCGGGCGGCCAGGGCTCCGTTCTGCGGATCGCGCACCAGGCCCTCCAGTTCGCGGACCCCCGGGATGGCATCGGGATCCGCGGCGTCGTCTCCGGCGCGCGGGCGGCGGAGGACTTCCCACAGGCGGTTGCAGGCGAACTCGGTGCCCGCCGTCACCGCCCCGGTGAGTACTGCGATCTCTGCGGCATCCATGCCCGGTCCGCCTTCCTGTCCCGACAAGGGTGCCCCGAGGAGTGCGGGGACGGGAGGGGAACGGTTGCCTTCGCTTCCGTTCGGCTGCCTTTCGCCCGTCCACCGGCCCCCGGAGCGGTCGAGCCGCCGCCGGCGCGGCCGCCGCCGGTGACCGGCCTCACGGCTGCGCGTGGGGCTGCGGGCCGGCCGTGAAGTCGGGTGCGTGGTCCGCGGCCCACTGGCGGAAGGTGCGCGCGGGGGTCCCGAGGAGGTCGGCCACCGAGCTGGTGACGTACGCGGGCTGCCCGACCGCCGCGCGCCACGCGCCGAGCAGCATGTCGACCACCGGCTCGGGAGCCCGGCCCGCGGACAGGGCCCGGAACTCCTCGGGGGTCATCTCCTCGAAGGCGATCCGGCGGCCCAGCGCGGCCCCGACGGCCTCGACCTGGTCCGCGTGGGTCAGGGATTCGGGGCCCGTGAGGACGTAGTCGCCGCCGGCGCGGCCGTCCCGCGTGAGCACCCGGGCGGCCACGGCCGCGATATCGCGGTCGTCGACCGGCGCCGCGGCGGAGGCGGCGTAGGGCCAGCGGACGGTCCCGCCCGCCCGGATCGCGGGCGCCCACCAGGCCAGGGCGTTCGACGCGAACATCCCGGGCCGGAGCACCGTCGTGTCGAGGCCGGAGGCGGCGAGGAGGTCCTCGATGCCGGCGTGCAGGGCGGCCACGGGGTTGGGCTGCTGGAAGAGGGGGTGCGGGGTGCGGTGCGGGGAGGAGAGGAGCACGACCCGCCGGGCGTGCGCCGCCAGCCGTTCGACCACCGCCCCGGCGGTCTGCGGCGGGGCCGTCCAGAGGAGGAACACCGCGCCGGCGCCGCGCAGGGCCGGTTCGAGGGACTCGGGTGTGCGGAGGTCGCCGGTGAAGACCTCGGCGCCCGGTGGGAGCCCGGCCGCCGCCGCGGGCCGCCGGGTGAGGGCGCGGACGGGCACGCCGGCCGCGAGGAGGTCCGCCACGACGAGGCGCCCGATCCGTCCGGTCGCCCCGGTCACGAGTACGGGTGTGGGTGCGGGTGGGGGTGCGGTGCCGGTCTGGTTCGTATCGGTCATGGCCGCCATAAAAACGTTACTCGGTTAAAAAGGCAACCAGGTTGCAAATGTTAGGGTGGCCGGATGAGCGAGCCGACGGGGCTGCGGGCCCGCAAGAAGGAGCGGACGCGCGACGCGATCGGCGCCGCGGCCGTCTCGCTGTTCCTCGCGCACGGCTTCGACAGCGTCTCGGTCAACGACGTCGCCGCGGCCGCGGAGGTCTCCAAGCCGACCCTCTTCCGCTACTTCCCCACCAAGGAGGACCTGGTGCTGCACCGCTTCGCGGACCACCAGGGCGAGGCGGCGCGCGTCGTACGGGACCGGGACCCCGGCACCGCCCCGCTGGCCGCGCTCCACCGGCACTTCCGGGCGGGCCTCGACCGGTACGACCCCGTGACCGGACTCAACGACCACCCCGAAGTGGTGGCCTTCCACCGCCTGGTGTTCGGTACGCCGAGCCTGGCCGGACGGCTCGCGCAGTACCGCATGGACGACGAGGAGGCGCTCGCGCAGGCCCTCGGCCCGGACCTCGCCGCCCGGCTCCGGGCCGCGCAGGTGCTGGCGGTCCAGCGGGTCCTCGCCCGCGCCAACTGGCAGAAGATCGCGGACGGCAGGACCGCCGTGTCCGTCCACCCCGAGGCCGCCGCCGACGCCGACGAGGCCTTCGCCCTCCTCCGCTGACCCGGCCCGGGCGCATGGGTGTCAGCACCTATGGACGGCTGAAATCCGACCCCGGCGGACTGGTCTCTGATCATTTCGGGGGTCGAAGGGGGACCGGCGGAATTGTCCGCCGCGCCGTCAGGACCGGCTTTCCGGAGCCGGATCAACACTGCGGGGACCGCGACCGCAGCGCCGGCCGGCCCGGCAGCAGACCGCGAACGACAAGCGGCAGACCTGGCAGCTCGACGCCGAACTGCGCTTCCGCTCCAGGAAGACCGAGACCGGCAACGGCACCGCCTGGACCCGGACCGGCGCCGCGACCAACCACTACGACAGCGACGGCGACAACCCGCGCTGACCCTGTTCTTCGTGGTATTCGTCCCCTTGGTGTCGGCCAGCGCGATCGGGCGCACCGGTGAGAGCGGCTGGTCCGGGATCTGGGGCCTGGCCCGGGCCGTCCTGGCCCCCGCCATCACCGCGGGCGCCGTCAAGGAGCTCAGGGAGGGCTGACGGGAAAACCGGGGGCGGTCCGCAGCGGGGCGGGCTACGATCCCGGCATGTCTTCCGTCATCCACAACTGGCAGTCCGTCCGGACCCGTTCGGCGCGCTGACCCGGTGCCGGCCTCCGGGCCGGCCCCGCCGGACCCCTCCGGCACCGGGTCCCGCGTCCACCCGTTCGGCTTCGCCCCAGGATGACGAGGATCTCCCCCATGCGCACAGACCTGCGCCCAGACCTGCGCCACACCCCTTACGCCACCGCGCGCCCCGTGTTCGTGTTCGTGCACGGCGGTTCCAGCAACGCACGGGCCTGGGGGCCCCTGCAGAACGAGCTGGCCCTGTCCGGGCACCGCTCGTACGCCGTCGACCTGCCCGGCCACGGCGACCTCGCCGCCGGCCCCGCCGCCTACTACCGGCAGCCGCAGGACCCCGCCGCACTGGCCGCCGCCCCCTCGCCGATGCACGGGGTCACCCTCCAGGACAACGTCCGCCGCGTCCTGGCCGCCGTCCGGCGGCTGGCCGCCGAGGGGCCCGTGGTCCTGGTCGGCAACAGCCTGGGCGGACTCACCATCAGCGCCGCCGCCAACGCCGCCCCCGAACTGCTGCACCGCGTGGTCTACCTGTCGGCCGTCTGCCTCAGCGACCCCGCGATGCTCACCGCGGCCTGGGAGGTCGAGGACGACAACCTCCTCGACGCCCTGGCCGCGCGGATCACCGTGCCGGGCCCGGGCGGCGCGGACCGCGAGGGGGGCGTCGTACGGCTCAACTGGCGGCGGGCGCACACCGATCCGCAGCTGTTCGCGGAACTGAAGGAGGCCGTCATGGCGGATGCGACGGACCATCAGTTCCGGCTGCTGCTCGACTCCTTGGACCCGGACGAGAACTACGGGGTGCTGGAGCCCGGCGCCCTGGTGCGGGCCGACGCCTGGGGGCGCGTCCCGCACACCTTCGTCCGGCTGGCCGCGGACCGCAGCATGCCGCCCGCCGTACAGGACTACATGATCCGCAAGGCGGACCTGCTGACCCCCGACAACCCCTTCGAGGTGCACACCCTGGACGCCTCGCACGTCGGCTACTTCAGCCGTCCGGGACCGTTCGCGGAACTCCTCGCCGCCTGCTGCCCGGCGGTCTGACGCCGACGCCCCCGTGCCCCCGGGTCCTCCCCGGGGGCACGGGCGCGTGCAGTGCGCCGCGCGGCCGCTCAGTCCGTGACGGTGATCTTTCCGTTCACGGCAGCGGGAACGGGCGCGGGAGCCGGCTCGCGGTCCGTACCAGCGGCCGGTGCCGCGGCGCCGGCCGGCGCCGTGAGCCCTTTGAGGAGCCGTACGAAGTCCACGCCGGTGGTGGAGCCGAGCAGCTCCACGCCCTGGGCCACGTTGTCCGCGACCGTACGGGACAGCCTGCTCGCCCCGTCGGTGGAGATGACCGTCATCTTGTCGATGGCGCCCAGCGGTTCGGCGGCCTTCGCGACCACCTGCGGGAGCACCTCCACCAGCATCTGCACCATCGCCGCGTCGCCGTAGCTCTCGAAGGCGTCCGCCTTCTTCTGCATGGCCTCGGCCTCCGCCGCGCCCCTGGCCGCGATGGCCGCGGCCTCGGCCTCGCCCTCCAGCCGCACGGCCTCCGCGATGGCGGCCCGGCGGGCCCGCTCGGCCTCGCCGCGCTTGGCGCCCTCGACGGCCTCGGCCTCCGCGAGCGCGGACCGGCGCTGCTTCTCGCCCTCACCGGTCAGCCGGGCCCGCTCGGCCTCCGCCTCGGCGGCGGCGATCGCGGCCAGCCGCTCCGCCTCGGCCTGCTTGACGCGGGCGACCCGCTTGGCCTCCGCCTCCTGCTCGGCCTGGTAGCGGCGGGCGTCGGCGGGCTTGCGGACCTCGGTGTCGAGTTGACGGTCCGTCAGAGCGGCCTGCCGCTCGGCGACCTTCTCCTGCTCGGTGAGGATCTGCTGGCGGCGGTCGGCCTCGGCCAGCGGTCCGGCGGCGTTCGCCTGGGCCGCGGCCGCGTCCGTCTCGGCCTTGATCTCGGCCTGGCGCAGGTAGAGGGTGCGCTGCGCGACCGCGATCTCCTCCTCGGCCTTCAGCCGGGCCTGCTCGGCGGCCTGCCGGGCGTTGGCCTCCGCGATGTCGGCCTCCTGCTTGGCGCGGGCGGCCTCGGGGCGGCCGAGGTCCTCGAGGTAGGAGCCCTCGGTGGTGATGTCCTGGATCTGGAAGGCGTCCAGGACCAGGCCCTGCCCGGACAGGCTGGCCTCCGCCTCCTCGGCGACCTGCCCGGCGAACGCGGCCCGGTCGCGGATGATGTCCTCGACCGACATCCGGCCGACGATGGCCCGCAGCGCGCCGGACAGCACCTCCTGGGTGAAGCCGACGATGCCGTCCTGCTGCTGGAGGAAGCGCTGGGCGGCGGCGCGGATGGCGTCCTCGTTGCCGCCGACCTTGACGATCGCGACCCCTTCGAGGTTGGCCTTGATACCGCGCAGGGTGACCGCGCCGCGCACGGCGATGGGAATGTGGCGGCTGGACAGGCTGAGCGAGTAGCGCTGCTGGACGAACGGGACCACGAAGACCCCGCCGCCGACCACGACCTTCTGGCCGCTGTTGTCGGTGAAGACCTGACCGGTCGCCGGGTCGGTGGACTTCTTGCCGCGCCGGCCGGTGATGATGAACGCCTCGCTGGGGCCGGCGACCTTGTAGCGGGTGACGACGACCAGGGCGAGCAGGACGAACAGGACGACCGTCCCCACGACCGCGGTGACGACTGGACTCATGATGGATCCCCCCTGCCCCTCAGGGGCACGTCGGTGGTGGTGAACACGGTGGTGAAGTGGTGGAGGTGCGCGTGGCGGGGGAGGCGTAGGGCCGCAGAAGGCGGCGGTACGCGGAACTCCCGGGCGCGGGACGGCGGTCGCGCGGCGGCCGGAGGGCTGCGTCAGCGCTCCACGGCGCGGACCGTGACCGAGCTGGCCGAGGGGGTGGCCGTCACCCAGACCTCGGCGCCGCGTTCCAGCGGGCCCTCGGCGACCGCCGCGTACTTGACCGGCTGTCCGCCCAGCCGCAGCAGGACCTCGCCGTAGCCGCCGCCCGCCGGGATCGCGGTGACCACGGACCCGGTGGTGCCGACGAGTTCGTCGGGGCGCGGGGCGCGCCCGCTGCCGTCGCGGGCCAGCGCCCGGCTCGTCCGGTACGCCAGCCAGCCCGTGCCCGCTCCGGCCAGGACCCCCGCGGCGGCCGCCGCGCCCGCCCCGAGCCCCGTGGTCCCGAGGACGAGGGCGCCGGTGAAGCCGAGCATCGAGACGAAGCCGGCCGCCACGGGCAGCGAGAGCCAGCCGTCGAGCAGCCCGCCCAGTCCGCCCAACGGGCCTTCCAAGAGGCCTTCGAGGACGCCGTCGAACACCAGCGAGAGCGCCAGCAGGGCGGTCCCTCCGATGCCGAGACCCAGAAACAACCCCATGAGCACCTCCCCCGTCCCGCCGGTGTTCTCCCCGGACAGGGGCATGTTCTCAGCAGGGGCGTACCCGGCACATTGCCAGCGGTCGGCAATCTTTACGCCGTTTTGATGCCCGGTCGAACCGGACGCGGCGGCGGGGCGCGGCCGGGGGGACCCGCGGCCGGGTGCGGCGGCCCGGGGCTCAGTCCTGCGACTCGGGCCAGCCCAGCAGCCGCGCGCCGATCACCGCGGTCTGGAGGGTGTACCGGCTCTGCGGATCGGCCGGGTCGGCGCCGCTCAGCTTCCGGATGCGCTCCATCCGGTACGTCAGGGCCCGCACGCTCAGCGACAGCCGGCGGCTCGCCTCCGTGGCCACGCACCCGCTGTCGAAGTACGCGGTCAGGGTGTCCAGCAGCGGACGCGCCCCGCCGCGCGCCGTGCGCAGCGGCCCCAGGACGCTCTCCACCAGGTCCGCCATGGCCTGCCGGTCGCGGGTCAGGACCGGGTAGACCAGCAGGTCGGAGGCGTGCAGCACCGGTCCGGGCAGGCCCATCCGGCTGGCCAGGTCGAGGGCGCCCAGCGCCTCCTCGTACGAGTGGACGACTCCGCCGGGGCCGGGGTGCGTGCGCCCGACCGCGGCCAGCCCGCCCGCCCCGGTGGCAGCGAGCGCCTGCTCCGTGAAGTGGGCGAGGACGTCGGGCTGGTCGCCCGGGGCCACGCAGACGAGCCGGTCGTCCTTGGTGGTGAGCAGGATGTGCCGGTTGCCGAAGCGGCCCAGGACCGCCGATTCCACGCGCCGGGCCACGGGGTGGCCGTCGCCGTAGGGTTCGCTCCCGGCGGCCACCGCCACCGTGTGCGCCTGGGTGAGCCGCAGCCCGAAGCGGGCGGCCCGCTCCGCCAGCCGGCCGAGCCCGCCGCGCCCGTACAGCAGGTCGTCGACGAACTCCCGGCGGACGGCCTCCTCCTGGCGCACGGCCTGCCGCTGCGCCAGCTCGTACCCCTCGATGAAGGCGTCCACCGCCTGCTCCACGACCGCCAGCAGCTCCCCGGACGGCACGCCCGGCCCGACCTCGCGGGCCGCGGTCAGGTGACCCCGTATCAGGCCGCGCAGTCCCAGGCCCGCCTCCGCCGCCCGCTCGCCCTCGGCCCGGCGGGCCGCCAGCTCGTCCCGGGTGAGCCGGCGCCCGGTGGCGCCCGCCTCGCGCAGGATGCCCGCGTACCCGGCGAGGTGGTCCTGCGGTACCGCCCCGTCCGTCACGCCGTACCCGCCGTGCGGGGGAGCGGTGCGGGCGCGGATGCAGGGGCCCGCAGGTGCTGCTGCGGGGCGGGGCCGGGCGGCCGGGGGTGCGATATCGGCATGGTCGAGTGTCCCACGGGCCCCTGGCGGCGACGGGGGCGGGAGCGGCTGCCGGACAGGCCCGCGGACAGGTTCCCGGCAGGTCCCCCGGCCGGGTCCGGGCAGGTCGGGGCCGGTGGCGGCCGTACGCGTGTCGCCGGGGCGGCGGGCGGCGGCGTGGCAAGCTGTCCGGACCATGAGCCGCGCCGCCGCCGTACGCCCCGCCGATCCGACGCCCGCGCAGCGGCTCGTGCGCGAGGCCGTGCTGCCCGTGCTGGTGATGGCCGTGGTCGCCGCCGTGGACCTGGTCACGGGGCGCGGTGTGTACTTCTACCCGTTCCTGGTGCTCGCCCCGGCGCTCGCGGCCACCGTGGCCCGGCCCGCCGTGGTCTTCGCCGCGGGTGCGTGCGCGGTGCCGCTGCGGTACTTCCTGGCCTCCCGGGACCACCCGCCGGGCGAGACGTACCTCGACCTGCCGTTCCTGTACAACACCCTCGGGCTGGTGGCGGCGACGCTGGCCGGTGCGTTCGTGGCCGCGCTGCGGCTGCGCAGGGAGCGGCGGCTGGCCGCCGTGTCCGCGGTGGCCATCGCGGCGCAGCGCGCCATCCTGATGCGTCCCCCCGACAGCGTCGCGGGCATCGGCCTCGCCGTGCGCTACTACCCGCTCGCCGCGCACGCCGAGCTGGGCGGCGACCTCTACGAGGTGCAGGACACCCCCTACGGCGTGCGGGTCCTCATCGGGGACGTGGCGGGCAAGGGGCTGGAGGCGGTGCGCACGGCGGCGGCGGTGCTGGGATCCTTCCGGGAGGCCTGCCACGACGAGGCCGCGCTCGCGGGGGTCGTGGCGCGGGCGGAGCGCACGCTCTACCGGGACGTGCACTCCGCGCCGTTCGTCACCGCGCTGTTCCTGGAGTTCGGCGCCGGGGCGGTGGAGCTGGTCCACCGGGGCCACGAACCGCCGTTCCTGGTGACCGCGGAGGGTGCCGTACGGGAGCTCCCGCCGCCGGATCCGGGGCTGCCGCTGGGCCTGGGCGCCCTCGCGCCGGACGAACCCCCGGCCACCCCGTGGCTGCTGCCGTTCCGTCAGGGAGACCTGCTGCTGCTCGTCACCGACGGGGTGGCCGACGCACGGGACCGCCACGGCCGCGCCTACCCCCTGTCGGAGCGGGCCCCCGTCGTCCTGGGCCGGGCGCCCGTACCGGTCGGCGACCCTGCCGAGGCGGCCGGACGGCTCGGCGCCGACGTGCTGCGGCACGCGGGCGCGACCCCGCTGGGCGACGACACGCTGATCGTGGCCCTGGCGCGGACCGGGCCGGAGCCCGGAACCGGGGCCGGACAACCGGGCGGGGCCGCGGGCGGGGGACCGGACAGGGGTGCGGGCGGGCCGTCGGATTGAGGGTGCGGCTCGGCCGTGTCAGTGATTCTGTGCGCCGTCCCGTCCCGTCGCGGTTCCGCGGCCCGGCAGGTTCGTTGAGATCAGGAGCCTCGTACGCATCGCTGGAGGAGACGACGTGGGCAAGCGCAAGAAGGGCCGCAAGCACCGCCGGGTGAACCGGACGCCGCGGCCGGTGGGCCGGGCGGGTCTGCACCGGTCCGCCGGTACGCCGGTGGGTCCGGTGCGGTCGGAGCAGCCGGTGGAGGCAGTGGAGGCGGTGGCGGCGGTGGCTGAGGTCGCCGCACCGGCGGCCCCGGTCCGGGCGGAGGCGGAGGGCACGGCCGTCCGCGCGGAACTCCCCGGCCCGGCCGTGCCGGGGACCGCGGCCGCGCCGGTGCCCGGGCAGGTGGCGTCGGCGTTCGCGAGCAAGGCGGAGGGGGGCCTCGGCCAGCCCGCGCAGCGCACCTGGAACGCCCTGCGGGCGGCCGCGGGGCCGGCGAGCCGGGCCGAAGACCTCTGCGAGGCCGTCGGCTTCACCCGCCGCACCGTGGTCAAACACCTGGAGGGGCTCGCCGCCCGGGGCCTGGCCCGGCAGCTGGCGGAGGACTCCTGGACCGCCACCGCCACCGCCACCGCCACGGGAACCGTCGACGCCGGCCCGGCCCCCGCTGCCGACCGGATTCCCGTCCCCGGCCAGGCCCGCGAGCAGCGGGAGGCCGCCGGGGCCTGAGCAGGCCGGTGGGTGCCGGGGAGCCCGGGTGCGTCGTCCACGGCGCGTACCCGGGCCCTCCGCTGAGCTGCGGCTCAAGGGGACGGTCGGGGTCCGGTGGAGTGCCGGGGACGCGCGAGGGGGTGGCGTTCCCTTCCCGGCTCACCGCAGGTAAGGTTAGGCATGCCTAAGTTGATCTACTCGACGGAGGGTAGTCAGCCCGCCGACCCCGGAGCACCCATGCGCCTGCGCCCCGCCCCCGCCACGCGGCCGACCGCCGCCGAGCGGATCCACACCATCGTCGCCACGGCCCACTCCACGACCGTCGTGGCCGACGGCCGGTACCACGAGGTCCACCGCCTCGACGCCTCCCCGGCCATGGGCCGGCTCCACCTCCACGACCCGGACCACGCCGCGGGCCCCTGCCCCGCCCCGGAGGCGGAAGCGGCTGCGGAAGCGGAGGGGGCCGCAGCCGCGGCCCCCGTCCCCGTCCGCGTGGAGTTCACCGACGTCGCCCCCACCCCCGTCCGCGACCGGGTCCGCGCCCGGGTGACCCTCACCGGCCGGGTGGCGGCCCCGTACGACCCCCACGGCGCCGGCAGCACCTGCCTGGAGCTGGAGGAGGCCGTCCTCGAGGACGGCGGGGTCCGCACCCGCGTCACCCTGGACGAACTCGCCGGGGCCGGGCCTGATCCGCTGGCCGGCTCCGAGGCGGCCATGCTCCAGCACCTGGCCGCCGACCACCCCGACCTGGTCACGCTCCTCCTGCGGCTGGTCTCCCCCCGGCTCAAGGACGGGCTGGTCCGCGCCCTCCCGCTCGCCGTCGACCGCTACGGGATCACCCTGCGCCTGGAGCGCCCCGCGACCCACCACACCGCCCGGCTCCCCTTCCCCAAGCCCCTCACGCACCCGGACCAGGCGGCCCCCCGCATCCACGCCCTCCTCAGCGCGGCCCGGCGCGCCTCCCACACCCGCCTGGGCGTCTGACCGTCCTGCCTGCCTGCCTGCCTGCCCGCCCGCCTGGCTGTCTGCCCGCCCGCCTGCCCGCCCGGCCTCAGCCGTACGGCGAGGGCGTCCCGCCCTGCCCCGCGCCCTCCTCGCACAGGTCGAGGATCTTGTAGAACGGCCTGCGCAGCGCCACCGCCACCGCCTGCGGATCGTCCGCGCGGTACGCGTCGAGCAGCCGCCGCGCGGCTGCGGCGTCACCGGCCGGGTCCCCGCCCGCCAGGAGGGTCCCGAGGGCCCGGTGGGTGGCCGCGGCGACGGCGGGGAGCTCCGCCGCCGCCCGGCGCAGGGCCGGTCCCGCGTCCCCGCGCCCGCTCAGCGCGTCCGCCTCCACCGCGAGGAGGTCCGCGTACGGCGCGGCGCGCGCCGCCGTCTCCAGCCGGGCGGCCAGGTCCGCCACGCGGCGGCGGTCCCCGCGGCGCAGCGGGTTGAAGCGCATGGCCTGGCGGGCGGCCCGGGCCCGCTCCGCGTACGCGTCCACGAGCCGCGTCTCCTGCACGGTGAAGGCCCGGTGCGCGCGGGCCGCCGCCGGGTCGCCCACCGCGGCGGCCCCCTGCGCGAGGAGCACGCCCAGCCGGTCGGTGGCGTCCCGGGCCAGGTCCCGCAGTTCGCGGTAGGGGTGCGGCGGCCACAGGAGCGGGGCCAGCACGATGGTGACCAGCCCGCCCAGCGCGGTCTCCCACAGCCGGGCGAAGCCGTAGGCGTCCGGCGCCGGGTTGGAGAGCACCAGCAGGGAGGACAGGGCGACCTGCGGGTTGAGCGCCGTACCGGGGCCCACGAAGAGGCCCACCAGCAGCGCCAGGCCCAGGACGACCACCAGGGCCGGCAGCGAGGGGGTGAGCAGGTCGACGAGCGACAGCCCCACGGCCACGCCCGCCAGCACCCCGGCGATCCGGGCGGCCACCGCGGCCATCGAGGAGAACGGGTCGCCGCGCAGGGCCATCAGCGGGGCGAACACGGCGTAGACGGGCGGGTGCCGGGCCCCCGCCCATACGGTCACCTGCCAGGCGACGGCCGCGACGACCAGGATGCGGCAGGCCGCGGGTCCCTGCTCGCGGAGCTGCCGGACGGTCCGCGACCGGAGCGCGGCGAGTGCGGTGCCCACCCCGCCACGGTACGGCGCCGCGGCGGGGGCCGCCTGTGCGGGCGGGGGCCTGAGGGGTCCGGGAGCACCCGGAGCAGGATCCGCCCGCACGGCTGCCGCCGCGGGCCGGGATCAGAACTTGACGATGTAGTAGCGGGTTCCGGTGACGCAGCTGCTGTTGTTCGCCGAGCTGGAGATGCCCCAGCCGGACGGAATGGGCGAGTTGGAGCACACATACAGCGCGGTCTCGCCGGTGACCTTCAGGATGTGGTTCCTGATGCCGGTGATGCAGCTGCTGTTGTGCGCGGAGCTGGTGATGACCCAGCCGGAGGGGATGGCCGAGTTGGAGCACACGTACAGCGTGCTCTCGCCGGACAGCTTGACGATGTAGTTGCGGGCGCCCGTGACGCAGCTGCTGTTGTTGGCCGAGCTGGTGATCACCCAGCCGGAGGGGATCGGGGAGTCGGTGCACACGTAGAGCGCGGACTCGTAGGTCGCATCGGTGATGTAGTTGCGGATGCCGGTGACGCAGCTGCCGTTGTGGGCGGAGCTCAAGATCACCCACCCGGGCGGTATGGGCGAGTTCGAGCAGACGTACACGGCGGTGGCGCCCGACGGTCCGGGTGCTGCCGCCTGGGTGGGCGCGGCCGTGGCGGCCATGGCCGCCAGGAGCATCAGGACGACTGCCGCCAGGCGCGCGAACAGGCGGGTGGTGCGGGTGCGGGTGAGCGGGTTGCTGGTTTCCACGTGCCGGCCTCCCTCTGCGGCAGCACGGTGTGACGGCGTGCCGGCCGCGAGCCATCGGACGGGACGGACGTATGGCCCCCGTTCGCCCGCCCCGCCGCACAGGCTGTCAGAACGGACGTGCCCGGATCCATTGCCCGGGGCGGTTCCCCGCGGCACGGGCACGTCCCCGCGACGACTCCGCCAGTTCGGCGGCGGAGCGGACGGCCCTTCAGACCGTCCACAGGCGGTCAGGTGGTGCAGGGCGGCCTCCACGTCCCCGGCGATGCCCTGCGGTCGCGGTCCGGCTTCAGTGCGGTGCGACGAGTTTGATGCCCACGCCGCGGACCGTGCGCAAGTAGCGCGGTGCGGAGGCGCGTTCGCCGAGTTTGCGGCGGAGGGCCGAGACGTGGACGTCGATGGTCTGGTCCTCGATGTACGCCTCCCGCCAGACGTCCGCGAGCAGGCGGCGCCGGGAGACCACCGTGCCGGCGTGCCGGGCCAGGAAGGCCAGGAGGTCGAACTCCCGGCGGGTGAGGGACAGTTCGCGGCCCGCCAGATGGGCCGAGCGGGCCAGCGGGTCCACGGTCAGCTCGCCCACCGTCACCGGGGCCGTCGCCTCCGCTGCCGCGGCCTGCCCGGGGGCGCTGCCGCCCGGCCCGGGGGCCGCGGTGCGCCGCAGCACCGCCGTCAGCCGGGCCGCGAGCTGCGCCCCGGAGAACGGCTTGACGAGGTAGTCGTCCGCGCCCGCGTTGAGCAGCTTGACGATCTCCGCCTCGTCGTCCCGCGCGGTGGCCACCACCACGGGTACGTTCGAGATGCCGCGGATCATCCGCAGCGCGTCCCCGCCGTCCAGGTCCGGCAGCCCGAGGTCCAGCACGACCGCGTCCAGCGCCCCCTGCGTGACCTCCCGCAGCGCACCGAAACCGTCGCCCGTACTGCGCACCGTATGACCGTGCCCGGAGAGGATCTCGATCAGCGAGGCGCGGATGCTGGGGTCGTCTTCGACCACGAGTACGGACGGCATGGCGGACACCCTACAACCGGCCCGCGGCGGGCCGGGAGGGCCCGACCTCGCAGGTGCGGGGGCGTTCGTGGTCCTCACGCCTCCGGGCCGGGACGCGCGCCACCGACCGCGGCGTCCCAGGCGCCGTACTACGGGCCCCCGCCTGCTCCGTGGCCATGCCCGCGCCGGGCGGAGGGCCGCTGCCGTCCGGGCTCCCGCGCTCAGAGCGCGATCGGCCGGTACTTCAGTGCCTCGTCGACGATCTGCTCTGCAGAAGCCTCAGCGAGGGCTTCCGGAGGGTGGAAGATCAGGCTGTCCACCCCGGGGTGCAGCACGTTGGTCCCCAGGAGCAGCAGGTAGTGGTCGATCTCCGGGTCGGCTGCCATGACCCTGCGAACCACCTCGACGAGCTCGTCCCGGGTGATGTCCGCGACCACGGGCCGTGCTGGCCGGGCCGCCTCCCTCGCGAACTCCTCCACGCCGCGGGCACCCCAGTACTCGGCGAAGTCGAGGACCCCGTAGTCGTGTCCCGTCGCCTCGTTGAACACCCGGACCGCCTCGGCGGCCTCCTCAGGACATTCGGCTACGAGGTCAGCGATCCGATCGATCTCCAGGCCCAGCTCCTCCAGCCGCTCCGGGCTCACAGGAGGGGGCAACAGCTCCGGTCTCAAGTCCACATCCGAAGCATGCCCGCCGCCTCTGACACATCGGGGGGTTCGCCCCCCTGAGGCGAGGGCGTACCGGCCGGCGCTCGTACCGGCTGCTGTACCGGGGCGTGCAGCGCCGTCCCCAGCCGTTGCGCCGACCCGGCTCCTGGTGTGGACTCGGAAGGTCGGAAAACCGAGGGGGTGAGGGGGGTACCGAGAGGATCGTGCCGATGTCCCCGACGAGCAAGCCGAGCATCGTCTTCGCCCACGGCCTGTGGGCCGACGGCTCCTGTTACAGCAAGCTGATCCCCGTCCTCCAGGCCGAGGGGCACGAGGTGGTGTCCGCGCAGAACTCGCTGGACACCCTCGACGGCGATGTGGACGCCGTACGCCGCGCCCTCGCCCGCGTCACGGCCCCGGCCGTCCTCGTCGGCCACTCGTGGGGCGGGTTCGTGATCACGGCTGCCGGTACGGACGACCGCGTCGCCGGGCTCGTCTACATCGCTGCCCTGGCCCCCGACGCGGGGGAGACCCCGCAGGACCTGATCGGCAAGTTCGACCCGCCGCCGCTGTTCGGGCACCTGGATGCCGAGGACGGGCGGCTGTGGATCGCCCGCGACGGCATCTCCGACTTCTGCGGCGACCTCCCCGAGGCCGAGCAGCAGCTCGTCTGGGCCACCCAGGGCTCGGCGGCGGAGGGCCTGCTCGGCGCCACGACCGCCGATCCCGCCTGGCGGACCAAGCCGAGCTGGTTCTGCGTCACCCGGCAGGACCGCGCGGTCGTCCCCGACCTCCAGCGCTTCGAGGTCGAGCGCATGGGCGCGACGGCCGTCGAGGTCGACACCTCGCACGTGCCGATGCTCTCGCAGCCCGAGGCCGTGCTCGACCTCATCCGCAGCGCGGCGGCCGGGGCGTCGGCGTAGGGCAGGCGCGGGGGCTCAGGCCGGGGTGCCGAAGTTCTGGGTCCACCACGGGCCGCCGTCCGTGCTGACGCCTACGCCGATCTCGGTGAAACCGCAGTTGAGGATGTTGGCGCGGTGGCCCGGGCTCTTCATCCACGCGTCGACTACGGCGGCCGCGTCGGCCTGCCCCTTCGCTATGTTCTCGCCCGACCGGGACCAGTCGTACCCGGCCGCCTCGATACGGTCCTGCGGCTGCGAGCCGTCGGTGCCGGTGTGGGAGAAGTTGCCGGTGGCGGCCATGGTGTCGCTGTAGCCCTGGGCTGCCCTGGTCAGCGCGGAGTCCACGGCCAGCGCCCTGCACCCGGCCGACGCCCGCTCGGCGTTCACCAGCCGTACGACCTCCTGGGCCTGCCCCGACGGCGGCGCCTGGTCGCCGCCGCCTCCCGTCGACCCGCCCCCGGACCCGGACCCGCCGGTTGATCCGCCCGTGGATCCGCCCGTGGACCCTCCGCCGGAGCCGGGCTTCGGCTTGGCGGCGGGCGGCTTGGCCGCGGGCTTCCCGGTGGGCTTCCCGGCGGGGCCGGGTTCGGCTGCCGACCCGGTACGGGACGGAGCCGGGGTGGTGGCGGAAGGGGCCGGTGCGGCGGTAGTGGCGGGGGCCGCGGGCACCGTGGTGGTGGACCCGGTCGGGCTGCCCGGGGAGCCGGCGGATGCGCCCGCTGCGGTGCCCGTACCGCCCGCACTGCCCGTACCGCTGTCGAGGGCCACGGAACCGACCGTGCCGCCCGCCGTACCGGACGTACCGCCGATCAGCCCGGCCCCGGCCGCACAGGCCGCCGCGAGAGCCAGACCTCCCAGGCCCGCCACGGCGGCTCTGACGTGCAGGGGCCGACGGGCGCGGTGCCCGCGGGGGCTGCGGGCGGCAGCACGGCGACGACTCATCTGGGGACCTCCGGGGGTCGGGGAGCGGGGTGGGAGGGAGCGGGGGTGGGTGCGGGCGGATCGCCTGCCGCGGATCGGACCGCGGTGCCCGGCGCGCAGCGCAGCTGCGGGATGCGGTGCGGCGCCTGCCGCTCGACGTGACGGGATCGTAGGCGGCGCAGGACGCCCGGAAGCCGTTCCGAGGGATCCCCTCAGGAGGGCGTAAGGATCCCCTCAGGTTCGCCGGGGGCGACGGCGCTGGGGTGCCGGGCAGGAGCCGCAGCAGCGACCCGGGTCCACAGACCGGTGCCCCACCGGGCAGCGCTCGTCCCGTGATCGCCGCCGTACGGCGCACGCCGTAGGGCGGCGGTCATGCCGCGCCCGCCCGGCGGCGGCCCCGGGACAGGGGGCCGTGCAGCCGCCCGGACGTACCCTCCGCCACCCCCCACCCGGGCCCGCCTGCGGCGGCGGAACGGGGTCGTCCACACTAGGGCCGTGCCACGCCTCACGCGCTACCTCCTCATATGGCTGTCGTGCACCGCAGCCAGCGTCACCGCGGTCATGCTGACCGTGCACTTCGTCATCGGTCTGACCAGGCCCACCCCGCCCACCGCGCGCTCGGTCCAGGCCGTGTACCCCTCGCCCTCCCTGCTGCTGGGCGCCCCCGCCTCCGCCGAGGCCAGCCCGCCGCCCCCCTCCGCATCGCCCTCCGCATCCCCGTCCCGCCGCACGGCACCGGCCCCGCCCCCGCCCCGCACCCCGGCGCCCGCCCCCACCCGTACCGCGGCCGCGCCCACGGCCCGGCCCTCCGCCCAGTGCACCGGCGGGCCCGGGCTGCACACGGTGCCTTCGCAGGGCGGCAAGGTCACCGTCCGCTACGGCCGCGACCGCGTGTGCCTCGTATCGGCGGTGCCCGACCCCGGCTTCCGGACGAGTACGGAGCAGACCGCGCCGCACACCCTCGTGGTCGTGTTCACCAGCGACGGCCACCGCTCGCAGATCACCGCGACCGTGGTCCCGAGCGCACGGGCGAGCGTCCGCGAGAGCGGTCTCTGAGCCGGCCCCACACGTCCGGGCGCCCGGTGCGCGTGGTTGCCGTCCGGTACGCCCCGGTCGGTCCGGGCGCCCGCCACCTGCACGGATGCCCCGGCGGGCGCGAACCTGTGCAGTTCCTTAAGGCTCCCTGAGGGGACCCGTCAGGACGGCTCCGGACGGCCCGTCAGCCCCTAGGCTCACGCTCGGTCGGAACGGAACTCCACGGCGGACACGGCGCCGGGACCCCTCCGGCCCCGCTCCTCCGCACGGCCGCCACCAGGCCGCGGGGATCCCGCCTACACCCAGGGGTTGATTCGCCATGGCCGCACACCGGCGCCGCACCCGCACCTCCCGCATACCGGGCCTCGTCCGGCTCTCCGCCGTCTCCCTTTCCGTCGCCACGGCCGCCCTCGCGACCGCCTACGCCACCACCGGCCTCGGCGGCGGCGACGACGCACAGCGCGTATCGGCGGCCTCGGCCCCCGAGGACCCGGCCGCACTGGAGGCGGCCGGAACAGGATCGGGAGCAGGCGGCGGATCCGGATCCGCCGCCGATCCGGCCGGGGCCGTCGGAGCCGCTGCCTCCGCGGCCGCCTCCGCCAGCTCCGCCCCCTCCGCTTCGGCTTCCGTTTCCGCCACCCCGTCGGCCGGAACCGCCGATCCCGCAGCGCCGGCGCGCCCCGCCGCGCCCGCGACGAAGGCGCCCGCCAAGCCCGCCGCCAAGCCCGCCCCGGCCCCCGGGCCCACGAAGGGCGGCGGCGCCCCCGCCTCCGGCGACTCCGGCTTCGTCCCCGGCTACCCGTCAGGCTCCGACGCCCGCCAGGCCGTCAAGGCGGCCGTCGCCGCGGCCGAGGCCGACGGCAAGAAGGTCCTGGTCGACTTCGGCGCCAACTGGTGCGGCAACTGCAAGGCCGCCGACGAGGTGTTCGGCACCAGCGCCGTCGGCAAGCTGCTCGACGCCTCGTACCACGTGGTCAAGGTGGACATCGGCAGCCAGGGCGGCAGCTCCGCCGGCTTCGACCTGCTGCGCACCTACTGCTCGGGCGAGGGCGCGTACAAGATGCCCGTACTCGTCGTCCTCGACGGCAGCGGCCGCGTCGTCACCGAGACCCACTCCACCGGCAACCCGAGCCTGACCGCCGACGGCCTGAGCGCCTTCCTGCGGCAGTGGGCCTGATGGCGGGCCCGGAGGAAGGGCGCCGTGCGCGCCCGCGCCGCGTCCCGGCGGCCGTCGCCGCCCTGCTCCTCCTCGCCGCGGCGGCCGCCGGCTGCGCCGGATCCACCGCCCCCGCGTCCACCGCCCCCGCAGCAGGTGCCCCCGCGCCCGACGCCCCCGCCGGGGCCGGAACCGCCGCGACCGCCGCCGTCATCCCCGCCGCCGTACGGCAACCCGCCCCCGACACCGCAGGGCAGGACCTCACCGGCCGCGACCGGGCCCTGCGCTCGTACCGCGGCGAGGTCGTCGTCCTGAACGTATGGGGCTCCTGGTGCGCCCCCTGCCGGGCCGAGGCCGCCGAACTGGAGGAGCTGCGCGCCGCGCTGGCCCCGGACGGCGTACGGCTCCTCGGCATCAACGTCCGCGACCGCTCGACCGGCCCCGCCCGGCGCTTCGAGAAGACGTACGGCCTGCGCTTCCCGAGCATCCACGACCCCGCCGGCACACTGCTGCTCGCCTTCCCGCCCGCCCTGCTCAACCCGCAGACCGTCCCGTCCACCCTGGTCGTCGACCGTACGGGCCGGATCGCCGCCTCCGTCTCCGGACCGGTCACCCGCGCGCAGCTCGAACCGCTCGTCGCCCGCATCGCGCAGGAGCAGCAGCCGTGACCGCCCCGCCCTCCCGGGCCGCCGTCCCCTCCCTCCCCTCCCTCCCCTCCCTCCCCGAGTGGACCGTCATCGCCGCGGACCTCGATCCGGGCGCCGTGTCCGGCACCCTGCTGCTGGCCGTCCCCGTGGCCGTGGCCGCCGGCCTGATCTCCTTCCTCTCCCCGTGCGTCCTGCCGCTCGTACCCGGTTACCTCAGCTACGTCACCAGCCTGTCCGTCGCCGACCTCGCCGCGGCGGAAGGCGGGCGGCGCGGCCGGATGGCCGCCGGGGCCGCGCTGTTCGTCCTCGGCTTCAGCGCCGTCCTGGTCTCGGGCGGCGCCCTGTTCGGCTACGCCGGACGCAACCTCATCGCCCACCAGGACACCATCTCCCTCGTCCTTGGCCTGTTCACCATCGCCATGGGGCTCGCCTTCGCCGGCTGGCTGCCCGGCTTCACCCAGCGCGAGCTGCGCAGCCGGCACCGGCCCGCCCTCGGACTCCTCGGCGCACCCCTGCTGGGCGTGGTCTTCGGCGTGGGCTGGACCCCCTGCATCGGACCCACCCTGGCCGCCGTACAGGCACTGGCCTGGAACGAGGCCAGTGCCGGCCGCGGCGCCCTGCTGATGGTCTGCTACTGCACCGGGCTCGGCGCCCCCTTCCTGCTCACCGCCCTCGCCTTCCGGCGGGCGCTGGGCGCCTTCCAGTGGGTCAGGAGCCACCACCGCACGGTGATGCGGGCCGGCGGGGCGATGCTCGTCCTGGTCGGCGTACTCCTGGCCACCGGCATCTGGTCCGACCTGGTGTACGCCCTCCAACTGCGCCTCGCCGGCACGACCGCCCCCCTCTAGACAGCTGCACCCCCGCCCCACCCCCCTTTGACAGATCAGGACGAAACGAACGCCATGAGAAGACGACGCACCGCACAGACCGCCGTCACCGCCCTCGCCGCCCTCGCCGCCGTCACCGCGCTGACCGGCTGCGCGGGTTCGCCCGACCCGGTCCCGGGCGCGGTTGCCGCCCCCGCCGCGGCCACGGAGCCGAAGCCCGCCGCCGCGGTCACCGAGTTCAACGAGAACGGGGTGACGGTCCGGCTCAGCGTCTCCGACTGGAAGGGGTCCGCGGGCACGGTGGTCGCCACCTTCACCCCCGACGAACCGGGCTTCCACCTCTACAGCAAGGGCCTGCCCGCCGAGGGCGTGGACGGGGTGGGCCGCCCCACCCAGGTCAGGGCGGCGGGAGCGGTGGCCGCCGAGGGCTCCCTCACCGTGGACCAGCCCCTCACCACGGTCGAGGTGCCCGGCGTGACCGGAGCCGTCCCCGTCTACCCGGACGGCCCGGTGACCGCCCGGCTGCCGATCCGGGCGACCGCTCCCGGCGAGGCGAAACTGCTGATCGGGTACGCGAGCTGCAGTTCTACGGAGGGGTGTACGATCCCCGTGGCCGACCGGGCAGTGACCCTGCGCACCACCCCCGACCGGCTGTCGTTCACAATCGGCTGACGCCCCGCGCCCGTGGCGCCCCGCTCCTCTTCCGCACCCTCCGCCCACCCCCGTAGGAGCGCCGTACCGTGATCCGACGAGCGGCGCCCCACCTCCCCGGCGGCAGCCGCGGGGTGCGCGACCACGGGACGACCCGCCACAGGCCGCACCGGTGAGGCGGTCCCTCGCGGGGGTCGCCCTGGCCGTCACCTCGATGGTCGCGCTCTCCTTCCTCATCCCCCTCGGCCTGCTGGTGATGTCCCTGGCCCGCGAGCAGAGCGTCACCGCGGCCGAGCAGAGCGCCGCGGCGATGGCGCCGATCCTCGCGCTCACCACCGACCCGGCCCAGCTGCGCGAGGCCGCCGCGGGCCTGCGGGCCGCCGACCACCTGGTCATCCACCTGCCCGACCGGCGTACGGTCGGCAGCCCGGGCCACGCACCCGCCGACCTCCTGCGCCGGGCCGTGACGGAACGCGAGTCGATCTCGCGGGACGTCCCGGACGGCGGCTGGATCTACCTCCAGCCGGTGATCCTCCCGCAGGACGAGGTGGCTGTCGTCGAGAACTACGTGCCCGAGGACGAGCTGACGCGCGGCGTCACCCTCTCCTGGAGCGTGATGGCCGGCCTGGCCGTCGTACTCCTCGGCGGATCCGTGCTGGTGGCGGACCGGCTGGGCTCGGCCGTGGTCACGGCGGCCAAGCGGCTGGCCGAGGCCTCCCGCCGGCTCGGCGCGGGCAGCCTCGACTCCCGCGTGCAGCCGAAGGGACCGCCGGAACTCAGGGAGGCCGGTACGGCGTTCAACTCGATGGCCGACCGCATGACCGACCTCCTCGCGGTCGAACGCGAACTCGTCGCCGACCTCTCCCACCGCCTACGCACCCCGCTCACCGCCCTGCACCTCGCCGTGGAACGGATCGCACCGGGCGCCGAGACCGGCCGCATCCAGGCCGCCGTCGCCGAACTCGAACGGGAACTGGGCGCGATCATCGCCGAGGCCCGCACCCCGCTGGCCGTCGGCCCGCTGGGCCGGGTGCTGCGCGGGGACGGCGCCCCCGAGACCCCGCCCGCGGACGGGGGCCGATGCGAGGCGGCCGAGGTGGTCGCCCGCCGCGCCGCCTTCTGGGCCGTCCTCGCCGAGCAGCAGGCGCGCCCCTGCCGGGTCTCCGTCACCGACGAGCCCACCCCCGTCGGCCTGCCGGAATCCGACATCACGGCCGTCGTGGACGCCCTGGTCGGCAACGTCTTCCGCTACACCGCCCCCGGCACCGCCCTGGAGGTCACGGTCAGCCGCACCGCCCACACCGTCGAACTGACCGTCGAAGACGCGGGCCCCGGTATCGCCGACCCCGACGGCGCCCTCGCCCGCGGCAGCAGCACGGGCTCGACCGGCCTGGGCCTGGACATCGCCCGCCGCGCCGCCCTCGCCACCCACGGCACGGTCCGCATCACCCGCGGCCCCCTGCGCGGCGCCCGCATCACGGTCACCCTCACCCTCTGCCTGGAGCCCGCCCCCCACCCGCCCTCCCGCCGCCGCGCCCGGCGCCCGGGCAGGCGGGCCGCATGACCGGGCCGGCGCCCGGCCGACCGCAGCCGACCGCCCTCGACACCCCGCGCGCACTGGCGGCAGCAGCCGGACCGCTCGAGGACCTGCTCGACGACTGCAACCACGTGGTGACCGTCTCCCTGTACCCGGTGGTTCCCGCGCTCCCGGCCGCAGGAGCCGCCGGGCCGCCCGAGGACATGCTGCGGGCCCTGGCCCGGGCGGTGTACGCGCAGGGCGCCGGCCCCCGTCCGCCCGCCGTCTCCACCACCCCGGTCCCCTCCCCGCGGGCCTGGAGGGAGATCCTCCGCCACGAGGCGACGGCAGGCTTCCTGCACCCCGCCGTGCGGTTCGCGGACCCCGGGCTGCGCACCCCCGCCGAGACCCGCCGCGCCGCCGAACTGGCCGAGGGCCTCGCCGACCTCGTCGAAGCCCGCCTCGGCCCCGTCCGGACCGCGGCCGAGGTCCGCACCGGGGGCCACAGCCCGCCGACGGGCGCCCTCCGGCACCGCGACCTGCTCCTGGTCACCGTCGCCTGGGCCACCGTCCTGCACCTGGGGATCAGCGACTGAACCGCCGGACCGACGGGTCGCCCGGCTGCACCCGTACCACCCTCCGGGTGCCATGGCCTGGGGTCCGGCGTTCCGGCGCTCCGGGGCTCCTCACGGGCCCGCAGGCAGGGGCACCTCCTGGATCACCCCGTCGATCCCCGCCCGGTACAGCCTGCCCGCCGCGAATCCCCGGTCGCCCTGCCCGTACGCGACCTGCGTGGACAGCGGCAGGCCGTCGGCCACGGCGCACAGCGCCCCGTGTTCGGCGCGCCAGATCCGGCCCGCCGCGTGGGTGGTGACCAGGGGGCGGCCGCGGGGGTCGAGGGCGAGGCCGTCGGGGAGGGCGAGGGTGTCGGCGCCGGTGGTGGGGATCCAGCGCTCGGGGCGCCCCGGGTCGGCGACGGGGACGCGGTACAGGGCCGGGGCGAGGGTGGTCTGGACGACGTAGAGCGTGCTGCCGTCGGGGGAGACCGCGATGCCGTTCGGCTGCGCGATCCGGGCCCAGGCGGGGTCGACCCGCCCGTCCGGGGTGACCCGGCCGATGGTGCCCCCGCCGAGGGTGCTGGTGTACACCGTGCCGTCGGCGGCGAGTGCGACCCCGTCGATCCCGCCGAGCCCCGACGCGTACGTGCTCACCGCACCGGAGTCGGGGTCCACGAGCAGCAGCCGGGAGCGGGGGAACATGGCGCCGGTCAGCGAGTGCACGAGGTCGTTGCCCGTACCGACGAGCAGCCGGCCGTCCCCGCGGACCACGATCCCGCCGTTGGCCCCGATCCCGCCGGTCAGCGGCACCGGGGTGCTGCCGGGGGCGTCGATGCGGTACACCCGGCCCGAGGAGTACGCCGTGGCGAACATCCGGCCCCGCCGGTCCACGGCGATGGACTCCACCCAGTCCGGTATCCGCGCCGCCTCCGCCGGGCGGCCCGCGGCGGGTGCACCCGGGCAGGGCGGCGCCGCGTACGCCGCCCCCGCGGCCGGTATCCCTGCCGCGAGCACGGCGAGGACGGCCGCGGCCCGGGCGGCGAGCCGGAGCGCGCGGCGCCGGGCCCGCCGGGGCGGCCGCCCGGGGCCGTGACGGCCGCCGCCCGCCACCCCGCCGCGGGTGGTCCTGTCCGCCGCCCTCCGCATCCCGCCCCGCCGTCCTCGCACGCATCCCCCCGGACCTCTACGGGCCCGCTTCCGGGTCCGTCGTGCGACCTACCCGCCGGACGGGCTGAACAGACCCTTCCGGAACATCCGTTCGTGTCGGCGACTGTGAAGGGAGGGGCGGGAGGCGGGACGGGGGGTGGCGGGGCGGCCGGGCGGGCCGGGCGGGTCTGCCGAGGGCGACTCCGCCCAGGACCAGCGCCAGCCCGCCCAGCTGCTGCGCGGTCAGCGCCTCGGCGGCGAGCGCCGTGCCGAGGAGGACTCCGGTGACGGGGTTGAGCAGGCCGATCAGGCCCACGGTCCCCGCGGGCAGATGGCGCAGCCCCGTGAACCAGACGGCGAAGGCGAGGGCGGTGGCGACGAGCCCCAGGTAGCCGAACGCGAGCAGGGCGGAGCCGGAGAGCGCGGGAGGCGCCCCCTCCACGACCGCGGCGGCCGGGACCAGGAAGAGCCCGCCGGCGGTGAGCTGCCAGGCGGTGGACGCCAGTACCCCGGCTTCGGCGGAGGTCCCGCCGGCGGTCCCGACCGCGGCGCTGGAGTCCGTACCGCTTCCGGATCCCTTGCCGCCCCCGGCGTTCCACCGCTTGGCGAGGAGGTGCCCGTAGCAGGAGACCAGTACGGCGGCCGAGGAGGCGAGCACGCCCGCGGGGCTCACGGCCTCCACCCCCGTCAGCAGCATCAGGCAGACCCCGGCGAGCCCGAGGCCCGCCCCGGCGAGGTGGGCGGGGCGGGGCCGCTCGGAGACCAGCGGCCAGGCCATGAGCATCGTGGTCAGCGGGGCCACCGCCATGACCGTGGAGGCGACGCTCGTCGGCAGCATCTGGGCGGCGAGGTAGACCAGTACGAAGAACATGCTCACGTTGAGCAGCCCCAGCACCGCCGACCGCCCCCACCACGCCCCGCGCGGCAGCCGGCGGCACACGAGCAGGAGCAGGAGGCCCGCGGGCAGGGCGCGCAGGGCGGCTCCGTAGAGCGGGTAGTCGGCCGGGAGGTACGCGTCCGTGACGAAGTAGCTCGTCCCCCAGGCCACCGGCGCGAGCGCGGTGAGCGCCACCCAGCGGGCGTTGGCTTCCATGGAAGCTAATATAGCTTCCATGGAAGGTAGTGCGTCTGGAGGATGCGTGGAGAACGTGGTGGAGGCTCCGGCGGAGGTGTCGGCGTCGGCACCGGCTACGGCGCCGGACCGGGTGGCCCGCATCCAGGAGGACTGGCGCCGTGAGCGGCCCGACCTCGACGTGGGCCCGCAGGGCGTGATCGGCCGGCTGCACCGCCTGGCGGACCGGCTCACCGAGGAGCTGTGCCTCGTCTACCGGCGCTACGGGCTGGGGGAGGGGGAGTTCGACGTCCTGTGCGCCCTGCGCCGCGCGGGCGCACCCTACGAACGCGCGCCCGGCGAGCTCGCCGCACACACGATGGTCACCACCGGCGCGATGTCGAAGCGGATCGACCGCCTGGAGGAGGCCGGACTCGTCACCCGCCGCCGCTCCGAAGGCGACCGGCGCGCCCGCATCGTCGCCCTCACCGGCCCCGGCCGCGAACTGATCGACCGCGCCTTCGCCGAGCACATCGGCAACGAGCACCGGCTCCTGGCCCTGCTGGCCCCCGCCGATGCCGACGCCCTCGAAACCCTGCTCACGACCTGGCTCGCCCGCATGGAGCCGCCGCTTCCGCCGGCTCCGCCGAACCCGTAGGCCCACGGACCGCCCGAGATCAGGAAGGGGCGGCCTACGACTCCCCGGCCGTGGGCCCGCCCGGGGTCACGACCGCGGACCCCTTCCTGCGCTGCACGCTCCTGCGGTAGGCGGCCGCCCCGCCCGCCGCCAGCACGAGGACGGCCACGGCGGCCACCCCGAGCGCGGTGTGCTCGGCGAAGAGCCTGCCGAGCCCCGCGAGCACGCCGATCCCCACGGTCGCGTAGATCAGTGCCCAGGCGGCCCCGCCCACGAACAGCGCGGGCAGGTAGCGGCGCAGCGGCATCCGCATGCTGCCCGCGAGGAAGTTGGCGGCGGTCTGGAAGCCGACGGTCAGGAAGGAGACGGCCACCACCGGGGCGCCCCACCGCTGGATCGCGCGCTCGACGCGCTGGAACCGCTCGGAGGAGATCCGCCCGGCGAACCGGCTGCGCCGCGCACCGGCACCGGCCAGCCACCCGACGGCGAAGGTCCCTCCGGCGCGGAGCAGCACGATCACGTACAGGGCCCCGGCGGTCAGCGCGACCTTATCCACGGTGCCCCGCCCAGGGGCAGGGCGCACACGCCCGGTCTCCGTCTCCCACCTGCGCCCCGCCTCTACCCGTACCCGTGCCGTCAGCCGCGCGGCCTGCCGCCGCGCGGCACCAGAACCCTAACCTGCACGTCCGTACGCCAGGCAAGGCCACCCTAACCGAACGCGCATACGGGGGGTACAGGGCGCCGGGTCGGCGGGGCCGGGCCCGCCCTCCCGGGCTGCACCCCCGCCCCGGAGCGCGTGGCGGAACGTCTTGGTTGATCCTTCGATCACATAATGCGTTATGGCTTTCGGTCGGAAAGTGTCCGGAGTTGCGCAGGCAATTGTGCTGTCCGGCCTCGGGATGTGCCTCATCGGTTCGGCGCCTGCCGGCGGGAAAGACGGAGACGTGCTCCGGATGACCGTTACGACCAACAGCGTCTCCGTACCCGGGGTGCGGATCCGTGCCGGGCAGCGGGCGGTGCGCGTGTACCGGCTGCGGAATTTCGCGGAATACGGGCTGCGCGGCCTCGGTGTGCGGGACCCCCAGGTCGCGGGCGGCTCCGTGCGGTGCCCCCGGGACTTCCTGGCGCCGCTGGGCACGATGACCTGCCGTGCGGAGGTCGCCCCCCGCCCCGGCCGCCACCTCGTGCGGGTCACGGCTGCGGGCGCGGCCGCGTGGGAGGAGTACGGCCGCGCCCGCGCCTCGGCCACCGCCGGGTACGAGGTCCGCCCCGCCGTGCTGACCCTGCGGCGCACGGCCTCGCAGAAACGTCTCT
The DNA here is from genome assembly GCF_055600495.1 of Streptomyces sp. NPDC038213. Classification (NCBI taxonomy): domain Bacteria; kingdom Bacillati; phylum Actinomycetota; class Actinomycetes; order Kitasatosporales; family Streptomycetaceae; genus Streptomyces; species Streptomyces sp. NPDC038213. The sequence goes on from NZ_JBVJYM010000025.1 coordinate 58,848, forward strand.
TCTATCGCATCGCCTACGCGGGCCCCGCCGCCCTGGAGAACCTGCGCCTGCACGATCCGCTCCTGCACGATCCGCGCCTGCGCAAGGCCGCCCCCCTGACGTGCTCCTCGGGCGCGGGCCTGCCCCGCCGCCTGCCGGCCGGCGGGAGCGTCGAGTGCTGGGCGCCGGGACCCGCGGGTCCGGGACGCCACGCCTCCGTGGCGCGGGTCTCCGGAACGGCGAAGGACCGGGCCGTCTCCGCGAAGGGCGCGAGGCTGCCGCCGCTCGCGCTGTCCGCCCGGGCGGCGGCGGGGTACTCCGTGCCCGTTCCCCCACCGCCCGCCACCAGGCCCTCCGCTCCGCCGGAGGGCGGGCGGCCCCGGCCCCCGGGCACCGCCCCCACCCGCGGTGCGACTCCTCCACCCGTTACGACTCCACCCGGTACGACTCCACCCGGTACGGCTCCCCCCGGGGCGCCGCCCGCCGGGACGCCCCCGCGCCCCGCGCCCCGCCCGCCCGTGCCGCCCCGCCCGCCCGCCGAGGGGACGCCCCCGCAGCCCGAGCCCGGCGGCCAGCCACTGCCCGGCGCCCCGCCGGGCGGCCTGCCCGCGCCCCCGCCGGGGGACGCCGCAGGCCCGGCGGGCGACGCGGCCGCGGCGCCGCCCGCACCACCGGGCGCTGCCGGTGCGGCTGACCCGTACCTCCTGGCGGCCGGCCCGGCGGCTCCCGTGGGCCCGGTGCCCGACGCCCCGCCCTTCACCACGCCCGACCCCCCGCCCGACGGGGCCTCCCCGACCCGGCTCCCCCGGAGTTCGGCCCTGTCGGCGCGGCCGTCCCGGACGGACGGCGACGGGCTCATGCAGCCCGCGGACTGGGCGGTCATGGCCTTCCTGATCGTGCTCATCCCGGCCGTGCTGGCCGCCATGAGTTTCGATTCGCGTAAATCCAAATCCTCGGGGAAATGAAAGCTGACATGCTCGGTCTGGGTATCTTCTACGCATTCCTGGGTGCTGCGACGGCGTGCGGTCTGACATGGGCGCTCTCCCGCAGCGAGGCTTCCAGAAAGGCCCATCTCGAAGCCCCCGCGCTGGGTTTCGTGGGCAGCGCGACGCTGGCGCTGTTCGTGCTGACGGCAGCCTTCCTGGTCGCGAGTTCCTGGCAGCAGCGCAATGCCGCCGGCGACCACACCTACCAGGAGGCCCGGAGCCTGGAGGCGGCCTACGCCGGGGCCCGCGAACTGCCGCCCGCTGCCCGCCTGCAGGCCCGTGCCCAGCTGAGGGCGTACACCAGGGAGGTGGCGGGACCCGAGTGGTCCTCGATGCGGTCCCAGCAGATGAGCCCGCGGGCGGCCGCGGCCCTCGACGGGGCGAGGCTGACCGTCGCGCGGGCCGCGGGGGAGGGCGACGAGGAGAAGAGCGCCCGCGAATCGGTGGGTGTCGCCCTGGAGCACGTGGCCACCGCCCGCAACCAGCGGTCCAGCGATATGCGGTGGGCCGTTCCGGACCCGATCTTCTACGCGCTGATCGCCACGGCCGTGCTGGTCGTCCTGTTCCCGGCGCTCGTCGGCATCAACGCCGGTCCGCGGCACATGCTCGTGATGGTCCTGCTCGGTACGGTGCTCGGTTTCGGGGTGTACCTGGTGTCGTGCCTGCAGTACTCCTTCGCGCCGCCCCTCGGCATCGAGCCGGACGCCTACCGCCAGACGCTCGCGAGGTTCGACCAGATCGACACGGCCGCGTAGCGGCGGCGCCCTGCGCGAACTCCCTCCGTCCTTGGGCTGTTTGGGCTAATGATCGCCGGATGCGCCCGTGTGGCCGGGAACCGGCCTGCTCGACCGTTGCATGGTGGCGTGATGCGAGCCAATCGATCCCAGAATCCGGCCGGTTCCCCCCAGCGGTCCGCTTCCCTGTCGCGGCGCGAGTTCACCGTCGGTTCCGCCGCGGTTGCAGCCGCGGCGGCCGTTGCCGGAGCCGGGGCACCGGCGGTCGCCGCCCCCGTTCCCGCCCCGGCGCCCGTTCCGCAGGCCGCGCAGGCCGTGCAGGCCGGCGCGCCGCTGTCCCAGCGCTGCCTCCAGATCGCGCACGCGCTGCTGATGCGGGGGCCCGACGGGCAGGACCTGGTGCCGGCCTACCGCAGCGTGCTGGTGGACGGCCTGCCCCGCTCCTCGGCCGCGCCGAAGAAGGTGCTGGTCGTAGGGGCGGGCCCGGCGGGACTGGTGGCGGCCGCGCTGCTGAAGCGGGCCGGGCACGCGGTCACGCTCGTGGAGGCCAACGGCAATCGTGCGGGCGGCCGGATCAAGACGTTCAGGACGGGCGGGCACGAGGGCGCCGCGCAGCCGTTCGCGGACCCCCTCCAGTACGCCGAGGCCGGGGCCATGCGCATTCCGGGAAGCCACCCGCTCGTCATGGCCCTCATCGACCGCCTGGGCCTGGAGAAGCAGAAGTTCCGCCTGGTCGACGAGAACCCCGACGGCAGCCGGGCGCAGCGGACCTGGATCCACGTCAACGGCCTGCGCGTCCGCCGTGCCGACTACGCGCGCAGCCCCCGCCGGGTGAATCGTTCCTTCGGAGTGCCCCGGGCCCTGTGGGACGTCCCCTCCGGCAGGATCCTGCAGGACGCGCTCGCGCCGGTCCGCGACGAGATCAGCACGCTCGCCCCCGACGGCCGCCGCGTGGACAAGCCCGCCGACGAGCTCGTCGCCGGATGGGCGCGGATCATCGAGCGCTACGGCGACTGGTCCATGCGCCGCTTCCTCAGCGAGTCGGCCCAGCTCGACGACGCCACCGTCGACCTGGTCGGCTGTCTGGAGAACCTCACCTCGCGGCTCCCGGTCTCCTTCATCCACAGTTTCCTCGGCCAGGCCCTGATCAGCCCCGACACCGCCTTCTGGGAGCTCAGGGGCGGGACCGCGAAGCTCCCGGACGCGCTGCTGGAAGAGGTCCGGGACGCCGTGCGCTTCGACCGGCGCGTCACCAGGATCGAGTACTGGGACCCCTCCCGCCCCCACGCCGACACCTCCCGCGTCAGCGCCGGGGGCCCCCGGGTCTGGGTCGACACCGTGTCCGAGGGGCGCGAAGGCGTCCCGGTCCGCGAGCAGTTCACCGCGGACCTCGCCGTGATCACCGTGCCCTTCTCGGGGCTGCGGCACATCCGGGTCGCCCCCCTCATGTCGTACGGCAAGCGCCGGGCCGTGACCGAACTGCACTACGACAGCGCGACGAAGGTCCTCCTCGAATTCAGCCGCCGCTGGTGGGAGTTCGGCGAGGACGACTGGAAGCGCGAACTCGACACCATCGACCCCGGTCTGCACGCGGCGTACCAGAAGGGCCGGGCACCCGCCGACGGCAGTCTGCTGGGCGGCCACGCATCCGTCACCGGCGAGCGCCTGTCCGCGGGCCAGCGCGCGTACTACGCGGCGTACCGCTCCGCCACCCGCGACCAGCCGGAGGCCCTCCAGAGCCTCGGAGGCGGATCGGTGAGCGACAACCCCAACCGCTTCACCTTCAACCCCTCCCACCCTGTACCCGGCAGCCCCGGCGGGGTCGTCCTCGCCTCCTACAGCTGGGCGGACGACGCCAGGCGGTGGGACGCCTTCGACGACGACGCCCGCTACCCCCACGCGCTGGCGGGGCTCCAGGAGGTCTACGGCCAGCGCATCGAGGTGTTCTACACCGGCGCCGGGCGGACCCAGAGCTGGGCGCGCGACCCGTACGCGTACGGCGAGGCGTCCGTCCTCCTGCCCGGGCAGCACACCGAGCTGTTCCCCGACATCGGCACCCCGGAGGGGCCCCTCCACTTCGCCGGGGACCACACCTCCCTCAAACCCGCCTGGATCGAGGGCGCCCTCGAATCCGCCGTCCGCGCCGCCCTGGAGGTCCACTCCGCCCCCTGACCCCGCCCGATGCGATTTCCTTCTCTTCTGGCAGGGGCGGGTGATGCGGGCCATGACGCGGCTCGGCTTCACCTGCCGCGGCCTCGCACAGGGCGCCGTGCCCGCACCCGGCACCGGCCCGCTGCAGCGGGCCTCCGCGGCGCTCGGGGCTCCCCCCTCCGACGGATGACCGCGGCGCCCGTCCCCGGTCGGCATCGGGGGCGGGCGCCGGTCCCCGCCGTGCGGGCGGGGGGCTGTCGGGACAGCAGGGGTCAGGACAGGGGGGCCGGCTGCTGCGGGGCCAGGGAGTTGCCCGCCGGGATGCGGCCGCAGTCGGACGGGGCCTGCCTGCCCGCGAAGCGGTCGTTCAGCCAGCCCAGGGCCACGGGGGCCCAGGCGACGGCCGCGGTGGTGTGGCTCAGCAGCTCGTGCTGGGTGTACTTGACGGCCGCGTCGCCGGTGGCGCAGTACTGCCGGGCGAGCGTGCGCACGTCGCCGGAGACCATGACCCCGTCGCCCGTGCCGATGCCCCGGTGGTTCGAGAAGGTCCCCTCCAGGACGCCCGCGTCGCCCTGGGCGATGAAGCCGGGGACGGTCGGGGTGGGGGCCGAGCCGAGGTTGAGCTTGTTCATGGCCTCGACGAACGCCGGGATGGAGTTGGGATCGGCGTACTCCGGCTTCGCCATCTTCTTCCAGCTCAGCCCGGGGTACTGGCCGATCGCGTTGATGATCGAGCCTCGCTCCAGCTGCTTGTACACCTTCAGGCCGTAGTCGTTGAGGTAGGAGGCCAGGTCAATCCCGTACGAGCGGGAGACCCCGATGACGGCCATGGGGATGACCCCGGACCAGGCCAGCGAGCCGTCTACGTACTTCAGGTTGTGCGCCGGGTTGACGAGCAGGCCGCCCTCGGCGTAGCCGACCAGTTTCCGGTTGACGTCCGGTGCGTAGGACGGGGCCAGGGAGACCGCCCAGTTGGTGGCGATGGCGCCGCCCGAGTAGCCGATCAGGCCGAAGGAGGTGGCGGAGTTCAGGCGGGTCTCGGAGGAGCGGGTGGCGGCGCGGATCGAGTCCAGGGTGTTCGTCCCGTACTCCGGCCCCGCGGCGAAGTTCGCCTGCTGGCCCTCGGTGTCCGGGATGACGACGTCGTAGCCCTTGAGGAGCAGCGGAACCAGCAGCAGGGACTCGGCGTTCGGGATCAGGCCGCCGAGGGTGACGTCGCCGGCGATCGCGCGGGAGGGCCCGTCCTCCGGGTTGAGCGAGTCGTAGAACGACTGGTACGACACGGCCTTGCTGCCGTCGCCCAGCGAACTGCGCACCACCGTGGTCACGTTGGCGGCCGGGCGGCCCTGCGCGTCGGTGGTGCGGTAGAGGAGCTGGACGGCCTTCACCGGGGTCGGCAGGCCGATCAGGTGGTACTGGAGCGTCCGCGTCTTGAGCACGGAACCGGGCGCGAAGGAGGAGAGCGGCGCGCTGCCGCTGTACGCGTAGAACGGGTCGGCCGCAGTCGTGCCGGCCGCAGCGGTACCGGCCGTGCCCGCGGCGGTGGTCGTGGCGGTGGTCGCCGGGGCGGCGGCGGCCGTCGGCGCGGCGGTCGCGACGGCGGCGGTGGCGACGGCGAGAGCGAGCAGGCGTACGGCTGCCTTGGTCATGGTTCCTCGATTCGTGGGGGATGCGGGCGCGGCGGGGGAGGCCGGCACCGGCCGGGGAACGGGGCGGGGACCGGACGGGGGATCGGACGGGGACTGGTTGCGGAACGGGCGGGAGGGCGAGGGGGCGACCGGGTCCGTCCCGCTTCTGGCCATCCACCAGCCGGTCGTGTTACCAACCAGTAGGAGAACTCCCGGAAACATCATGGACGCCGCCGGCCGCCACGTCTCCGGGGTGGGGAACAGAGATTTGCGAGGTGGATTGTGACCGCATCCAAGGCCGAAGGGCCCGACTCGGTGCCGCATTTCGGGGGCGTCCCGGTCCACCAGCGCCTCCACGCCGCCGCCGGCGCCCTCGAACGCGCCGTCATGGCCCGCCTGGTCGAACGCCTCCCGGTATACGGAACACTCCCCTCCGAGCACCTGGGCGGCGATATCGCCCGCCAGGTCGTCCTCGGCATCCGCAGCTTCGCCGAGGTGCTGCGCACCGGCGAACCCCCGGGCCGGGAGGAGCAGGTGGCGATCCGCGAGTCCTCCGCCCGGCGCGCCGACGAGGGCGTCCCGCTGGAGGCCGTGGTGAGCGCCTACCACCTCGGGGCGGAGGAGTGCGCCGCGCAGGTGTTCCCGACGGCCGGGCCGGGCGACCTGGACGACGTACTGCTCGTGCAGAGCCGCCTCCTCGCCTACCTGCGGCTGGTGAGCTGCGAGGTCGCCGCCGGGTACGTGCAGGAGCGGCAGACCGCGCTCGGCGACGAGCAGGTCGCCCTGCAGTCGCTGCTGTCCCGGCTGCTGGAGGGCGGCAGTCCGCAGGCCGCGGCCGACCGGGCCGGTATCCGGCTGCCGCCCTGCTACCTGGCGCTCAGCCTCGCCGTCGGACCGCACCCCGACGAGCTGGTGCCCGGCCTCAACCACGAGGTCGCCGCCCGCCGCAAGCTCCGCCGGCTGCGCAACGCGCTCCAGCGCCGCACCGCCGGGGTCCCGCTGTCGGTCCTGTCCGGCGAGGGCGGGCTGGTCCTCCTGCCGTACGAGACCCCGGCCGCCGAGTTCGGCCCGGCGGACCGGGAGCGGCTGGACCGGCTGGTCGGGGAGCTGGGCCGGGCCTGCGGGGCCGAGGTGCTGGCCGCGGCGGCGGCCGCGGTCCCCGAGGAGGTGGCGGAGGCCGCCCGGCTGGCCGCCGAGGTGCGGGCGGTGGCGGAGGCCTCGGGCCGCGGCCCCGGCGCGTACCTCCTGGAGGACGTCCTGCTCGAATACCAGCTCAGTCGTCCGAGCCCGGCCCGCGAGGGCCTCGCCGTCCTGCTGGCCCCGCTCGACGGCCGCCCCGAGCTCATCGACACCCTCCGCGCCTTCCTCGCGGGCAGCCTCGACCGGCGCAGGGCCGCCGCCCGGCTCCAGGTCCACCCCAACACGGTCGACTACCGGCTGCGCAAGGCGGCGGAGTTCACCGGCCTGGACGCGGCCCGCGGCGCCGACGCCCTGACCCTCCGCGCCGCCCTGGCCGCCCGCGACGCCCTCCAGCAGTCCCTGCGCACCCCGTCCCCGCACACCCCGCCCCCGTCCTGAACCCGGCCCCGGCGGCGACAAGGGCCGGTCGGGTACGTCCACCGCGGCGACCTCGGCGTCACCGGCCGCGAGGTCCTGCGCACCGACCCCGCCCTGCGCGAGGAGTACGGCGCGGTCAAGCAGTCCCTGGCCGCGGACCCGCACCTGGACACGACCGCCAACCTGGCGGGCAAGTCGGGCGTGCTTCAGAAGGTCCTGGCCGCATCCGGGGAGTTCGCGGCAGCCGAACTCCGCGGGATCCACCGCCTGAACGACCCCCTGGCCTGACCGCCTGACCGCCTGACCGCCTGACCGCCTGACCGCCTGACCGCCTGACCGTGCGCCCGCCCGGCCGCGGGGCGGGCGCGTGGCGCCCTACAGCATGTTCTTGTAGATGTTCCAGCCGTTGCCGAACTTCACCCGGGCGGCGAACGTCGCGGTGCCGGCGCTGCCCGTCGAGGTGTACAGGTACATCTCGCCGTTGGGGAGGCGGGCGAGGACGTCGCCCTTGCTGTCGCCGTTGATGTCACCGGGCACGACCAGGGCGTCGTACACGTTCCAGCCGGACGCGATCTGCTCGCGGGCGGCGAACGGCGCGGCGGACGTTCCCGTCCCCTTGTAGAGGTACAGGCGGCCCGTGGTGTCGCGGGCGAGCAGGTCGGGCCGCCCGTCACCGGAGTAGTCGCCGGCGCCGACGAGCGAGTTGTAGGTGTTCCATCCGCTGCCGATGCGCACGCGCGTACCGAGCTTCGTGTACACCGCCCCGTTGCCGGGGTGCAGCCACAGGACGCCGGCGGAGTCGCGGCTCAGCAGGTCGCCCTTGCCGTCGCCGGTCAGGTCGCCGGGGCCGACCATGGCGTTGTAGCTCCACCCCGTGGCGGCCTTCTGGCCGCGTATGTACAGGTCGGTGCCGATGTTCTGCACGTAGCTGGCGTGGTTGTGGCTGTTGAGCCCGGTGGCGTACGTGTTGCGCGACCCGGCGGTCTCGGTGCCGACCTTGGTCGGGGGCGAGAGGTAGTCGCCGTTGGCCAGCGCGAGCCACTTGACCAGGCTGTTGTCGGACTGGGTCATCAGGTTCTGACCCTTGCCGTAGAGCTGCGTGGTGCCCGCGCCGAGGACGAACTCGTTGCGCTCGTAGCCCTTGCCGAAGTACGTGGGCGCGGCCAGCTTGCCGGCGCCGATCGACTTGTAGTGGTACTGCACGCCGTCGTAGGTGCGCGCGAGCAGGTCGCTGCGGCCGTCGCCGTCGCCGTCGTCGGAACCGGTGACCATGTTGTACGCGTTCCACCCGCCCCCGATCTTGACGCGGGGCTTGAGCGGGGTGGTGGCGCTGCCGGCCCCCTTGTGGAACCAGAGCTCTCCGGCCAGGGTGCGGCCGTAGACGTCGCCGATGCCGTCCCCGTCCACGTCGTTGGCGCCGACGAGCTGGTCGTACACGTGCCAGCCGGAGGCGACCTTGACCCGCGCGTTGAACGGCCTGCCGACCGTACCGGTCCCCGTGTACAGCCACAGGCCGCCCGCGTGGTCGCGCGCCAGCAGGTCGGGGCGCCGGTCGCCCGATACGTCGCCCGTGGCGACGACGCGGTTGTACGTCTGCCAGCCGCCGCCCGACCACAGCGGCGCCGAGGTCGCCTTCGGCCCGGCCTCGTAGAGCGTCAGGACCCCGTCGAAGGACAGGGAGAGCAGCTCGGGCCTGGTCGTACCGCCCACGTCACCCACCGGCAGCAGGTCCTTGAAGGAGGACTCGGGGTCGGTCTTGTAGACCGTGTACGGGCTCCAGGCCTTGATCGACGACAGGTAGACGGCGACTTCCTGGTCGTACTCCATGACGATGAGGTCGCTGACCCCGTCCCCGTCGACGTCGTGCCGCGGCTTGGCGGCCGCGGCCGCCCTGACCGGCGGCGCGGCCGGCTCCGGCAGCACCACCGTCGGGTACCCCCCGGCCCGGCGCGCGCCCTGGCCGGCGACCGCCCCCGGCGCGGAGAGCCCGGGCACCGGCCCCTGCGGGCCGACCGGACCCGCGGCGGCGGCACCGGGCGCGGTGGCGAGCACGCCGGCGGCCAGCGACAGCACGCCCCCGGCGGCGAGGACGCGCAGGCGTCCGCGATGCGGTGTAGTCAAGATCCCCCCCTGAGGATCGAGCAGCGGGAGCCCGCCGGGGCACGACCCACCGCACCCCCGCCCACACGCGTCCGTACGTGTCCGGCCCCCACTTCCGTCCCTGCACCCTAAGCCGCCCCACCGACAACGCACCACGCGCCTCAGCAGCCCGTCGGGCCGCAACTGCCCCTCATGCGCGCTCCCTTACCCGCGCGGCCGGGACGGGGCGCAGCCCGCGGGCCCCGAGTCCGCCCGTCCGCCGGGGTGGTGCGGGGTCAGTGCAGGCCCCCGTACGCGGCCATGACCAGGTTCGGGCCGCGGTCGTCCTGGTGCCGGGCGGGGTCGAGCATCTGGTTCATGACGTACGCGACCGTCATGCGGGTGCCGGGGTCGTTCACGACGAGGGAGCCGCCCCAGCCTCCCCAGCCGAAGGTGTCGCCGAAGCCGCCGAAGCCCGTGGTCCAGGACACCGGGGTGCCCAGGACGCGGTCCTCGCCGCGGAAGACCTCCTGCCGGGCCGGTGCGCAGCCGGCGGGGGAGAGCAGGCGCACCCCGGCCGCCGAGCCGCCGTTGGACAGCACGGACTGGACCAGGGCCACGGAGCGGGCGTTGCCGAAGCCGTTGACCGCGGGGATCTGGGCGCGGCGCCAGGGCGTGGAGTTGACGTCCCGTACGCGGATCCGCGTGCCGCCGCCCGTCTCGCGCGGGGCGCCGTCCGGTCCGGGCGGGGCCGTGGCGGCGTAGTCGTCCGTCAGGGAGGGCGGTGCGATGAGGGGGGCGACGCGGTGGTCGTGTTCGGGGGCGAGGCCGATGTGGAAGTCGGCGCCCAGCGGACCGGCCACCTCCTGCGCGAAGAACTCGCCCACGCTGCGCCCGGTGATGCGGCGGACGACCTCGCCCACGAGGAAGCCGAAGGTCAGCGCGTGGTACCCGGCGGCCGTGCCCGGTTCCCACTGCGGGGCCTGCGCGGCCAGGGCCGCCGTCACCGCCTCCCAGTCGCACAGGGTCGCCACCGTGACCGGTCCGGCCAGTTCGGGCAGGCCCGCGGTGTGGGACAGGACGTGCCGGACCCGTACGTCCTCCTTGCCCGCCGCGGCGAACCCGGGCCAGTACGCGGCCACCGGCGCCGACAGGTCGAGCAGGCCGCGGTCGGCCAGGACGAGGGCGCACAGCGCCGTCATGTTCTTGGTCGTCGAGTTCACCCCGGCGAGCGTGTCGCGCCCCCAGCGCACCGTGCGGTCCGCGTCGGCGTACCCGCCCCAGAGGTCGACCACCGGCTCGCCGCCCAGGTAGACGGCGACCGAGGCGCCCACGTCCGCCGTCGCGAGGGAGGCGGCGAAGACCTCCCGTACCGCCGCGAACCGCGGCTCGCACTGCCCCTCGACCTCGATTCCGGTCCTGCCGTCTCTCCTCGTCCTGGTCCTGGTCCCGGTGGTGGCGGCCGCGGTGTCGTTCTCGGTTCCGGTCATGCTCACGAGCATCATGGGGGCGGCGTGCGGCCGCCCCACACTTCCCGTACCGGTTGTGTCGGGTGCCCGGCCGCCGGAGCGGGGCAGGGTCGGGGAAGGCCGGGGGACGGAAGGGCGGATGCGCGTGCTGGAGCGGCTCAATCAGGCGCTGGACCACCTGGAGGCCGGCCTCGGCGGCGGGGCGGACCCGGCCGGGGCGGACCCGGGCGGGGTGGACGTGGCCGAGGTGGCGCGGATCGCCGCCGTGTCGGAGCACCACTTCCGGCGGATGTTCTCCACCCTCGCCGGGATGACGCTGCCGGAGTACGTGCGGCGCCGGCGGATGACCCTGGCGGGGGCCGAGGTGCTGGCGGGGGAGCGGACGCTGCTGGAGGTCGCGGTGCGCTACGGGTACGGCTCCGGGGAGGCCTTCGCACGCGCCTTCCGGTCGGTGCACGGCGTCGGGCCGGGCGAGGCGCGGCGCACCGGCGCACCGCTCACCGCGCAGCCGCGGATGTCCTTCCGCCTGGTCGTGGAGGGGCGGGCGGCGATGCGGTACCGGATCGTGGAGAAGGAGGCGTTCGCCGTCGCCGGGAGGCGGGCGCGGGTCCCCCTCGTGCACGAGGGGCCCAACCCGGCTGCCGAGGCGCACCTGAGGGGCTTGGACGGGCAGACGGTCGTACGGATGAAGGAGCTCTCTGACCCCGGCCGGGAGCCGGCGGGGATCCTGTCGGCGGCGGTGCACCTGACCGGCAGCCGCGGGGAGGGCACGGAGGCCGACTACTGGATCGGCGCGGCCATCGAGCCCGGGGCGGCCGCGGGGGACCTGGACGTGCTCCCCGTACCGGCCGGGACCTGGGCGGTCTTCGAGAGCCGCGGCCCGCATCCGCAGGCCCTCCAGCAGCTGTGGCGGGACGTGTTCACGCAGTGGTTCCCGTCGAATCCGTACACGAGCCGGCCGGGCCCGGAACTGCTGCTGACACGGCCGGTGGCGGATTCGGGCACGGGTACCGGGGCGGGTACGGCGGACTCGCAGCTGTGGATTCCGGTGGAGCGGCTCCCGTCGGTTTGGTAGCAGAAGGTGACGAATGGGGTGTGACGCCTTACGGAGCGTGGTGGACGGGTGAGGTCTGGGCCGAAGGGGCCAGTCGTCCTGCGGGGCCGGGCCCCGGGCCCCACGATGGGGTGCGTACCCGTCCCCGACGATCCAGGAGAACCGTTTCATGCTGCACCGCACCCTCAAGAAGGACCGGACCGAGGTCACGTTCATCCTGCCCGGGGACATCCCTCCGGGGCCGGTGAGCGTGGTCGGCGACTTCAACGGCTGGCAGCCGGGGGTGCACACCCTCCAGGACCGCGACGACGGGCACCGCGCCGTCACGGTCGTGCTCCCCAGCAAAGCGGTCCACTCCTTCCGGTACCTGGCCGCCGGGGACTACTGGTTCAACGACGACAGCGCCGGCGACCGCGAGGGCTCCAACAGCCGCCTCCACACCTGACCGGACCGGGTCGCTCCGCTCCCCGCTGACCTGCCCGGACGGCGGGGAGCGGCGTACCGTGGAGGAACCACCGGCCGCGGGCCCCGGCGTACGGGACGGCGGTACGGGGTGGGAGGGGCGAGGAGGCCGCCGTGGACGCGGAGCCGACGGAACTGCCCCCGGCCGCACCCGGGCTGAAGACCGACACCCTGCGCGTCGGCGACGCCCTCGTGTGCATCCTGGCCGGCGACCTGCACACCGGCACCAGGGAGATCGGCGGGGCGGCGCTTCTGGAGGCCCTGGACTCGGGTCCGCGCCTGCTCGCGGTGGAGCTGAACGCCGTGGAGCTGTTCACCGCCGACGGGCTCAACCTGCTGCTCGCCCTCCGCGGCCAGGCGCGCGGGCGCGGCGTGGAACTGGTCCTTGTCGCGCCCAGCGCGGCCGTCCGGCGCGTACTCGACGCCACGGGCGCGGGCGGGTCGTTCACCGTGCTCCCGACCGTCGCCGAGGCCGTCGGCCGCCCCCGGTCCTAAATCCGCGCCCCGCAGCCGGTGTAGCCCGGTGGAGGGCGGGCAGGCGACAGGACCACGCTTCAGGAGCACGCTTCAGGAGCACAGGTCTAGAGTCTGCCGGGGCCGTCATGGGCCGACCGCTTTTCGCAGTGCAGCACCGCGAGCTCGCCCTCGGCGACACCGCGGGCCCGGAGGCGTGCAACGCCGGCATCTCGTGGGTGCGCCAGACCCTCACCGACTGGGACCTCCTCGACCGGGGGCAGGACGCCCTCCTCGTCGCCGCGGAGCTCCTGTCCAACGCCGCCCGGCACGGCGGCGGCGTCCGCAGCCTGGCCCTGGCCCGGCACGGCCGCATGCTGCGCGTCTCCGTCACCGACCACCGTCCCGACCCGCCCCGGCGCCCGGCGCACCACCGGCCCGAGACCGTCGGAGGGCACGGCGTGTTCATCGTCGACCAGCTCGCCCACCGGTGGGGTACGCACCCGCACGGCCACGGCAAGACCGTCTGGGCCGAACTCCCCCTCGCGGATGCGTGACCGCGGGCGGGAGGGCCCCCGGGCCCTCGGCGGCGGCCCTCCGCCCTCCTCCTGCCCGGACCTCCGTCCCGCGCTGGAACCGGAGCAGGCGGTGCTGCCGCGGGAGGCTGGAGACCGTGCGCGTCGTCGCCGGGCCGGGCCCTGGGAGGCCGGCCCGGCCCCGCCCGGCAGCGGAGGGCCGCGCAGCAGCAGGCGTGGGGCTTTTCGGCAGTACGCGGCGCCCGCCCGGTCGGTCACGGGGCGGGCGCCGCTCTGCTCCCCCGCCCACTCCCTCAATCGGGCAGGTCCTTCGGATCGCGCCGGTCCAGGGGCAGCAGCGCCGGGCCCTGGAGGACGGAGCCGTCGATGCCGAAGCGGGAGCCGTGGCACGGGCACTCCCAGGTGCGTTCGGCGTTGTTGAAGGCCACGAGGCAGCCCATGTGGGTGCAGACCGCCGATACGGCGTGCAGCGCGCCCTGGTCGTCGCGGTGCACGGCGCAGGGTCCGCCCGCGGCGCGGACGACCGTACCCCCGCCCGGCGGCAGGTCCCGGACGGGGCCGTTGGAGCCGTCGCCGAGGGCGTCGAGCCGGTCCTTGACGAAGTGCTTGCCGATGTCCCACTGGGCCTTGAGCACCGACGGCGCCGACTTCACCGCGGAGCCGAGCCGCCCGGGGTCGTAGAGGCCGGCCCAGCGCTGCGGCTCGCCCGCCACCAGCGAGGCGATGAGCGAACCCGCCATGACCCCGCCCGTCATGCCCCAGCCGTCGAAGCCGGTGGCGACGTAGACGTTGCCGCCGCCCAGGGGGAGTTCCCCGACGAGGGGCACGTCGTCCGAGGAGGCGTTGTCCTGCGCCGCCCAGCGGTCGGACACCCGCCACCCGGGGAAGTGCCGCTCGGCCCAGGCCTCCAGGCGGCCGTACCCGGCGAGCGTGTCCTCGCCGCTGCCGGGGGTGAACGCCTCCCCGGTGACGACGAGCAGCCGGCCGCCGTCCGCGAGGGGCGCGGTCCGCACCGAGCGCTTGCCGCCCTCCCGGGTGATGTACATGCCGTGGGGGTCGCGGTCGGCGGGCAGGGGCCCGGCGACCACGAGGTCGCGGTGCTGGGTGAGCCGGGCCGCCAGGACGGCGTGGTCGAAGACGGGGTGGTGGGTGGCCACGACGGCGTACCGGGCCGAGACGGTGGCCCCGTCCTGGGTGGTCAGGCGGCACGGATCGCCGTTCTCCAGGCGGACCACGCGCGTCCCCTCGTGGATCCGGCCGCCGCGCGCGACGATGTCGGCCGCGAGCCCGCGCAGGTACTTCAGCGGGTGGAACTGGGCCTGGCCCTCGACCCGCACCGCCCCGCGGACGGCGAAGGGCAGCCCCGTCCCGGTGACGAACGACGCGTCGAGCCCGGCCGCCCGCGCGGCCTCCGCCTCAGCGCGCAGCGCGTCGACCCCGTCGGGGTGCTCGGTGTACGTGAGGGCCGGGCGGGTCTCCAGCTCGCAGTCCAGGTCCAGTTCCCGCGCCACGTCGAAGACGTGCCGGAGCGCGGCGCTCTGGGAGTCCGCGTAGTCGCGGGCCGCGTCCTCTCCGTGCCCGTCGCGCAGCGCGTCGTAGACCGTGGTGTGCAGGGCGGTGAGCTTTCCCGTCGTATGGCCCGTGACGCCGCCCGCGAGCCGGTCCGCTTCGAGCACGACGACGCGCAGCCCGGCACGGGCGAGCTCCCAGGCGGTACTGAGGCCGGCGATGCCGCCGCCGACGACCGCGGCGTCGGTTTCGACCTCGGCGTCCTGCGGGAGGGGGGCGAAGGACGGCAGGGGGGCCGTCCGCATCCAGTAGGAGTCTGCGGGACAGGGGAGTGGGGGAAGTCGGTTCATGGTCAGCGCGTGCCCGCGGAAGCGGGCGTGATGCGCGCGGGGCGGGCCGGGGTGCGAGGGGGCGGGCCGGTGCGAGGGTCCGGGGCGTGATCGCCCCGATGCGGGGTAGCCGCCGGGACGTGATCACCGTAGGAGTGGAAGAGGAGTACCTGCTGCTCGACCCGGCGACGGGCGAGCCGGCACCCCTGGTGGAGGACGTGTGCCGGACGGCGGGCCTGGGCCCGTACGCCGAGCGCGACGAGGTCCAGGACGAGCTGCTCCAGGCCCAGATCGAGGTGGCCACCCCCGTCTGCCGGAGCCTCCAGGAGGTGGGGGGCCACCTGCTGCGGCTGCGCCACGCCGTCGGTGCGGCCGCGGAGGCGAACGGCTGCCGGGTCGCCGCCACCGGCGCGGCCCCGCTGCGCGGGCCCCTGCCCGTACCGGTGACGCCCACCGCGCGCTACCTGCGGATCGAAGGTGCGGCGCGGCAGCTCGTCGACGAGCAGCTGATCTGCGGGATGCACGTCCACGTCGGCATTCCCGACCGGGAGACGGGCGCCGCCGTGCTCAACCGGATCCGCAGCCGGCTGCCCACCCTGCTGGCCATGTCCGCCAATTCGCCGCTGTGGGACGGCCGGGACACCGGCTTCGCGAGCTGGCGCACCATCGTCTTCGGCCGCTGGCCGGTCAGCGGCCCGCCGCCGTACGTCGACGGGCTCGCCGACTACGAGCGGCGGCTGGACGCCCTCGTGGCCTCGGGGGTCATCGCCGACCGGGCCCAGGCGTACTGGCACGCCCGGCTCTCCGACCGCTACCCGACCGTCGAGGTCCGCTGCCTCGACGTCCAGCTGCGGGCCGACGACGCCGTCATGTTCGCCGGGATCGTACGGGCCCTCGTCGCCACCGCCATCGCGGAGGAGCGGGCGGGCGCCGCACAGCCCGCCGTGGAACCGGAGCTCGTCCAGGCCGCGACCTGGCACGCTGCCCGGCACGGCATCAACGGCACCCTGGTCGACCCCCTCGGGCGCCCGCGCAGCAGCGGCGACGTGCTGTTCTCACTCCTCGACCACATCAGGCCGGCCCTGGAGGAGGCGGGTGACGTCCGCGCCGTGAGCGGCCTCGTCCACCGGCTCCTCCAGGACGGCACCCCCGCGGACGGCCAGCGCCGCGCCCTGGCCGAGGGCGGGATGGCGGGCCTGATCGACCTGGTGACGGGCACTGCGGCGACCGAATGACGGACGTACGTGCGGGTACGGGCGCCGGGCGGCCCGGGCAGCGGGTAACCGGGGAACCCGCACTCCTTCGGGGAACCCGCAACCCACCACGCGCACCCCGGGACCCGGGCTCCGGAGAGAGCCTTCAGGTGCCGTCCTGACCTGCCGCGCTGCGCCGGTCGCGGGTGTCGCGGGTGTCGCGGCGCAGCCGGTCGGCGTGTGCGGTCACGGCGTCGATGCGGTCGGCCAGTTCGGCGTCCTCGACGCGCAGGTGCGCCCGGCTGTCGCCCAGCGGGCCGACGAGCCGGGCCGCGTCGTCCCCGGCGAGGGCGAGGTTCAGGTCGCCGACCGCGGTGTCGGCGCCGGCGGGCAGACCGGTGAGCGAGGTGACCTGCCCGGCCAGCCGCCGCAGGTCGCCCGCGTTGTCGCGCGCCCAGTCGCGTACGCTCCGGTCGGCCGCCCGCGAGGTGCGGGTGGCCTCCACCCGCTGCTCGCGGGTCGAACCGGCCTCTCCGGGGCGCCGGCGCAGGTAGCGGCGCTCGGCGGCCTGGCGGCTGGCGACGCCGAGGGGTCCGGCCAGGTCCGCCCAGCTGGCCCCGTGGTCGCGCGCGGTTTCGATCAGGACGCTCTCCCATGCGGCGAGCTCTTCGCGGACCTCGCGCAGGAGGACCAGGGCCGTCAGGGCCGCCTCGGGGCCGGATGCTGCCCCGGGTCCGTCGCCGTCCGGGCCGGGGTCGGTGTCGGCCGCCGCCCGGGCGTCGCGTACGGCCCGCCGGATGCCGTGCAGCGCCGCGGCCGCGGCCGCGAAGGCGACCGGCGGCGGCTGTGTACCCGCCTCGTCCATGGGGTTCTCCTCGCGTCCGGCTGAATGTCATCGCTTGGATGACAGATTACTTGTCATCGGTTGGATGACATGTTACAACGGAAGCACCTTGAAGCGCATTGGCAGTCTCTGCCTGAACCAACTGGAGGTGTTTCGCGATGTTGATGCGCACCGACCCGTTCCGCGAGATGGACCGCATCGTCCAGCAGCTCTCCGGCACGTCCGGTACGTGGTCGAAGCCGTCCGTGATGCCGATGGACGCCTACCGGGAGGGAGACGCGTACGTCGTCGCCTTCGACCTCCCCGGAGTGAGCCCCGAGGCGATCGACATCGACGTCGAACGGAACATGCTCACCGTCAAGGCCGAGCGCCGGCCCGCAGCCAGGGGCGACGGCGTGCAGATGGAGCTCGCCGAGCGGCCCCTCGGCGTCTTCTCCCGCCAGGTCGTCCTGGCCGACACGCTGGACACCGAGCACATCGAGGCCGACTACGAAGCGGGCGTCCTGACCCTGCGGATCCCCATCTCCGAGCGGGCCAAGCCCCGCAAGGTGGCCATCCGGGCGGAGTCCGGGCGCAAGCAGATCTCCGGCTGACCGGCCCGGCCCAGTGACGGCCGGAGGGCGCGGGCCCATCCCCCTCGGGCACCCGCCCTCCGGCACCCGGCCCCTCACCGCCGCCCGTTCACCGGAGGTGACCCACCGATGCCGATACGCCCTGACGCGTTCCTGGCACAGGTCCAGGAGCGCGGCGAGTACCGCACGCGCGCAGAGGCCGAACGGGCCGCCCGGGTCGTCCTGGCCCTGCTGGGCGCCCACCTGGCGGGCGGGGTACGGGCCGAACTCGCCGCCCGGCTCCCGGAAACGTACGCCCTGATCCTCCTCAACCCCCTTCAAGCGGCGGAGCCGCTCACACCCGAGCGCTTCGTCCGCGCGACCGCCGCCTGGATCGAAGGCGCCACCGAGGCGACCGCCCTGTGGGACATCGGCGCCGTCCTGTCCACCGCGGCCGCGGCGGCCGGCGAGCCGCTGATGCGCGAGGTCCTGCTGCAGCTCCCGCCGGGCTACGACGCCCTCTTCGGCCCCGCGCAGCCCCTCTGACCCCCTGCCCCGTGCCGGTGAGCCGCCGGGCACCGCCGTACGCCCCTGGTCCCGGGATCCGCATCCCGACCGGGCCGGACGGTGCCCCGGCCGCGGCCCCCGGGCACTCGACCTGAAGGAAGGAAGGCACACCAGCCATGTACCACCAGCCCCGACCGGCAGGGTCCGCCGCTGCCATGACGTTCGACCAGATGCTGGAACGCGTGCGCTACGAAGGCGCCTACCCCACGTCCGAACGCGCCGAAGCCGCCGTCCGCGGCGTCCTCGCGGCCCTGGGCCGACAGGTCACCGGTGACGAACGGGTCGACCTCGCACAGTGCCTGCCCGTGGAGGCCGCCCTCGTGCTGACCGCTCAGGTACCGGCGGCCGAACCCCTCACCGGCTGGGGCTTCGTCAAGGACCTCGCCGCCCGCACCGGCGTCACCCCCGCCGTGGCCCGGTGGAACACCGGCGCCGTCCTGTCCGTCGTCGCCCGGCTCGCGGGCCCCGACCTCCTCGCCCGCCTCCTGCGCCAACTGCCCGGAGGCTACGCACTCCTCTTCGGGCAGGCGGAGCTCGTCCGGCAGAAGACGGCAGCCTGAACCGGACCCTCCGGGACCGGCCCCCACCGGTCTACCCGCCGCCGAAGAGCCCCGCCAGCCCGCGGGCGGGGTCCACGGTGTTGGTGAGGTTGGCGTACGCGACGACGAGGGCGGCGGCCGCGGCCGCGCCCCAGGTCCCGGCGGCGGTCAGGCGGGCCGTCCGGCGGGACCGCCGGACGGCCCGGAGCCCGGCGCGCCGCCACCCGCGTACCCCGGCCGCCGCGGCTGCCAGGGCGCACAGCGCGGCCGTCAGGGCCAGGACGGCGTGGTAGCGGACGAAGCCGTCGACCACGGCGGCGAGGGCCGGCGCGGCCGGGGGAGGCCCGCTCCCGGCGGCTCCGGCCTCCAGTGCGGCCCGTACCCCGCCCAGCACCCGCGCCACCTCGCCGTCGGCTCCGCCGGTGGTGAGCGCGGGCAGCAGGGAGGCGTACGGTGCGGCCGCGCCCTGCACGTTGGCGACCAGGACGAGGAACGCGAACGCCCCGACCAGCCAGGCGAGTCCGGCCGCCGCTGCCAGGACCGGGGCGGGCGGGCGGAGCCGTGCAGGTTCCCCGGCCGTCGGCCGCCGGGCCTGCCGGGCCCGCCTGCCGAGCGACACCGCGAGGGTGACGGCCGCGGCCAGGAGCAGCGCGGCCAGTCCGGCCTTGACCAGGTGGAAGCGGAACCAGAGGTCCACCACGGTCTCCAGCTGCCGGGGGAAGGCCTCGCGCCCGGAGTCCCAGTGGTCGACGAACCCGCTGCGGAAGGGCCCGGCGATCCGGGCCGCGTGCACGGACCCCGAGCTCAGGGAGAGGGGCACCAGGTGCACGGCCGGGAGCAGCACGAGCACCGCCGCGGCGGCGGCGCTCGGCAGCGCGGCCCGCCACCGCGGGGGCGACGGCGGTAACGGACGGGCGGCGGCAGTCATGGCGGGCCTTTCGGTCGGGAGCCGGAGCCTGCGCCGGAGAGGGCGCAGGTATCCGGGACCGGTCCCGTGGACGCGGCCCGGTGTGAGGACCGGGGTGGCGGCCGGTGCGGCGTCCGGCCGCCGTGTGCGGTGGCCCCCGACCGAAACGTAGCGGCCCCGGGGGCGGAAGTCCCTGGGGCCACCACCCCCTTCCTCCCGGGGGCCGTCCCCCTTCCGCGAACTCCCGTACGGAGCCCTCGTGCCGTGTGCCTCCAGAGGCGTGCGCTGCGGTGCCAGCGTCGGGAATCGGTGCGCGGTCAGGGTTGCCGGCGATGCCGCCGGTCCGGCCGGAGCGTCCCCAGGACGGCGAGGAGCAGGCAGGCGGCAGCCGCGCTCATCGAGGCGTAGAAGAGCCACTCGAAGAGCATGCCGTTCGCGCCCTCCACCGTGCCGTCCGCGCGGACGCAGGACTTCTCGAACGGGAAGCGGGAGGTGCGGAGTTCGCCGCAGCGGTACTCCAGGTCCTCGTGCAGTACGGCGGCCCTGACCCAGGACAGGGCCCAGACGAGCAGGAAGATGCCGCCGAAGGCACAGACCGCGCCCCACAGCCGGTTCAGCCGGGCGTCGTGCGCGCTGGTTCCCGTCACGGGGCGAAGCGTACGGTAACCCCCGCCCGGTACGGTCCGGCGAGGCTGTGATCCGGCCGCCCCCGCGTCGAGGCGTCCGCCCCGCGTCGAGGCGTCAGCCCCCGTGCTTCGGCTGGGCGTCGATTTCGGCGACGAGGTCCTCTACGAGGGTCCTGATCTCGTCGCGGATGGGGCGGACGGCTTCGACGCCCTGGCCGGCGGGGTCTTCGAGCTGCCAGTCGAGGTAGGTCTTGCCCGGGAAGTAGGGGCAGGCGTCGCCGCAGCCCATGGTGATGATGTAGTCGGAGGCCCGGGCGGCCTCGGGGGTCAGCACCTTCGGGGTCTGGTCGGAGATGTCGATGCCGAGCTCGGCCATGGCCGCGACCGCGGAGGGGTTGATCCGGTCACCGGGCACCGAGCCGGCGGAGCGGACCTCGACCCGGTCCCCGGCGAGGTGGCGCAGGAACCCGGCCGCCATCTGGGAGCGGCCCGCGTTGTGGATGCAGACGAAGAGGACGGACGCGGCAGGCGTGGAGGGCATCGTTCTTCCTTGGGGGCGAGGTCAGCCAGGACTGGTGTCAGTGTCGACTGGTATGAAAGTATCAGTCCATGATGACGTCAGTCGACACTGATCTGATCCGGGTGCTGGCCGACCCGCTCAGGCTCCAGATCGTGACCCTCCTCGCCCGCGAGACGCTCTGCACCACCCACCTCGTGGAGGAGACGGGTGCCAGGCAGACGAACCTCTCGAACCACCTGAAGGTGCTGCGCGAGGCCGGGGTCGTCGAGACGGAGCCCTGCGGGCGGTTCACCTACTACCGCCTGCGGCCGGACGTCATCGAAGGCATTGCCGGTCAGTTCGCCGACCTCGCCCGGACCGCGCGCGCCACCGCCGAAGCGAACCTCAAGCGGTCCTGCCCTTAGGCCGTCTCTTCCGGGTCGCCGCGGCCTGATCCGCCAAGATCCGAAAGAGACGGCCTCATCCGCGTCCAGCCTCACCTGCCCGAGGAGAACCGTTGTCCCCCACCGAGCCCGTCGGCACCGCCCCCGCAGCGGCACCCCCGATAGCCGCCGACGCGCCCCGGCCCGAGCCCGGCGCGACCCCGCCCCGTGCGCCGCTGACCGCCCGCGCGGCCGCCGAGCTGCTCGGCACCGCCGCCCTGGTGGCGGTCGTGGTCGGCTCCGGCATCCAGGCCACCGGGCTCACCGACGACGTGGCCCTCCAGCTGCTGGCGAACTCCACCGCCACCGTGTTCGGCCTCGGCGTGCTGATCCTCCTCCTGGGCCCGGTCTCCGGCGCCCACTTCAACCCGGCCGTCACCCTGGCCGAGTGGTGGACCGCCCGCCGCGGCGGCGGGGGCGTCACCGCCCGCGAGCTCGCCGTCTACGTCCCCTCGCAGATCGCCGGCGCCATCGCGGGCGCCGTCCTCGCCGACGCGATGTTCGGCGAGCCCCTGGTGAAGTGGTCCACCCACGACCGCTCGGCGGGCAACCTCCTCCTCGGGGAGGTCGTGGCCACCGCGGGCCTCATCCTGCTGGTCTTCGGCCTGGCGAAATCGGACCGGCTGCGCTTCGCGCCCGTCGCCGTGGCCTCGTACATCGGCGCCGCCTACTGGTTCACCTCCTCCACCTCCTTCGCCAACCCGGCCGTCACCATCGGCCGCGCCTTCACCGACACCTTCGCCGGCATCGCCCCGGCCTCCGTCCCCGCCTTCGTCGCCGTGCAGCTCATCGGCGCCGCGGTGGGCCTGGCCCTGGTAGCGGTCGTCTTCATGCCCGGTGAGTCCGAAAAGGAGCAGCCCGCCGCATGACGCAGTCCACGGACGTGGTGGTGATCGGCGGCGGCCAGGCAGGGCTCGCCGCCGGCTACCACCTGCGCCGCCTGGGCGTCGAGCACGCCATCCTCGACTCCCAGGCCTCGCCCGGCGGGGCCTGGCAGCACACCTGGGACTCCCTGCGCCTGTTCTCCCCGGCCCCCTACTCCTCCCTCCCCGGCCGCCTCATGCCGGCCCAGGCCGGCGAGGTCTACCCGGACGCCCGGCACGTCGTCTCGTACCTCGCCGACTACGAGAAGCGCTACGACCTCCCGGTCCGGCGCGGAACGTGGGTCTCCGCCGTCCGCCGCGACGGAGACCGCCTGCGGGTCGAGACGGATTCCGGCGACTGGCGGGCCCGAGCCGTCGTCAGCGCCACCGGCACCTGGACCCGGCCCTTCCTCCCCGCGGTGCCCGGCCGCCGCGACTACCAGGGGCGCCAGCTCCACACCGTCCAGTACACGAGCCCCGCCGAGTTCGCCGGACAGCGGGTGGTCGTGGTCGGCGGGGGCAACTCCGGCGCCCAGATCGCCGCCGACCTCGCCGGCACGGCCCGGCTGACCTGGGTCACCCAGCGGCCGCCCCGCTACCTGGCCGACGATATCGACGGCCGCGCCCTCTTCGACCACGCCACCGCCCGCCGCCGGGCACTGGACGCCGGCCGCACGGACACCGGCGGCGTCGCCTCCTTCGGCGACATCGTCGCCGTCCCGCCCGTACGCGCCGCCCGCGACGCTGGACTCCTCGCCGCGAAGCCGATGTTCACCCGCCTCACCGCCGAGGGCGTCGTCTGGGCCGACGGTACGCAGTCGCCGGCCGACGCGGTCATCTGGTGCACCGGCTTCCGCCCCGCCCTCGCCCACTTCGCCTCGATGCGCCTGCGCGGCAGCCGCGGCCGCATCGCCACGACCGGCACCCGCGCCGTCGACGAGCCGCGCCTGCACCTCCTCGGCTACGGCGACTGGACCGGCCCGGCCTCGGCCACCCTCATCGGCGTCGGCCGCCCGGCCCGCGAAGCCGCCCGCGAGATCGCCGCCCTGCTGAAGGGCTGAGCCCGTGCTGGACGCCGGGGCCTGCGCTGAAGCCGACCGGCTCAGTCGACCTGCGGGCTGCGGCGCTCCAGCAGGACCACGTCCCGCCATGCGCCGTGGTGGCGGCCGATCCGTTCGCGGGTGCCGATCACCCGGAACCCGGCCCGCCGGTGCAGGGCCAGGCTCGCGGTGTTCTCGGGGAAGATGCCGGACTGGACGGTCCAGATACCCGCCGCTTCCGTGGAATCGATCAGGGCGTCCAGCAGGGCGCGGGCCACTCCTCGGCCGCGGGCTTCGGGGTGGACGTAGACGGAGTGCTCGACCACGCCCGCGTACGCGCACCGGTCGGAGACCGCACTCGCCGCGACCCACCCCAGCACCCGGCCCCCGTCGTCTACGGCGACGAAGCGGTGTCCGGGCAGCCGGGACGCGTCGAACGCGGCCCACTCCGGGGCCCGGGTCTCGAAGGTGGCGTTCCCCTCGTCGATCCCGGCCTGGTAGATCGCCAGGACCTGCTCGGCGTGCCCGGACAGCAGGGCCTCGATCCGCACCCCGGTCATGCCGCGCCCGCCGCGCCTGCGAGGAGTGCGCCCATCGCGGCCAGCACCGAGGGCTCGACGCGGTAGTACACCCAGGTCCCGCGCCGCTCGGAGGAGAGCAGCCCGGCCTCCTTGAGCTTCTTCAGGTGGTGGGAGACCGTCGGCTGCGAGACGCCGACGTCGGAGATGTCGCAGACGCAGGCCTCGCCGCCCTCGTGCGAGGCGACGGCGGAGAACAGGCGCAGCCGGACCGGGTCGCCGAGCGCCTTGAACATCTTCGCCGCGGCCTCCGCCTCGTCGGCGGACATCGGGCGCTCGTGCAGCGGCGGGCAGCAGGCCGCGACGGCCTCGGGCTCCAGCAGCGGCAACACCTTCGTATGTGACATGCATCTATGTTGACACATATCGAATCAGAGGGGCAGGGGTCATGTGGCCGCCGGCCGAAGCCCGCACGGCGCATGATCCACGATCATCCGACTTTGATGAGCTTCTATGTTGACCATCATCGAATCAACTGCCATGCTGGCTGTGCACGACATCGACAGACTTCGAAACAGCCAGGGAGCCGACCGTGAACGCGCCTGCCACCACCGACCTGCCCGTCGTCGTCATCGGGGCCGGTCCCGCCGGACTCGCGGCCGCCGCCCACCTCCTCGACCGCGGCATCACCCCGCTCGTCCTCGAAGCCGGACCCACCGCCGCCACCGCGGTCCGCGAGTGGGCGCACGTGCGGCTGTTCTCCCGCTGGGGCGAGGTCGTCGACCCGGCCGCCGAGAAGCTCCTCGCCCCGACCGGCTGGACCAGGCCCGCCGCCGACACCTACCCCTCCGGCGGCGACTGGGCCGAGCAGTACCTCCAGCCCCTGGCCGACGCCCTGGGCGCGCACGTCCGCTACGACGCCCGCGTCACCGGCGTCTCCCGCACCGGCCGCGACCGCATCGTCGACGCCGACCGCGAGGCCCAGCCCTTCGTCGTCCACTACGTGAACGCCGACGGCCGCGAGCAGCGCGTCCTGGCCCGTGCCGTCATCGACGCCTCCGGCACCTGGTCCACGCCCGGCCCCGCCGCCGGCAGCGGCCTGGCCGCCCTCGGCGAGAAGGCCGCAGCCGACCGCATCGCCTACCGCGTCCCGGACCTGAAGGACCCCCGCACCCGCGCCCGGTACGCGGGCAGGCGCACCGCGGTCATCGGCTCCGGGGCCTCCGCCTTCACCGCCCTCGCCCAGCTCGCCGACCTGGCGGAGTCCGAGGACGGGGCCGGCACCCACGCCACCTGGGTCCTGCGCCGCGGCATCTCCGGATCCACCTTCGGCGGCGGCGAGGCCGACCAGCTCCCCGCCCGCGGCGCCCTCGGCCTGGCGGCGAAGGCCGCGGTCGACGCCGGGTACGCGGACGCCGCCACGGGCTTCCGTACGGACGCCTTCGAACAGGACGGCGACGGCCGCCTGGTGCTCGTCGGCGAGGACGGCCGCCGGCTCGACCCCGTCGACGAGGTCATCGTGCTGACCGGCTTCCGCCCCGACCTGTCCTTCCTGGACGAACTGCGCCTGGGCCTGGACGAGCGCCTCCAGGCCCCGCTGGCGCTCGCGCCGCTGATCGACCCGAACCAGCACTCCTGCGGCACCGTCTACCCCCACGGCGTGAACGAGCTCTCCCACCCGGAGAAGGACGTCTACCTCGTCGGCATGAAGTCCTACGGCCGCGCCCCCACCTTCCTCGCCATGACCGGCTACGAGCAGGTCCGCTCCGTCGCCGCGGCCCTGGCCGGGGACCGCGAGGCCGCCGAGCGCGTCGAACTCACCCTCCCCGAGACCGGAGTGTGCGGCGGCGCGGGCCTCTTCGACGAGCCCGAGGCCGCCGAAGCGACCGGCGGCTGCTGCGCGGCCCCCGCCACCCTCACCATCGGCACGGCGCCCGCAGCCTCCGGCACCTGCTGAGACGAGCAGCCCCCACAGCGGCGCGGCCCCGACGGCCACGGGGCCCGCTGCCGCCAGCCGCAGACACGCCGCAAGCCCTGAAGCCCCCGCTGCCGGAGCCGGTCCTCGGAGGTCCCGCCGAAGCGCGGGCGACGGCCCGGTGCGTTCCGCCGAAGCCACCAGGACGCCGTAGCGCACCGAGGCCCCGACCAGCGAGGATTCCGGTCGTGACAGCTGACCGGCCACTCGCCCTGCGGCGCCCGGCCCCTACGACGCCCGTGGTGTTCGGCGCGGGAGCGGCGATCGGCGTCCTGGGCGGGATGATCGGCCTGGGCGGCGCGGAATTCCGCCTGCCGCTGCTGATCGGCCTGTTCGGGTTCGCCGCGCTCTCCGCCGTCATCCTCAACAAGGCGATGAGCCTGGTGGTGGTCCTCACCGCGCTGCCCGCCCGGCTGGCGGCCGTGTCCGCTTCCGAGCTGGCCGCGCACTGGCCGGTTGCGGTCAACCTCCTCGCAGGGAGCCTGCTGGGCGCCTGGGCGGGTGCGTCCTGGGCGGTGCGGATGCGCTCCGCGACCCTCTACAAGGTGCTGGCCGGGCTGATGGTGCTGATGGCAGGGGCCCTGGTGTTCACGCACTTCTCGGCCCTGGGCACCCTCGGCCTGACGCCGTGGGCGCGGGTGCCGCTCGGGGTGGCGGCCGGGTTCGGCATCGGCGTGGTCGCGGCCGTCATGGGCGTGGCCGGCGGCGAACTGCTGATCCCGACGATCGTGCTGGTCTTCGGACAGGACATCAAGACCGCCGGGAGCCTGTCCCTGCTGGTGTCGCTGCCGACGATGCTGGTGGCCTTCGCCCGCTACAGCCGCGACGGCAGTTTCGCCGTACTCGGCGCCAACCGCCGCTTCGTCCTGGTCATGGCCGCGGGCTCGATCGCCGGGGCGGTCCTGGGCGGGCTGCTGCTCGGGGCGTTCCCCGATGCGGTCCTCATCCCCGTACTGACCCTGATCCTGCTCGTCTCCGCCGTCAAACTCGCCCACCACGAATGACCGGAGGGAAGTCCTCCTCCCGGTCCGTGACCAGGAGGAGGCTCTTCTCCGGCTCGCGCCGAGGCCCCGGCCTGCGGGGCGTCGCGGGTCGTTACGGGCGCAGGCCGGTCAGGAGGTGGGCGGTCCGGGCGAAGTCCGTGCGGCCGGTGTTCCAGTCGGGGGCGATCGGGGTCAGCGAGATGCGGTCCGCCGCCACCGCCTCCACGTCGCCGCCGCGCTGGGCGGGGGCCGGGAGCACCGAGACCGCCACCTTCCAGGTGCCGTCACCGGAGTCGGTGTAGTCCGCCTCCAGGCCCGGCTGCGGGTCCTGCGTGGTGACGGAGACCCCGCGCGCGCCGCCCCTGCCGTCGGCGCCGACCACCGGGTGGTTGAGGTTGATGCCCACGCCGGCGGGCAGCAGCGGGCCGTTGCCCGCCCGGCTGCTGAGCCGGTCGATGAGCTTGACCGTGAACTCGTTGGTGGGCCGCATGGCGTTGAAGATCTGCTCCGGGACCGGCACCGCCAACTCGCCGGTGCTCACCGCGATCGCGGGCACCCCGCGCTCCAGCGCCGCGACCGCGCCGCCGACCGTACCGGAGTGGGTGGCCAGCGCGGCCACGTTCGGGCCGAAGTTGGTGCCCGAGACCACCAGGTCGGGGGCGCGGTCCCCGAACACCTCGGCCAGGCCGAAGGACACGGAGTCCCCGGGGGTCCCGTCCACCGCCCACACCTTGGCCTCGGGGTGCCGGACCGTGATCGTGCTGCCGCTCGACACCCGCGTACCGGCACCGCTCTGGTTGGTGAGCGGGGCGACGATCGTGACGTCGTGGCCCGCGGCGGTCAGCCGCTGGAAGAGCATCCGGATGCCGGGGGCGTCGTAGCCGTCGTCGTTCGTCAGCAGGATGCGCAGCGGTCCGGCCGGCCGGACCGGGCCCGCCGGGGCGGTCTGCGGGGCGGCACTCGCCGGCGCCGTCCCGGCCAGGGCGGGGACGCACAGCAGCAGGGCGGCCAGGGGCATGACTCGCTTGGAACGCACAGGTGCTCCTTGGAAGGTAGGGGAGGGGAGGTGAGGGGTGCGTGGGGCAGGTGGGCGTATGTACGTACGTCAGCGGACGCCGCGGATCGGGATGATGGCCAGCGCCCCCAGCAGGGACAGGGCGCCGCCGATGAGGAACAGCGGGGTGTAGCCGCCGCCGAACGCGGTCACGATCGCGGAGGCCACGAAGGGGGCGATGATCTGGGGGCCGGCGTTCGCGATGTTCAGGACGCCCATGTCGCGGGCGGCGTCCTCCGCGCGCGGCAGCACCAGCGTGACCACCGCGGTGTCCACCGCCATGAAGCAGCCGAAACCCAGGCCGTTGAGGGCGTTGAAGACGATCATGCCGGTCCAGGTCGGGCTGACCACCGGGATCACCATCACGGCCCCGGCCAGCGCCGCGGACACCCCGACGAAGACCTTGCGCCGGTCCAGCCGGTCGGACAGCAGCCCGCCCACGACGGTCGACAGTGCCATCGCCCCCATGGACAGCGGCGTGAGCACCGCCATCGCCTCGGCCGGTGACAGCCCGGCGGGCAGGGCGATGTGGTCGTCCAGGATGTACAGCTGGTAGCCCATGACGGAGAAGTAGCCGAGCACCATCAGCGCCCGCCCGATGAACGCCCACCGGAAGTCGTGCACGGCCAGCGCGGACAGGAACGAGGCGAAGCGCTCGCGCTTCGACAGCCGCGGGGCCGCCGGCGCGCCCCCGGGCCGCGGCACGTCGCGGCAGAAGAGCGTCAGGAGCAGCGCCCCGCCCGCGGCGACCGCGCCGAGCACCAGGTACCCGGTCGTCAGCCGGCCCTCGGTCTGCGAGGCGATCATCACGCCGGCGGTGCCGCCCACGGGCAGGGCCAGTCCGACCAGGGCCGAGGCGGTGCCCCGGCGGGCGGCCGGGACCCGGTCGGGCACGATCGCGGTGACGGCGGCCTGGTACACGTTCATGGTCGCCTGCACCAGGCACCAGCCGATGCCGACCATCAGCACCGTCCGGGCCCCGGCGAGCAGGGAGAGGGCGGCGAGCGCCGCGAAGGCGCCGCCGAGGATCCACGGGTTCCGGCGGCCGGTGCGGTCGGACAGGGCGCCGGCGAGCGGGTTGAAGACCGTGCCGAAGACGGCGCTCACGCCGCCGATGACACCGAGCAGGGCGACCTTGTTCGCCGGGTCGAGCCGGGCGACGTGCGTCGGCAGGAGGATGGAGCCGACGCCCATGTACACCGCGAACATCGACGCGTTCGCCACCAGGAGCAGCAGGAGCAGACCGCGCTGGCGCGGCGCGGGAGCCGCCGGAGGCGCCTCGGAGTGGATCAGTTCATCAGCTGTCACGGTGGCCACCGGGGTGTGCGGGCGCGGTGTTCGCGCGGAGGGGGTTCGGGGCGTGCACGGGAACTCCTCGGAAACGGAGCTGAGCGCGGACCTGCGCGCCGAAGCCGTGGGGAGGGAGGAAACGAGGAAAGGAGTGAGGGGGAGCGAGGGGGAGGGGCGCGCGCCGGATGGCGAGTTTGCGCAGGGGTGCCGCACGGGTGGGAGCGGCGGCCGGAACCCGTGTGGTTACACGTGTTATTCCGGGCTTGCAGCATTGTGTAGCACCCATCGAGCCCGTTGGGTAGGGCTCTGACCGTATTCAAGGTCGAGCTGTGACCGGGGCGCGGCAGTTGTCGGATCGCACGTGTAACTACTTGCTCGTCGGTCTTGTGCCCGCAGGATCCAGGGGTCATTGTTGGCTGGAAACAGTGGGGCGCGTACGGGCTTCAGCCGGTGCACTTCAGGCGGCAGGCGGCAGGCGGCAGGCGGCAGGCGGCAGGCGAAGGCCCGGGCCCGGGTTCCCGGACCGACCGCCCCGCAGGCGGCGCCCCCGCCCCCTCTCGCGCGCGCCCCCGCGTACCGCGGCTGCGCCTGCGCCCGCGTCCCGGCCTCGCGCCACCCGGAATTTGCGGCGCGGAGCCTTCCGCTGAAGGTGTTACACGTGTAACTTGAACGGTGTGGCCGCCCTCGGGAGGGCTGCGGCCCGCCCGGCCGGTCCCGGCCACCTGACATGCCCGGGACCGGCCGCCCGAGTGGCCGTCGAGCGCATCGACGCCTCGGCTGCCCGCCTGCTGCGCGAGAGTTCGCCCCCGGGCTCTGCGGCGACCCGTACGCGGGCCCCGCTGAGGCCGAACACACCTGCGGCAGAGCGGAGTTCACGGCCGCCGGGTTCGCCACGCAGAGCAGGTCGGTCACCGTGCTCAAGGACCGTCCGGCCGGTCCGGCCGCGCCGCTGCTCCCGTTGCGCGCGGGCGCCCGTATCTACGTCCGCGGCGTGGACCCCGAGGTCGCGGCCCGCCACGGCACCGTGGTCGCCCGCCCCGAGGAGGCCGCGGTCGCGGTGGTGCGCACTCCCCGTACGACGAGCGAACCGAGGGCTTCGAGAGCTTCTTCCGCGCCGGGCGCCTTGAGTTCACCGAGGAGGAGCTGAGCCCCCCCCCTGCTCGCCACCGCCGCGCCCGTGCCCACCGTCTTCGGCGTCTTCCTCGGCCGCCCGGCCGTGCTCCCGGAGCTCACGGCTGCGGCGGCCGCGCTGGTCGCCGCCTGCGGTGCCCGCGGTGCCTGCGGTGCCTGCGACACCGCCCTCCTGGACGTGCTCTTCGGCCGTGCGAAGGCCGGCGGCCGGCTGCCCTTCGCGCTGCCGCGCTCCACGGCCGCCGTCGCCGCTGGCTGCGAGGGCCTGCCCGACGACTCCGGCGAGCCGCTCTTCCCGTACGGGCACGGGCTGGACCTCGACCCGGAGCCGACCCGGACCCGGAGCCGCCCACCCCCTGCCCCCGCCCCGGACCGCCCCCGGGACACGCGGGCGTCGCCGGACGTGACCACCCGCCTGGCGGCGCCTTCTTTGCGCTGGTAACGCGTGTAACCTTGGCGGTGGCCGGCCCGAGCCGGCCCACCGCACCCCCCGGGACCGGGGAAGAGGGGCAGGGAGCGCCATGGGCAGGGAGCAGTCCGCACCGGCAGCCGTCACGAGCGCGGACGTCGCGCGCCTGGCGGGGGTGTCGCGGGCGACCGTCTCCTTCGTCCTCAACAACACGCAGGCGCACCGCGTCAGCGACACCACGCGCGCCCGCGTGCTCGACGCCGCCCGCCGGCTGGGGTACGTACCGCACGCCGCGGCCCGCTCGCTGCGCGCCGGCCGGAGCAACCTCGTCCTCGTCCCCGCCTCCGTCTCCGCGGCCGGGCGGCTCGTCAGTGCCTGGGTCGACGACCTGGAGAGCGAGCTGGAGCGGCACGGGTACGTGCTCGTCCTGCACGCGGGCCGCTTCCCCGATCCGGTGAGCGCCGCGCGCGCCTGGGCGGAGCTGCGCCCTGCGGCCGTCGTGGCCCTGGACGGGGAGGGGCTGAGCGGCCAGGCCGTGGAGGTGCTGGTCCGGGCGGGGGTGCGGGGCGTCATGGCCTTCGCCCCGCGCGAGGTGCCGGGCGCGCACACGATCGACCTCGACCAGGCGCGCGTGGGCGCGCTCGCCGTCGAGCACCTGGTCGCCCGCGGGCGCCGCAGCATCGGCGTGGTCATGCCGCAGGAGCGCGGTCTCGACACCTTCGCCCGGCCGCGGCTGGCCGGCGCCCGGGAGGTCGCCGCGCGCAGTACGGCGGCCGTCACCCCCGTGGAGCTGGCCTACACCCACGCATCGGCCGTCGCCCTCGTCGCGCAGTGCCGCGAGCTGGGGCTCGACGCGGTCTTCGCCTACAACGACGAGTACGCCGCGCTGCTGCTGCACGCCCTGCGCGGCGCCGGGGTCGCGGTCCCGCAGGACATCGCCGTCGTCGGCTGCGACGACCTCGTGGTATCGGCCCTCCAGGAGCCGCCGCTGACCTCCGTACGGCTGGAGCTGCCCACCACCGCGGAGGTGGCCGACGCCCTGCACGCGCTGGTGGACGGCGGGACCCCGCCGCGGGTGCGCGGCGTGGAACCCGTCCTGGTACAGCGTCAGTCCTCCTGAGGGGACGGCCGCCCGGGGGCCGTTCCACCGGCGGCGGTGCAGGCCGGACCCGCGGGGGCGGCGGACTCCTCCCGGCGCAGCAGCGGGGCGAAGGCGCACCACATCAGCAGGGCCGTGCCCGCCCCGGTGGCGGCGCCCGCCACGGTGTCGGTGAGCCAGTGTGCGTGCAGCCAGGTGCGGCTCCACATCATCGCCAGGACGAGCCCGGCCCCGGCCGCCCACCAGCCGCGCCGCCGCCCGGGGGGCACCAGCAGGGCGATCGACACCACCACGAGCAGGGCGGCCCCGGCCACGTGTCCGGAGGGGAACGAGCCGTGGTCGACCCGCACGAGCGGGTTCTCGGGGCGCGGCCGGTCCACGCCGAGCTTCAGGGACTGGACGACCAGGAGGTTGCCCGCGAGGTAGGTGGTCAGCAGGAACACCAGCGAGGGCCAGCGCCTGCGGACGGCGAGCAGGGCAGCAGTCCGAGCGGGACCACCGCGCCCAGGGGCCCGCCGAGCCCGTTCAGCATGGCGGCGGCCGCGGCGTACGGGCCCTCGTGCGGGCCGCCCATCCAGCGCAGCCAGGTGTCGTCCAGGCCCTGGAAGGCGGGTCGTTCGGGCCGTACCAGGACCACGGCGCCGAGTGCGGCGGTGACCAGCAGGAGGAGCGCTCCGAGGAGGGCCGTGCGGGGGACCGCGGCGGGAGCGGGGGCCGGGCGTCGGTGGGAGGCGGGCGGTACGGGCGCCGGCAGGTGCGCCGGGGGTGCGGATACCGGTGCGGGTGAGGGTGCGGGTGCGGTGTCGGGGGCAGGGGTGGTGGTCATGGGGATCTCGGCTCTCGGCTCTCGCCCCGCGCGGGCCTTGCGGTGCCCCGCGCGGGGCGTGGTGCGGGCTGGCTCGGGCGGTGAGGGGGCGACCGGGTCAGGCGGAGAGGTGGCGGGCGAGGAAGGCGACGCTGTCCTCGACGAGGGAGGGCACGTCGGGGGAGCCGAGGAAGATGTGGTCGGCGCCCTCGACCGGCTGGAGGGCGGCTTCGCCGCCCGCCTCGCGCAGGGCCGCGGCGAGGATCTCGCTCTGGCTGTAGGGCAGCAGGCTGTCGGCCGTGCCGTGGACCAGGAGGAAGGGCGGCGCGGTCGCGCCGGCGACGTAGGTGACGGGGCTGGCGGCCCGCGCGAGCCCCGCCCGCTCCCCGGGCGTGCCGCCGAGCAGGGCGTCGAAGGGGTTCGGGAAGGCGCTGCCGTCGGGCGCGGGGGACATCGGCAGCGGGTGGGCGAGCAGGGCGCACAGGTCGGTGGCGGGGTACCAGCCGACGACGGCCCGGACCGAGCTGTCGCCCTCCGCGACGCCGACGGCCCCCTCCAGGGCGGCTCCGCCGAGGGCGTCCGGGCCGGCCTCGGCGTCCGGCCGGGCCAGTCCGGCGAGTGCGGCCAGGTGGCCGCCCGCGGACTCGCCCATCACGCCGATGCGGTCCCCGTCGATGCCGAGTTCGCCGGCGAAGCGCCGTACGTAGCGGATGGCCGCCTTGACGTCGTGCAGCTGGGCGGGGAACGGCGCTTCGAGGCTGTGCCGGTAGTCGATGGAGACCAGGGCGAGGCCCGCGCCGAGCACGGTGCCGTGCAGCAGCTCGACGGGCACGGTGGGCGGCGGGAAGCGGCGGTCGCCCTCCAGCCAGCCGCCCCCGTGGATCCACACGACGGCGGGCACGGGCCGCCCGGCCGCCGGGACCTGTACGTCCAGCAGGCAGGGCCGGTAGCCGAGGGTGCTCGCGTACGTGAGCCCGTCGTACCGGGCGACGTCGTCCGCGCCGACCTGCGGCGGGGCGGGCACGCGGTACGGCGGGGGCGGCCAGGCCCCGGGCTCGGGGGCCTGGGCCGGCTGTCCGGCGGGGACTGCGGGGGCTGCGGGGGTCATGTTCGCCTCTTTCGGGGGGCGTGGTGTCGGGCGCGCGGCGGCACCGGCGGAGTGGGGGAATCCTGTCGGATATCCGGATCGCCCTGTGCTCCCGAGGTGGTTCGGCCTCGTGTTGTTACACGTGTAACACAGATGGCGCGCCCCGGTACATGCTTTGAGCTCAAGCAAGTCCATCGAGGGGTGGTCTCGTGAGGTACACGAGCCATCGCGGCGTGAGTCGCCCGTACCGCTGGCGATCCCGCCAGCCCGCCGGCCCGGCGGTTCCCCGCCCCGGAAGGGACCGCCTAGTCTCACGCCATGCCCGAGACCCCCGTAGCGCGGTTCTACGACGACCTGGCCGACGACTACCACCTCATCTACGCCGACTGGAACGCGAGCGTCCGCCGCCAGGGGGACGCCCTGCACGCCCTGCTCGGGCGGGAGGGGGCCGCGGTGCTCGACTGCTCCTGCGGCATCGGCACCCAGGCCATCGGCCTGGGACTGCGCGGGCACCGCGTCACCGGTACCGACCTCAGCCCCCGCGCCGCCGCCCGCGCCGCCCGCGAGGCCGCCCTGCGGGGCCTCGCGCTCCCCACCGCCGCCGCCGACATGCGCCGCCTCCCCTTCGCCGAAGGCTCCTTCGACGCCGTCGTCTGCGCCGACAACTCCCTTCCCCACCTGCTGACCGCCCGGGACGTGCGCACGGCCCTGGCCGGGATGCGCCGGGTCCTGCGCCCCGGTGGCCGGCTGCTGGTCAGCACCCGCCCGTACGACGAACTGCTGCGCGAGCGCCCGGGCGCGACCCCGCCGCAGGTGCACCAGGCCCCGGACGGCCGGGGGGAACGGGTCGTGAGTTTCCAGCTCTGGCACTGGCACGAGGACGGCGAGCGCTACGACCTGGAGCACTTCCAGCTCCTTCCGACCGCCGCCGCCGGGGACTGGCGCGTCCAGGTCCGCCGCACCACCTCCTGGGCCCTCACCCGCGACCGCCTGACCGCCCTCGCCGCCGAAGCGGGCTTCCGGGAAGCCGAGTGGCTGATGCCCGAGGAGACCGGCTTCTTCCAACCGCTGCTCAGCGCCCGCGCCGACGGCTGAAGGGGCGGGGGCCGTCCGGTGACGGGGCATCCGGTGAAGGCCCTCCGGCGGAGGGGCGGGGGCCGGGACCGTCCGTACCACCCGCCCCGGCTTCCCAGCGGAGCGGTCCGGTGGGACCATGGCGCCACCGCCGGCACCCACCAGCGTGGGGGTGCGCTCGTGCGGCGCCACCGTCCTGGAGTCCCCATGAACATCCGGCTCCGCGCCACCCGTCCCGCCACCGCGCGCCGCGCCCGCCGGCTGCTCGCCGCGGCGGCGGTCGCCGGGCTCCTGCTGACCGGCTGCAACGACGGCTCCCCGGAGGCCCGCACCCCTGCCGGATCCCCTGCCACCACCCCTGCCGCAACCCCCTCCGGGCCGCCCCCGGCCTCCTCCGGAACCTCCGCCCCCGCACCCTCGCGCTCCGGCGAGCCGGCGCCCAGCCGCCCGGCCCCCGCCGCCTCCTCGCCCGCGGCGGCCGAACCGGCCCTCGGCGCGGGCCTCCAGCCCCTGTGGCCGTTCAGCACGTACGCGCAGGTGCGGGAGTGGCAGCGGGCCTACCGCGCAAGCGGGCACCAGCCCTGGCACCTGGACGCGGAGGAGACCGCGCTCGCCTTCACCAGGGGCTACCTGGGCTTCGGGGAGATCGACCGGATCGCCTCACGCTCCGTCAGCGGCCGGCACGCCCGCATCGGCGTCGGCCCCGGCGCTCCCGACGAGGCCCGGCGCAGTACCGCGGCGGTAGTCCACCTGGTGCGGTACGGCAGCGGGCCCGACGCCCCCTGGGCGGTGGTCGGCACCGACGACACGACGTTCTCCCTGACCGTGCCCGCGTACGGCGCCGCGGCCCGCTCCCCGCTGCGGACCGGCGGCCGGATCACGGGCGTGGACGAGAGCATCCGGGTGGAGGTCCGCCAGCCCTCGTCGGAGCGGCCGCTGGGGACGTCCTGCTGCCTCCCGGCCGGGGGAGCGGACCAGCCGTGGGCGGCGACCGTCGGCTACAGCCGCGCCACCGACCCGGTCCTGACGGTCGTCGCCTCCACCGGCGGGCACCTCAACGAGGTCGAGCGCTTCACCGTCACCGCCGTACGCACCCGCTGACGCGCGAGCCGCGGTTCACGCTCCGGCCCCTGCCTCCTCCCCCGTCCCCGCCCGCTCCTGCGGGGCCGGGGGCTCCGGCAGCGGCCGGGGCGGCCGCGGGCCCTGGTACTGCCCGCTCGGCCGCATCCGCAGCGGGCGCTCCTGGTACTCCTCCAGCGCATGCGCGATCCAGCCCGCCGTACGGGCCACCGCGAAGACCGTCTCACCGGCCTCCGCCGTCATCCCGCACGACACCGTCAGCACCGCCAGCGCCAGGTCCACATTGGCGTGCAGACCGCCCTGACGGGCCATCACCGCGGCCACCCCGCGGGCCGCGGCCAGCGCGGGACCGGCCTGCTCCAGCCCCTCCAGCCGGGCGAACAGCGCGGTCGCCCGGGGATCCTCGCCGGAGTAGAGGCGGTGGCCGAGGCCCGGGACCCGGCGTCCGGCCCGCAGGTGGTCGGCGACCACCTGCGCCGCCCCGCCCCGCTCCAGGACCTCCGCCAGCATCCGGTGCGCGAGCCGCCCGGCCGTGCCGTGCAGCGGCCCCTCGAGTACGCCGAGCCCGGCCGACACCGCCGCGTACGGGTGCGCGCGCGCCGAGGCCGCCACGCGCACGGCCAGGGTCGAGGCGGCCAGGTCGTGGTCGGCCAGCAGCGCCAGTGCCAGGTCCAGTACGGCGACCGCCTCCGGATCCGGCTCCCGGGGCGTCAGCCGGGACCACAGCCGCCGGGCCGTACCGGCGTCCCCGGCCGCATCCCCGTCCGCCCCGGCCCGGTCCGCCCCGGTGCCGTCCCCGCCCGCCGCGGGCAGGGCGCCGACCAGCGTCGGGACCAGGCCGCGCGCGGCGCCGAGCACGGCCTCCTCCGACAGGTCGAAGCGCAGCGGGTCGGCCACCGCGGCGGCGGCGACCGCCACGCGCAGCCGGTCGACGGGGCCGCCGTGCGCGGGCAGGGCCGCCACCGCGCGCCGGGCGGCCTCCAGCGCCTCGGGGGGAGCGGTGAACCGGGCCCCGGGGGAGAGGCGGCCCGTCCAGAGCCACTCGGCCACCTCCTCGTACCCGTAGCGGGAGGCCAGGGCCACGGCGTCGACGCCGCGGAAGGAGTACCGGTCGGACTCGATGAGGGTGAGGGAGGTGCGGACGGCCAGCTCCCCGGCGGCGGGGGCCGCAGCCTCGCGGCGGCTGCGCCGGGCCAGCGCCTCCACCTCGGCGGCGTCGAAGCTGCTGCCCCGCCCCGCCGGGTCCCGCCGGCTCGCGAGCTGCCCGCGGCTGACGTAGGCGTACACGGTCGCCGGCTTCACGCCGAGCAGCCGGGCCGCCTCCTGCGTGCCGATCCTGCGTCCCCCGTCGGTCTGCTCACTCATGCCCACACCCTACAGAGGTCTTGCAATATTGATTCAATCAACATTGACAAGGATTCAATCCATCATGGATGGTCGATGCATGAACACCACCGAGACCACCCCCGAAAACCCGGCGGCCGCAGTACCGCGGGGCCTCGCCGGAGTCGTCGTCACCGAGACCGCACTGGGCGACGTACGGGGCCGCGAGGGCTTCTACCACTACCGCCAGTACTCGGCCGTCGAACTCGCCGCGCACCGCACCTTCGAGGACGTGTGGCACCTCATGTTCCGCGGCGCCCTCCCCGCCGACGCCGCCCAGCGCGAGGCCTTCGCCGCCGAGACCGCCGCCCTGCGCACCCTCCCCGGCCCGGTACGCGAAGCCCTGCCGGAGCTGGCCCGCGCCACCCGCGCCTCGGGCCCGCTCGCCGGACTGCGCACCGCGCTCTCGCTGCTCGGCGCCTCCGCCGGCTTCCGGCCGGTCTACGACCTCGCCCCCGGGCCGCGCGCCGCCGACGCCCTCGCCGCCTGCGCCGCCGTCCCCACCCTGCTCACCGCCCTGCACCGGCTCGGGCAGGGCCTGGAGCCCGTCGCACCGCGCGCCGACCTCCCGTACGCCGCGAACTACCTGTACATGCTCACCGGCGAGGAGCCCGACCCCGTCCGGGCCCGCGCGATCGAGCGGTACCTGATCTCCACCGTCGACCACGGGTTCAACGCCTCGACCTTCACCGCCCGTGTGATCGCCTCCACCGGCGCGGACGTCGCCGCCTGCCTGACGGGGGCGATCGGAGCCCTCTCCGGCCCGCTCCACGGCGGCGCCCCCAGCCGCGCCCTGGACACCCTCGACGCGATCGGCACCGCGGACCGGATCGGTCCGTGGATCCGCGAACGGGTGCTCGCCGGGGACCGGATCATGGGCTTCGGGCACCCCGTCTACCGCACCGAGGACCCGCGCTCGCGGATGCTGCGCGAGACGGCCCTCGGCTTCGGCGGCCCCCTCGTGGACTTCGCCGTGGAGGTCGAGCGGCAGGTCGAGGAGATCCTCGCCGAGCTCAAGCCGGGCCGGGAGCTGCACACCAACGTGGAGTTCTACGCGGGCGTGGTCATGGAGCTGTGCGGACTGCCCCGCGAGATGTTCACCCCGACCTTCTGCGCGGCCCGCGTGGTCGGCTGGAGCGCCAACATCCTCGAACAGGCCGCCGACTCGAAGATCATCCGTCCCGCCGCCCGCTACACCGGCCCCACCCCGCCCCAGCCGGTGCCGGCCGTCGGCTGACCGCCCCGCTGTCAGTGGCGGGCGGCATACTCGAAGCGCGGGGCCACCGCGGCGCCGCAGGGGGCGAGGGAGCGATATGGCTGACGTGCTGGTCTTCCACCATGCGCAGGGGCTGACCGACGGCGTGCGCGCGTTCGCCGGGCGGCTGCGCGCCGCCGGGCACACGGTGCACACGCCCGACCTGTACGGGGGCAGGGTCTTCGACACCCTCGACGAGGGCATCGGGTACGCGTCGGCCACCGGGTTCGGCGCGATAGCCGCCCGCGGGACCGCCGCCGCGGGGGAGCTGCCCGCCGGGCTCGTGTACGTGGGCTTCTCGCTCGGCGTCATGCCGGCGCAGGAGCTGGCCCAGACCCGCCCCGGCGCGCGGGGCGCGGTGCTGCTGGAGGCGTGCGTACCGCCCGCCGAGTTCGGCGGCGACTGGCCCGCGCAGGTCCCGGTGCAGGTCCACGGCATGGACGCGGACCCGTTCTTCGCCGGTGAGGGCGATGCCGACGCCGCCCGCGCGCTCGCCGCCGCGGCGCCGGACGCCGAGCTCTTCCTCTACCCGGGCGACCGGCACCTGTTCACCGACAGCAGCCTGCCGGGCTACGACGCCCGGGCCGCGGGGGAGGTCGTCCGGCGCGTGCTCGCCCTCCTCGAACGCCTCGCGTAGGGGGGGGGCTCGGCGCGTCAGTGCACGAAGGAGTAGCTCCGCCACGGCTGCGCCTTCGGCGCGATCTGGTCCTGGGTCGCCGTCGCCAGGTACGTGAAGCTGCCCTTGCACTGGTCGTTGGTGTACAGCCGCATGTCGATCAGCGTGCCGTTCTGCACCAGCTTGGCGCCGTCGACCAGGCGGTGGCAGCCCTTCACGGACGGGCTGGTCTCCGCGATGATCAGGTGGCCCGCGCCCTCCTCGACCGCCGTGGAGTGCTCGCCCTCCTCGGCGTGCACGTCGACCTCGGCGTGCTCGGGCGGCTTTGCGGCCGACTCGTACATCACGGGCCCGACGGCCGTCCGGCCCAGGGAGGAGCACGCCGTACCGGCGAGCGCCAGGGCCAGGACGGCCACGGCGGTACGGCCCAGGCGGCGTCGCCGGGAGGCGGGGCGGGTTGCTGCGGTCATGGGGGTTCCTTCACGGGGTTCGGGGGAGAGGGGGAAAGCCGGAGGGGACGGTGGAGGGGCCGGGAGGGTTACGGGGCCGGAGGGACCGGGTCGGCGGAGCAGTCGGTCGGGCCCCGGTCGCGGACGCCGCTCACCGGTCCTGCCGGGAGCGGGGTGCGGCGAGGAGGCCCGTGGGGGTGTTCAGGCCCCCGGCGTCCACGGCCGACGCGGCGCCGCGCGGCGGCAGGCGCAGGACCCGGTTGTTGAAGCCGTCGGCCGCGTAGAGGGTGCCGTCGGGGCCGAGGGCCAGGCCGAGGGGGCTGCTCAGGCCGGTGAAGGGCAGCGTGCTCTGCCGGCCGGTGCGCGCCTCGACCCGCAGCACCCGGTTGTTGCCGCTGTCGGAGACGTAGAGGTCTCCGGAGGGGCCCAGCGCCAGCCCGGTCGGCTGCGAGAGGCCGGTGACGGGGACGGTGCGCTGGCCGCCGCCCGCAGTGAGCCTGACCACCCGGTCGTTGACGAAGTCGGAGACGTACAGGTCCCCGCCCGGCGCGAGGGCCAGCCCCCAGGGGTGCAGCAGCCCCGTCGACGGCACGGTGGTCTGCCCGCCGCCGTCCGCGGGGACCTTCACGACGCGGTCGTTGAAGCTGTCCGCGATGTACAGGTCCCCGGCGGGGGACAGGGCCAGGCCGAGCGGGCGCGAGAGGCCCTCGGCGGGGACGGTGGTCTGCCCGCTCCCGTCGGGGCGCAGCCGTACGACGCGGTTGTTGCCCGTGTCCGCGATGTAGAGGCGTCCCGCCCGGTCCCGGGCCAGCCCCGTCGGCCGTGTCAGGCCGTCCGCGGGCAGGACTCCCGGCCCGCCCCGGCCGAGCGGCAGCGACACCACGCGGTTGCCGCCGTAGTCGGAGACGTACAGCACGGTGCGGGCCGCCGGCCGTACGGCGTCCCGCTCGGCCGCGCCCACGGGGGTCCCGGCGGCCAGCGCGGGCACGGCCAGCGCGCCCAGGAGGAGCAGTGCGGCGAGGGTGCGCGAGCGCCGCCGGGGCCCGCGCCCGCCCGGCCGGTGCGCGGTGGCCGACGGTACGGTCCGGTGCGCGGTGGCGGGCTGTCCGGTCATGTGCGGGGTGGCCGGCCGGCCGGTCCCCGCTGACCCGTCGGGCCCGACGGACCGCTTCGCGGCGGTGGTGCCCGGGGGGCCGTCCGCCCGCCGCGCGGCCCTGCTGCGTCCCACCATCCGCCCACCTCTTCCGGTCCGCCGGCCGCGGGTCGGGCCGGTGTGCTCGGGCCGACCCTAGGCAGGGCTCCCCGCGGCGCGGCGCGAGCCACGCCCTCGCCGGGGCCGCGGGCCACTCCTATGCAGGGAGGACGGGCCCGCGGCCCGCAGCCGGGGTCGTTCGTACGGGTTACCCGGAAGGTCCCTTCCGGTCGCTCGGCCGACAGCGAACCCGTACCGGGGGAACGGGCTGATATGCCGCGAACCATGACGGGTCGTCCGCCCCGCCCGTGCTTGAATCCCGGTCCCCGAACCCGGCGGTGTCCCGCACGACTCCCGCGTCCCCTTCGGCCGTCCCCCCGCGCGCCCGCGCGGCCCGACCCGCCCGGAGCAGCCGTGCGTACCGTCAGCACCGAGATCCTCATCCCCGCGTCCCCCGCCGAGGTCTGGAACGTCCTGGCCGACCTCGGCGCGTACGCCGAATGGAACCCCTTCATCCGCGAGGCCGCCGGCACCCTCGAGCCGGGGGCCCGGCTGGAGCTGCGGATGTTCCCGGAAGGCGGCAGGCCGATGTCCTTCCGCCCGAAGGTGCTCACCGCCGAACCGGGGGTCGAACTGCGCTGGCTGGGGCACCTCCTGGTGCCGGGGGTCTTCGACGGGGCGCACCGGTTCCGGCTGCAGCCCACCGCGGACGGCGGCACCCGGCTGGAGCACAGCGAGGAGTTCCGCGGCCTGCTGGTGCCCTTCGTCGGCCGGATGCTCCGGGGGACCCGCCGCAACTTCGAGGCGATGAACCGCGCCATCGTCGGCAGGCTGGCCGCAGCGGACCGGTGAGAGGGGCCCGGCGCGGGCCGGCCCCAGCGGCACCGCGTGCGGGCGCCGGACGCGGCCCGGTTCAGCGGCGCCCGCGCCCGCGCCCGGCGGCAGGCGGCGCCGCCTGCCGCCGGGCGGCGCCGGCCGGCCAGACCACCTCCACCGGCATCCCCGCGGCCCGGGCCGCGGCCACGGTGTCGGCGGTGCCGCCCGTACGGCCCGGGAGGCCGTCCCAGACGGCCACGAGCAGTCCGGCGCGGTGGAGGAGCACGCGGTTGGCCGCGGCGTACGCACTGCGCCCGGCCCGCCGGTACGGCATGACCTTGACCTCGGCGGCCGCCCGGCAGAGCCGGTCGAACTCCTCGGCGTACCCCTGCCCCACCATGCGCTCGCGGTAGTCCGCGGAGGGGAGCACGGCGACGAGCCGGCCCCCGGCGCGGAGCACGGCGTCCGCGAAGAGCGCATCCGTCCCGGCGGCCAGGCAGGAGAGGCCGGTGAGCCCGGAGGCGGGGAAGCGGGCCAGCAGCGCGCGCAGCGCGGCCGCGACCAGGGGGACGGTCTCCTCGGACAGGTCGACGTGGCCGGTCACCGCGATGGTGGTCGTGGGCGTCGCGGCGACCGCAGCCGCGATCGTGGTCGAGGGGGTGGTCATCGGCTCCTCCTGCTGCGGTCTGAACGGTCTCAGTGCGCCGGTGCGGTCTCCGCCTCGGCGGCGGTGTAGGAGGAGACGAAGGTGAAGGCGCGCGGGGAGGGCCCGTTCGCCCGCAGGTCCGCCAGGCGCTCCAAGGCCTCGCCGACGGTGGGGACGTGACCGGCCGGCACCCACCACAGCACGAGGTGCGACTCGGCGTGCCGGTCGAACCATTCGCGGCGCCGGCGCATCAGGTCGAGGTGCCCGCTGCGGTAGACGTAGTCCCACAGGGGCTGGCGGTCCTCCCAGACCGACAGGTTGACGATGACGTCCTCGCCCGCCGGGCGCAGGCCGGTGGCGTCGCCGCTGCCCTCCTCCACCAGCCGCCAGACGAATCCGGGGGTCGCGTCGGCGACCGCGTTGAGCGGGTCGAGCATGTCGGCGAACGGCGCCATGCGCGGGTCGTCCAGGGGGTACCGGAGCGTGGCGATGTTGAGCTGGGCCAGGTGGAAGGCGGCGTGCGGAGAGGTCGTCATGCCCTCATCCCAGCACGCCGCCGTTTTCTATGTCAATCAATATTGTTTTTAGAGATGGCCGCTGCCGCCCCCGTCGCTGCCGTCCCCCTCGACCACCACGCAGCACTCCCCGGGCCGCGCGTCCATCCGCGCCCGGACGCCGCCGCCCGCCCCGAGCAGCCCCTCCAGGAGCGCCAGGTTCATCCCGCAGACCAGCGGGGGGAAGCGCTCCGCGACCGCGTGGAAGGGGCAGTTGCGCATCCGTACGACGGGCCCGGCGGCCGGTGCCCCGCCGCCGCTGTCCCCGTCCGGCTCCCCGCCGCCCTCCAGATGCGGTTCGTAGCCGCGGGCCGCCAGCACCTCCACGGCCTCCGCGAGGCCCGCGCACGGCGGCGCCGCGGCGCGCAGGGCCTCGCCGCGGCGCCGCGCGGCCGCGCGCAGCCCCTCGTCGAGGCCGGCCTCCTCGGCGGCCTCGGCCAGCAGGTCGGCGGCCGTGCGGTAGTCGCGGGCGGGCAGGGAGACGGAGCGCTCCGTCCGCGAGCGCGTGTACACCTTCGCGGGCCGGCCGGCCCCCGGGCCCGAGCGGCCGGTCAGCCGGCGGCTGCCGCTCTCCAGCAGCCCCGCCTCCGTCAGCCGGTCCAGGTGGTGGGCGGCGAGCGTCCGCGCCACCCCGGCCGCCTCGGCGGCCTCGTTGCGGCCGACCTCGCGGCCCTGCGCGGCCACGTACTCGTACAGCCGGCGGCGCACCGGGTCCTGCAGTGCGGCGATCACGTCGATGTCGTTCACCACACCAGTCTACGAATCTACGAACAACCCCGATTGGCGATAGAAGCGCCTGCCCGGGCGGTTCGGGGGCGGTCAGCCCGTGCCGGCGCGGGGGCGGCGCCCCGGACGCCGTGCGGCCGTGCGCCGGACGGCGGCGCTCCAGGCCTCGCGGCGGCGCTGCCACCAGTGGCGGCGGGGCCGGTGGACGGCGCGGCTCAGGCGCCGCCCGAGGAACAGGTAGCCCAGCAGGGCGCCCGCCGTGTTCAGGATGGCGTCGTCGATGTCGAAGGCCCGCCCGGTGACCAGGGCGCCCTGGACCAGCTCGACCAGGATCATCACCGCGGCCGTGGGTACGGCCACCCGCAGCAGCCCCCGGGTCTGGGGGACGAGCACGGGCAGCAGGATCCCGAACGGCACGCCCAGCAGCAGGTTCCCGCCGAGCTGCTTCGCCGCGGAGTTCACGGACGCGTTCTCGAGGTAGGCCTCGATCGAGGCGCCCGGGCGGACGTTGCTGTGCACGATGCCGGCCGAGGCCGCGGAGGGCTCCAGGGTCAGGCGGGCCAGGGCGATGCTGAACAGCACGAGCCCCACCAGGCTCGCCAGCATCGCGAGCGCGCGCAGCGCCGGGTGCATGCGGCGCTGCGCCGGGGCCCCGGACACCGCCTCCTGCGCGGGAGCGCCGGCAGCGGCCGGGACCGGGGGGCCCGCGGGCGGCTGCGGCGGGGCCTTGGGCGGGGGTGGGGGCGGGGTCGAGGAGGAGGGTGCGGTGGTGGCGGTGGCGGTCCTCTTTCGCTTGAACACAGGTCGCTCCTTCGCGGCTGCTGTGCGGGCACGGGTACGGGCTCGGGCTCGGGTACGGGCACGGACGTCGGCGCGGACACCCGGCCTACTGCCGTACTCCTGCTGCCGCGAGGGTGAAGGAGTGGCCCGCGGGGTCGCTGAAGAGGCGCGCGGCCCGCGGGCCCGGCTCGCTGTCGGAGGAGACCGGGCGCGCCCCGAGCGAGACCGCTTCCCGCTCGGCCTCGTCGAGGTCTTCCGCGGCCACGAAGATCCGCAGGTGGGCCTGTTGGGAGTCCTCGGGGCGCGGCCAGCTCGGCGGCGCGTGGCCGTGGTCGCGGCGCACGGCGAGCTGCTCCCCGGCCTCCGTCACGACCTCGACCAGGTCCGGTTCGCGCCCGGCGCC
The DNA here is from genome assembly GCF_055600495.1 of Streptomyces sp. NPDC038213. Classification (NCBI taxonomy): domain Bacteria; kingdom Bacillati; phylum Actinomycetota; class Actinomycetes; order Kitasatosporales; family Streptomycetaceae; genus Streptomyces; species Streptomyces sp. NPDC038213. The sequence continues at coordinate 103,171 of NZ_JBVJYM010000025.1, forward strand.
GGTCTCGGCGCCGAGCAGTTGCGCGTAGAACCGGGCGAGGGCCTCGGGTTCGGCGCAGTCCAGTACGAGAACGCTCGTCTTCTTGACCGTCATGGCCCGCGCCTACCCGGGCCCGCCGATCCCATGCGCCTTATCCAGAAGGGCAGTTGGGGACGAGCGGGGGCCCCGGGGTGGAGTCCCCGGCCCCGCCCCCGCCCCCCCCTCCGCCTCCTCAGTCCAGGAGCTCCACGTGCCCGTCCGTCCCGTGGACACGGATGCGCTGCCCGTCGCGGATGAGCCGGGTGGCCTGTGCCACCCCGACCACGGCCGGCAGCCCGTACTCGCGGGCGATGACCGCCCCGTGCGTCATCAGGCCGCCCACCTCCGTGACGAGTCCGGCGGCCCCGACGAACAGCGGCGACCAGCTGGGGTCGGTGAACGTGGTGACCAGGATGTCGCCCTCGGCGAGCTCGGCCTCCGCGATGTCGAGGACGACGCGGGCCCGCCCCTCCACCGTCCCCGCGGAGACCGCGAGCCCGATCAGCGCCCCCGCCGGGGCGTCCCCGCGCCGGTACGACCCGCTCAGGGCCTCGCCCTCGGAGGTGAGGACCCGGGGCGGGGTCAGCGCCTGGTGGACCGGGAAGTCCTCCCGCCGCTGCCCGATGAGCTCCGCCAGCCGCCCGTGGTCCGCCCCGGGCGCGCGGACCACGGCCTCGAACTCCTCCAGGGTCAGGTAGAAGCAGTCCTCCGGCGCGGCGAGCACCCCGGCCCGCACCAGCCGCCCGGCCTCCCGCAGCAGGGCCTCCTTGTACACGGCGTAGCGGCTGATGATCCCGTACTTGGGGTACTCCCGGTATCCGACGAAGGTCCGGACCCGCTTGATCATCCGCTGGGTCTCGGCGGCCTTCGCCTCCCCGTCCGGCAGCGCCCGCAGCCGCGCCAGGACGTCCTGCTCCTTCTCCGCGGCCCGCTGCCGCCCCTCCTCGAAGCGCCGTGCGGCGGCGCCCGGACCGAAGTTGCGGACGTTGTCGAGGATCGCGGGCACCAGGGCAGTGGGGCGCTCGCGCCAGCGCGGCCGGGTGATGTCGATCTCGCCCACGCAGCGCATCCCGTACCGGTCGAGATAGGCCTCGAGGGCGTCGCGCGCCTCCTTGCCGCCGGGCAGGTCCGCGAGCCCGTCGGGGAGGTCCTCGTCCCGGGCGCCCTCCAGGAAGGCCGCCACCTGCGGGTACGGGCGGACCGCGTCCGCGACGCCGAGCAGGTCCAGGCCCATCTCGGAGGTGATGTTGTCGGGCGCGGACAGGGTGAGCGTGTCGGCCGCGTTCTTCTCGCCGAGCCATTCCAGCAGCTTGTCGTTGAGCCACCAGGTGGCGTCCATCCCCGCCGTGATCGCCTGCATGCTCAGCGGGTCGGACAGGACCCGCTTGTGCTCCTCGAAGGCCTCCCGCAGGAAGTCGAACAGCTCCGGCCCGCTCTTCGCCCGGATGTCCCGCTCCAGCGCGGCGACGGACTCCCGGCTGCGCGCGATCAGCCCGGCGACCACGGCCGGATCGGTCGGCAGGGGCTCCGCCGGCCCGCCGCCGGGCCCACCCGCACCCGGCGGCGGACCGGCGGGAGCGCCCCCCGGCCCGGCGGGGGCGCCCTCGGGCAGGGCCGGCCCGAACTCCCCGCGCTCCAGTACGGTCTCCAGCGCGTCCCGCATCAGCGGGTCGCCCTTGCCCAGGGCCTCCACGAGCCCGGCGCGGGCGGCCGGCGAGGCCAGGCGGGAGGTGACGTCCACGAACAGCCGGCTGCCCGCCTCGCACATGGGCACCATGGCCGTCCGCTGCCACATCGAGTACCCGAGGGGCTTCATGGCATCGGTCATCATCTGCCCGTGGCCTACGGAGACGTACACCCGGAAGCCCTCTTCTTCCGCGGCGGGGACGGGGAACAGCGTGGTCACCGCCCGGCTCTGCACGATGCGGAAGCCGTCCTCCGCCAGGCACCACTCGATGTCCTGCGGCCGCCCGAAGTGCGCCTCGATCCGCCGACCGAGCCGCACCAGCCGCAGCACCTCCCCCTCGCTCAGCGCCGGCTGCTCCCGCTCCTGCGCCGCGACCGGCACCGTCTCCGTGCCGCCGCCCGGCAGCGGCCGTACGGCGCGCTCCTTGGCGGCGACGACCCGGCCGACGACCCGGTCGTCCCGCACGGTGAAGACGTCCGGGTCCACCAGCCCGGACACCAGGGCCTCCCCGAGGCCGAGACCGGCGTCGACGGTCGCGACCCGCCGGTTGCCCGTCACGGGGTCGGCCGTGAACAGGACTCCGGACGCCCGCGGGAAGACCATGTGCTGCACGACCACGGCCATGTGCACCGTACGGTCGTCGATGCCCCGGCGCCGCCGGTAGGCCACGGCCCGCTCGGTGAACAGCGAGGCCCAGCAGCGGCGCACGTGCCGCAGGACCTCGTCCGCGCCGACCACGTTCAGGTACGAGTCCTGCTGCCCGGCGAAGGAGGCCGTCGGCAGGTCCTCGGCGGTCGCGCTGGAGCGCACGGCGTACGGGGCCTTGTCGCCGTGCCGCGCCAGCGCGCCGCCGACCGCGGCGGCGAGCCCGTCCGGGACCGGGGCCTCCTCGACGGTCCGGCGGATCCGCGCGCTGAGCGCGGCGATCGCCTCCCTGTCGTCCGGGGAGGTGCGCGCCAGCGCGTCGAGCTGCTCCCCGATGCCGGGCGCCGCCGCCATCGCCCGCCGGAAGGCGTGCGTGGTGACGCAGAACCCGCCCGGCACCCGGACCCCCTCGATCCGCGCCAGCGCGCCGAGCTGCGCGCCCTTGCCCCCGACCGCCGCGGTCTGCGCCGCCCCGACCTCTTCGAGATCCACCACGTACTGCTCGGTCACTGCGGTCCTTTCGGGGTTGTGTCGCATAGGGCGAAGATTGTGCGACGTCCCCGGGGCCTTGCCGCAAGCCCCCCAGTGCGCTATAAGTTGAGTACGGCAAGGAGATGTCTCTCCCTGCCTTTTCTTATTTTCCGACCGGTCCGGGCCGGCAGGCCGGGTCCGGGCCCGTCAGGTCGGCTCCCGTCAGGGGCAGAGCTGGCCGGGGCGCGGGCTGCAGCCCGGGTCCTCGGGGTCCCCGGGGCCGCCGGGCCGGTAGTTGGACCACCACAGCGGGGTGGAGCCGTAGTACACCACCATGTTCCCGGAGTTGTGGAGGGCCAGGTAGGCGCCCGGGTGGTAGTGCGTCTGGCTGTTCCACACGGGGCGCATGGCGGCGTCGTACACGACCAGGTTGCCGTCGGCCTGCATGTACAGCTCGTTGCCGACCCCGTAGCTGCCGCGGGCGGTCCAGACGGCCGTGCCGTCCCGGTAGAGCACGGCGTGGCCGTCGAACTGCATGGCGAGCATGGTCCGGCCGTCGGGCGAGTACCAGGCCTGGCCGCGGGACAGCCCGCTGGTGCCGTGGATGATCGTGGCGTCTGCGGCCACGGCCGCCGGGGCCGCCGCGGGGGCCTTCCGGGCCCCGGCGGCGTCCGCCCCGGGAGCGGCGTGGGCGGGCCCGGCCAGCAGGCCGACGGCCGCCAGGGCCGCCCCGAGGGCGACGGCGGTACGGGCAGCGGGCGAGCGTCGCATGGCTGTCATGACGGGCGGTCTCCTCAGGTCGGGAACGGGGAAGCGCGGACTCCCGGAATCTCCGGAACTCGCGGTGTCCGCAAGCCGGGTGCACCGGGGTGCCCCGGCCCGGACCGGGGCGGGCGGCCCCTGACCGCCGCCCCGGCCCGGCCAGTCTCACCAGCCGCCGATCCGTCCCACAACACCCTTCGACCACCGTCGAATCCGGACAGCGACGGGCCCCCTTACGGCAGTTCCCGGCCGGATGCGCGACGCGCCGCCGCAGCTCCGCGGCCGGGCCGCCGGCCGCCTCGTACGCTCGGCAGCCGTCTGCCGTACGCGGAGAGGAAGCCGGTGCTGCGCATCCACTTCACCCCCGACGACCTGACCCGCGTCCGCGTGGCCCGGTTCCCCGATCCGCTCGCCGAGACCATCCTCAGCCTGCCCGTCCTCCAGGACCGCGGGCGGGGCGGCGTCGCCCTCGAGGGCTGGCGCGAGCGCACCCGCGGCAGCCTGCGCGCCCCCATGCGGCCGCTGTTCGAACTGGCCCCCGCCCAGGTCGAGTACGTCCCGGAGGCCTTCGCGCACGCCGCCACCGGCACCCTCGCCGACAGCCTCGACCACACCTGGTCCCTGCCCCGCGCACAGTGGGCCGCCGACCTCCGCGCCACAGCCCGCCTGCGCCCAGGCGCGCCGGGCTGGATCCACGCGCTGCACCGCGGCGACCGCGAGTGGGGCGAGGTGGTGCACGGAGCCCTGTCCTCCTACCACGCCGTCGCCGTCGCCCCGTACTGGGCGCAGATCACGGCGGCTGCACACGCCGACCGGGCGCGGCGCGCGCTGGCGCTGGCCGACGACGGGGTCGAAGGGCTCTTCGCCGGCCTCCACCCCGGGGTGCGCTGGTCCGCCCCCGTACTCCACTGCCCCTGCGAGACCGATGCGGACCTGCGGCTCGCCGGGCGCGGCCTGCTGCTCGTGCCCACGTTCTTCTGGCCCACGCCGATCGCCCTGGTCGACAACGCGGATCCCGGCCGGCCGCTGGTGCTGCGCTACCCCGTCGCCCGCGACCTCGCCGACTACGGCCGGATCTGGGCCCCGTCCGCCGGCCCCCGCCCGGAGGGGGCGCTGGGCGCCCTGCTCGGCAGCACCCGCGCCCGGGTCCTGCGGGCGGCCGAGACCCCCGCGAGCACGGGCGAGCTGGGACGGCGTACGGGCACCTCGGCGGCGACCGCCAGCCACCACGCGACGGTCCTGCGCGCCGCCGGGCTGCTGACCACGGACCGCGAGGGCAGCGGGGTCCGCCACGCCCTCACCCCGCTGGGCCGGGCCCTCCTGGCGGACGCCGCGGCCCCCGGGGCATGAGGGCGCCTCACGGCCGCCGGCCGCTGCCCGGACCCGCCGGGGCTACACACCCGCGCCGGCGCCTTCGCGGGCGGTCGGTACGGGGCGGTGGCGGGCGAGGTTGCCCGCCAGGAGCTCGGTGGACTCGCGGACGCCGATCGCGCCCGGCTCCTCCGCCGCCGGGAGGCGGCCGTCGGAGAGCCGGAGCTCGGTCAGGGCCGCGTCCATCGCCCGGTGCGCGGCGAACAGGCACGGGGTGCTGTAGATCGCCGCGTCGACGCCGAGCCCGCCCAGCTCGCCGAGCGAGAGCCGGGGCGACTTGCCGCCGGCGATCTGGTTGAAGAGCAGGGGCTTGTCGCCGACCGCGCGCCGGATCCGCCGGATCCACTCCACGCTGCGGACCCCGTCGACCAGCACCACGTCGGCGTCGGTGGCCGCGAGGGCCTGCGCCCGCCGGAGGATGTCCTCCTCCTCGGTGGCGTCGGTACGGGCGACGACCACGAGCTCCCGGCGCGTGGCGAGCACCATGCGGAGCTTGTCGAGGTACTCGTCCAGGGGCAGGACCTGCTTGCCGTCCGCGTGCCCGCACCGGCGGGGCCGCTTCTGGTCCTCCAGGATGATCCCGGAGGCCCCGGTGCGCTCCAGCGACTCCACGACGTGGCAGGCGACCTCGGCGTCGACGTAGCCGTCGTCGATGTCGACGAGGAGGTGGTGGCGGGGGAAGGCGCCGCGCAGCCGCTGGACGAAGGCCGTCATGTCCGGCCAGGCGATGAACCCGATGTCCGGCAGGCCGTAGTGGGAGGCCGCGAAGCCGAACCCGGACACGAACATCGCGTCGTAGTGGGACGCGGCCACGGAGGCCGAGTACATGTCGTGGACGCCGATCAGCGGGGTGGTGCCCGGTTCGGCGATCCGTGCCCGCAGGTCGTCTCCGTAGCCCATGTACATGATCCTTTCGCGGTCGGGGGTGCCCGCAAGCAGTCGCAAGCAGTCGTAAGCCGTCGGAAGCAGTCGGCGGTGGTCGGAGCCGAAGGACTGCCGTCGCGACGGCTTTGCCCATCCTTTCCCGACGGCCCGGCATGTCGCGCCTGCTGCGGCCGCGCGCTCACCCCAAGGGCGCAACCGGGGGACGGTGCGGGGTCGGCCGCCCGGGTGACGGGCGCTCAGCCCCGGGGGTGACGCGGCGGTGGCGCATTCCGAGGCCGGGGGCTGTCCGGTGGAGCGTGAACTTCCGCTGGAGCCGCTGTCGGTGGTGCGCCCTACGATCCGAGGATGCGAGCTTCAGGAATTTTCAAGGTTGCCGACTTCACGCCGACCCGGGTGTCCGGCTCACAGATCCAGACTGCCGTGGCCGTCGGCGTAGCCACGATGGACAAGAAGTACGAGGGCGACGTGACCGGGCGCTCGACGACCCTGTTCACCTCCGCGTTCGACGAGTCCACTGGCATGGGCACCTACCTCGCCATGGAGTCCTTCGACGGGACGCTCCGCGGCCGGGCGGGCTCCTTCAACTTCGCGCACTCCAAAACCACTCGGGGCGAGAGCCCGCAGGACGAGTTCTTCGTCATCGTTCCGGGCAGCGGAACGGGCGCTCTGGCAGGGATCAGCGGGACCGGGGGCATCAAGGTCGACGCGGACGGCACACACCACGTCTGGTTCGACTACGAACTCGACCAGTAGCGCAGCACGTCAGCGGCGGGCGTGTCTGCCGTGGGGGGAGCGGGTGCGGCGGTCGGGGCGGGTGGGGCGCTTGCCCGGGCGGCGGTGCGAGGGGGTCCGGTGGGTGAGGAGGGCCTCCTCGTAGCGGCCGAGGGCGAGGACGGCGGCCAGGAGGGCCGGCGGGAGGGCGAGGGCGAGGGCGGCGGTGGCGGGGTCCGCCGGGCCCGCCGTCACGATCCGCCCCCGTGACCGGCGGCGGGCGCTGCGGGCGGGGGGCCGGCGGCGGGCCGGCGGCGGCGGTGCGCGGCTGCGGGGAGGGCGGGCGGCTGTTCGGTCATGTGCCGCTTCTGCCCGTTCCCGGCCCGGTATGCGGATGGTCCGCCGCCGGAACGTGTCCGTTGTGTGGGGGAGCTGCCTCGAAAGGGTGTGCGGGGTGGGGGCGGGGTGGAGGGCTTTTTGAGAAACCTTGTTGAATAACCGGCTACCCCGGGTTCGGTCTTGATTTGCTCCTGTCAATCGGAACAGGGTTGATCAGAACGTTTGACGCCCCACACGTCACAACGAGGAGCAACCTGTCCATGGCAACTCACAAGCGATCCAACGGTCTTCGCAACACCGGCATAGCCGCCGGCGCTGCCGCGGCGCTCGTCGCGGGCTTCTTCGCGAGCCCTCTCGCCGGGGCGGCCGCACCGGCCGAGGGGACCGTGCACGGACTCGGCGCACCGGGCGCCGTGGCCGGAAGTTTCGTCGTCATACTCGACGCATCCGCGAACAAGGAGGACCTGGCAAAGAAGTACGGAGGCACCCTGGAGCGCTCCTACGGCTCCGCGGTCAACGGATTCTCCGCCTCCGGCCTGACCGTTCAGGAGGCCAGGCAGCTCGCCGCGGACCCCGCGGTCGGCGAGGTCGTGCAGAACAAGCGCTTCAGCATCAACGAGACGCAGGAGAAGCCCCCGTCCTGGGGCCTGGACCGGATCGACCAGGCCGACACGGCCGGGGACGGGAAGTACACCTACCCCGACGACGGCGGCGAGGGGGTGACCGCGTACGTGATCGACACCGGCGTCAGGGTCTCGCACCAGGACTTCGGCGGCCGGGCCGGACACGGATTCGACGCGGTCGACAACGACGACACGGCCGACGACGGCAACGGCCACGGCACGCACGTGGCCGGGACCATCGCCGGCACCGCCCACGGAGTCGCGAAGAAGGCCAGGATCGTGGCCGTGCGGGTCCTGGACGACAACGGCTCCGGCACCACCGAGCAGGTCGTCGCGGGCATCGACTGGGTGACGCAGAACCACTCCGGCCCGTCCGTCGCCAACATGAGCCTGGGCGGCGGCGCCGACGAGGCGCTGGACGCGGCCGTCCAGCGGGCCATCGCCTCCGGGGTCACCTTCGCGGTCGCCGCCGGCAACGAGTCCGCCGACGCCGGGCAGGGCTCGCCCTCCCGGGTCTCCGAGGCCCTCACGGTCGCTTCCAGTACCAAGGACGACCGGCAGTCGGAGTTCTCGAACTTCGGCGCGGTGATCGACCTCTACGCCCCCGGTTCGGACATCACGTCGAGCTGGAACGACAGCGACACCGGGGTCAAGACGATCTCCGGTACCTCCATGGCGGCCCCGCACGTGGCGGGCGCGGCCGCCCTCTACCTGGCGGCCAACCCCGCGGCGACCCCCGCCGACACGGCCGCCGCGCTCACCGGCTCGGCGACCGCCGACGCCATCGCGGACCCCTCCGCCGGCACGGCGAACAAGCTCCTCAGCGTCAAGCCGTAGTCCCCCGGCTCCGACAGCCCGTGAGGCGGCCCCCCTTCGTACAGGGGGGCCGCCTCACGGGTGGTGGTGGCGGTCGCGGGACTGCCTCAGGACGCCGTGAAGCCCTCCACGAGCACGCGGTGGTCCGAGTACGGCGTCTCGGTGACGGTGCACCAGTTCCTGCGCTCCGTACCGAAGATGTAGTCGATTTTCACCCCGGACTCGTGGGTCGGGCGCCCCGTGCGGGCCGTCCCGGTCTGGTCGCACTCCTGGTAGCCGGGGGTGCCCGGGCCCGTCGAGTAGAGGCCGGCGGGCCAGACCCAGGCGGCGGTGTTGTTCGGGGCGTCCGGCGGCAGGGCGTTGAAGTCCCCGCCGAAGACCGTGCGGGGGAACCCGCTCACCACGGTCTTGATCTGGGCGAACTGGTCGTCGCGGTAGTCCCAGGTGGGATGTGCCTGCTCGGCGCCCAGGCGCGCCGCGTGGACGGTGCACAGGCGGATGCCCCAGGCGGTCGCGGTGGCGCAGTGGAAGGGGGTGTTCAGCCCGGTGACCGGCTGGGTGGTGGGGTAGGAGCGGGGGTCGCCGAGCCCGCCCCTGGCGATGATCGCGGTGCCGATCGCGTCGGCGCGCCCGGTGCCGTCCTCCCCGCAGCGGCTGGGGGACTTCTTACCCTCCTGGGACCACTGGTACGGCTGGAAGGCCGACTGCCAGCCCGCACCGAGGCGGGTCATGAGGAGGGCCAGGTCGTCCTGGCAGACCTCCTGGAGCAGGGCGGCCCCGACGCGGTTGGCGGAGACCTGCGCGGTGACCACGCCCACCTTGTCCTCGGGGGAGCCGGTGCTCCCGCAGCCCCAGGTCGACCGCTGCGGGCCGCACATGTTCCACGACATCACCTGGAGGGTGCGGGGGAACTCCTCGACGGCGTAGGGCATCCCCTCGGCCGGTACAACGGCCGTCGCGGGGGCGGGCGGGGGGCTGGTGAAGGTGCCGGTGACGGACAGGGCGCCCAGGGTGCCGGTGATCCCCGGGAGGGTGACCGGGGCGGTGCTCCAGCTGCGGTCGGCGCGGCGGACGGTGTGGACCACCCTGTTGTCCGCGGTGACGGCGGCGAGCTGGAGCTCGCCGTCGACGTGAGCCGTTGACAAGGAGGTGGCGGTGATACCGCCGAGGTAGCCGGTCAGCTCGCCGAACCGCTCCCAACTGCCGTTCGCCTTGCGGATGGTGTGGTGCTGGCGGGTGCCGCTGTCGGTGGCGGCGACGAGGTGGGCGTCGCCATCGATGCCCGCGAAGGCGACGCGGGTGACGGGGCCGGTGGGGCCGGCGGCCTGGGCGACGTCGCCCCAGACCGTCCAGTGGCCGGACGTACTGCGCAGGGTGTGGTGCATCCTGCCGCCGCTGACGGCGACGACCTGGAGCGCTCCGCCCGCGGAGGCCGCGGCGGCGTGCGTCACGGCGCCGACCGGCCCGGCCACCCCGGCGAGGTCGCCGAACGGGGTCCAGTGGCCGGCGGCGTTGCGGAGGCTGTGGAAGACCCGGCCGTTGGCGACGGCGAGGACGTGGAGGTCGTTCCCGATCGACACGGCCGAGACCTGGGTGAGGCTGCCCAGGTGGCCGGCGACCTCGCCCACGTTCCCGAAGGGGGTCCAACTGCCGTCCGCCCTGCGGACGGTGTGCCGGAGCGTGCCGTCGGTCGCGACCGCCAGGACGTGCGTGTCGCCGCCGATGCCCGCGGCCGCGGCGGTGCGGACGCCCCCGATGGGGCCCGCCTCGTCCTGGACGTCCGTGAAGGCGGTCCATGTGCCGTCGGCCAGCCGGACGCCCTGGTGCAGGGCGGAGCCGCTCTGCACCACGGCCCCGGTCTTCCAGCCGTGGGCCCGGGTGCGGGTCTCCAGGATCCAGTCGGCCAGTCCGTCGGTGCGGACCGCGACGGCCCCGGTACGGGTCTCGGCCGGGTCGCTGCCCAGGCAACCACCCCGCCAGGAGCGGCTGTTGAGGGCGACGAGCTCACCGTCGGCATTGAGGACGGGGCCGCCCGCATCACCGGGGCAGACGGTGCTGCCCGGCCCCGCGGCGGTGAGGGCCAGGGTGGTGGCGTCCCCCACGGAGACCTTGAACGCGGCCGTGTGCACCTGTGCGGGCGCCAGCTCCGCCGCCGTCCGGCCGTACCCGGCCGCGGTCACCGCGGAGTCCGCCGCCGGGGCGGCGGCGGCCGTCCTGGCCGGGCTGACACCGGTGACGGCCTTGTCCAGGTGCAGCAGGACCAGGTCCCGGTCCGCGCGGGGGGCCAGCTCCGTGACCCCGTACGCCCTCCCGCCCACGGTCGCCTGCACGGGCTGCGCCGGAGCCCCGGCGGTCACCCCCGCGCCGAAGCAGCTCTTGGCGCTCAGCAGCCAGTCCCCGGCGACCAGGACGGCCGAGCAGCCGCGCGCGGAGCCCTCGGCGCCGACCGTGATCCGGGCGGTGTGGGCGTACGCGCCGGAGTCCGGGGCCCCGACCACCGCCTGTGCGGGCGCGGGCGCGGACCACAGCAGGCCGGCGCCGACCGCGGCGGCAAGGCCTGCCGCTGTCCAGGGCGACCGGAGGGTGGGGCGGGGGCGGGGCATGGGGATTCCTCGGATACGTGGAGTGCGGGGGTGCGGGGAGCGCGGGGGTGCGGGGGAGGTGGCAGGCGGGGCCCGGGGGACGTGGTGCGGCCGGGTTCGGCCAGGCGGGTCGCGGTGCCTGCCGCGGCGCCGGGCCCACCGGCCGAGGGGGCCGGATACGGGTGGCCGGTTCCTCGACGCGGTCGATCATAGGGGGCGGGGTGCGGCGGCCCACCGGCGGCCGTCGGCTGGGGCGGCCGGGCGGCTGCGGAGCCCGCCGCGGCCGGGGCCGCGGACGGTGATAATGGACCTCCGAGGGCGGGGCGGGCCGCGGCCCGGCCAGGCCGCGGGGCGCCCCCCCCCCCGTGGCCGCCGAGGGGGACGGCGGCCCACCTCAGTGGGGGAGAGAGCGT
>NZ_JBVJYM010000026.1:0-111902 GCF_055600495.1 Streptomyces sp. NPDC038213
GGCGTTGATTTTTGGCACGCTGTTGAGTTCTCAAGGTGCGGACGCTTCCTTTGTACTGACCCTCTCGGGCTTTCCTCCGGGCGCTTCCTTCGTTCTCGCGTTTCCGACTCTATCAGATCTTTTCGGACCCGATTTCCTCGGCGCTTTCCGGTCCAAGCCGCTTTCGCGCTTTTCCCTTCCGGCATTTCCGACTCTATCAGACCCTTTCGGGCCTGACTCCCAGTCAGCGGGCTTTGCCTTGGGACTGTTGGGCCCTTCCGGCTCCCGAAACACTAGCGGATTTCCCGGGGAACCCGTAATCGGGCCGTGGTCATGAATTCAGGCATGCCGAATTCACTCCCGGTGGGAGATCGCGCTGTGTCAGCTTGGGTTGCCGCGACGAGGCGGCGGACGGCCGTCCCGGACCGTTCCGGATCCAGGACAACTCGGAGGAGATTAGGCGCCCGAGGCCACCACGTCAATTCGAGGCGTGCTGACGGGGCTCCGCGAGGGCGTCGAGAGTTCGGGGACGGGTCTGACCGCCGTAGACAGTGAAGGCCCGTGCCGTGCACGGTCGGGTCGCTGAGCCCCGCCGCCCGGCGCGGGCGCGGGACCGTGTCCGCCGCGCTCCCCGTGCTCCCCTCCCGGGGTGAGCCGGGTGAGGATGAGGAGGTCGTACGCGGCGAAGCACTCGGCCGCCGCGGTGCGCAGCCGCTCGTCGCGCCCCGCCTGTACGTACAGCTCGAACGGCGCGATGTGGCGGCTGTCGGAGGAGTGGCCGCCCGCCACCTGCGCCACCGCCTCGGCCGCCTGCCCGATGTCGGGGGAGTCCCCGCGCTTCGCGGAGCGGGTCCAGGCGCGCGGCGGGTTCGACGGCTCCGTACGGCGGATCGGGGAGGCCCGGCGGGCCCGCCGGTAGCAGCGGCGCCGGCACCGCTCCAGCGGACCGGACCCCGCCCCTCCCCCCGACACGCCGCGCGCAGGGGGCTCCCTGTGCGCCGACCGGCCGCGGGCCCGCGCGCGGCGGCGGGCCGGGGCGGGCGTACGGCTGCTAGGCAGGCGTGACCGCAGGCCGCCCACGGCCACGCCACCGCCCCCGGGAGACACCGTGCCCACCCGCGCCTCCGTACGCCGCCGTTCCCCCTTCGGCCTGCCCCTCGGGCTGTCCGCCGCCGCCCTCGCCGCCGCCGCGCTCGGCGGGCTGCTCGCGCCCGCGCAGGCCGCGGACGCCGGGCCCGGCGCGGCCGGCCGCCCCGACCCGTACCTCCAGCGGCAGCTGGACCGGCTGGTGGCCCGGGAGGACGGCCCGCCCGGCGTGATCGCCGTACTGACCAAGGGCGACCAGACGCAGGTGTACAGCTCGGGCGTCGGGGACATCGCCACCGGCCGCCGGCCCCACATCGACGACCACATGCGCATCGCGAGCATCGCCAAGGCCTTCAGCGGCGCGGTCGCGCTGCGGCTCGTCGACCGGGGGGAGCTGTCGCTGGACGACACCATCGGCGAGGTGCTGCCCGCGCAGCCGGCCGCCTGGCACGCCGTCACCCTGCGCCAGCTGCTCCAGCACACCAGCGGGCTGCCGGACTACTCGCGCGACCCGGAGTTCCTGAACATCCTGCGGGCGGACCCGCGCCACGTCTTCGACCCGCGCACCCTGCTGGACTTCGTCGCGGACGAGCCGCTGCTCTTCCAGCCGGGCAGGCTGTACGAGTACTCCAACTCCGACAACATCGCCGTCGCCCTGATGGCCGAGGCCGCCACCGGCCGCCGCTACGAGGACCTCCTCAAGGAGCTCGTGTACCGCCCCCTCGGCCTGCGCCGCACCAGCCTGCCGCTGGGCTACCGGCTCCCCCGCCCCTTCCTCCACGGCTACGACGTCACCCCGCCCGCCGACCCCGAGGACGTCAGCGAGGCCATCGGCGCCTCCGGGGTCTGGGCCTCCGGCGGCATCGTCTCCACCCCGCGCGAGCTGGGCGCGTTCATCCGCGGGTACGCGGGACCGGCGCTCGTGTCGAAGAAGACCCGCAAGGAGCAGCTGACCTTCCTGCCCGGCGACTCCTCGGAACCGGCCGGCCCGGGCACCAACGCCGCCGGGCTCGCGCTCTTCCAGTACACGTCCCGCTGCGGGGTCCTCTACGGCCACACGGGCAACACCCCGGGGTACACCCAGCTCGCCGCCGCCACCCCCGACGGCAAGCGCTCCCTGACCTTCACCCTCAACACCCAGACCAGCAAGAGCAACAAGCCCGGCCTCCTGGCCCTGCTGCGCACGGTCCAGGAGGACTTCGCCTGCAACCTCCTGAAGGGCTCCTCGGACCACTGATTCCCGCCCGCCGCCGGCCCCGGACCCGGGACCGGCGGCACGCACCTGCGGCGACTCGGCCCCGCGGCGCTACACCCAGGGGTCCGTGAGTTCGCGGAGGAGGGTGAGGGAGGTGCGGAGCTGTTGCATGCGGCGGGGGCCCAGGTGGGATTCCCATTCGCGTTCCACTTCGGCCACCACCGCGTCCGCCACGCGTTTCGCCGCCTGCGCCCGGTCGGCCAGGCAGACCAGGCGGGCGCGCTTGTCGGTGGGGTCGGGGGTGCGGCGTACGTAGCCCGTCTTCTCCAGCTGGTCGACCAGGAAGCCGGCGGTCTGCTTGGTGACCTGGGCCTGGGCTGCGAGGTCCGTGAGGCGGGTGCCGTCGGGGCCGATGCGCTGCATCACGCGCGCCTGGGCGGGGGTGAAGTCGTCGAAGCCCGCCTCCGCCAGGGCCGCGAAGACGCGGTTCTCCAGGGCGCGGTACGGGAGGAAGAGGAGGACGCCCGTGTTGGGGGCGCCGTCCGCCGTTTCACCCGGCATTCCGGTTCGCCCTCCCTCCGACTTGACTGTAGTCAGAGACGCTGACTAATTTGGTCAGTGAAGCTTACCAGTTTCTGTGGCTGCTCTCACCAAGTGGGTGATCACCGTGACCGCGAACTACCTCCTGGCGACCGACGAGCTGTGGGAGACCGTCGGGCGCGAGCGGACGGAGCTGGCCGAGCTGCTGGAGGGGCTGGGACCGCAGGAGTGGGACCGCCCCACGCAGTGCGGGGACTGGCGGGTACGGGAAGTCGCAGCGCACCTGAGCATCGGCGCCCGGTCCACCGTCCCCTGGGCCCTGCGCGAGTTCGCACGCGCCCGCGGCAACACCGACCGCATGATCCACGACACCGCCGTCGCCGCCGCCCGGCGCCCGACCGCCGAGATCACGGCCGACCTGCGCGCCGTCGCCGGCTCCCGCCGGATGGCCTTCGGCACCACGCCCCACGAGTCCCTGATCGACGTACTCGTGCACGGCCAGGACATCGCGCTCGCCCTCGGGCGCGAGCGGACCATGCCCCCGCGCGCCGCGCGCGACGCGGCCGAGCGGGTCTGGACCATGCGCTTCCCGCCCCGGCCCTGGCCCCTCCCCGAGGCCCGCCTGACCGCCACCGACGCCGACTGGTCGCGCGGGAGCGGCCCGGAGGTGCGCGGCCCGATCTGCGCCCTGCTGTTGCTGCTCACCGGGCGCACGGCCGCCGCCGAGGGGCGGTTGGAGCGGGTGGGAGGGTGAGCGCCGGGGCCGGAGGCCCGGGGGGTCAGGAGGCCGCGGGGGCGACCCAGGCGCCCGTCAGGGACTGGACGGCCGAGCCGTCGGTGTCGGCCAGCTTGGTCGCGGTGAAGGCGCGGGCCCATTCCGAGGTCTGGATGCGGAAGGCGGGGCGGTCGGCGGTGAGCGCCTCCAGGACGGAGGCGGCCGCCTCGTCGGGGGTCTGGGCGCCGTTCAGGAACTGGTTGACCGTACGGTCGAGGTAGGCCCGCAGCGGTACGGCGTACGCGCCCGCGGCCGCGATCTCGGCCTCCAGGTCGAGGCCGATGTTGTTCACGAACTCGGTGGCGACGGCGCCCGGCTCGACCACGCTGACGGACACCCCGAGGGCCGCCGCGACCGGCGCGAGGCTCTCCATGTACCCCTCGACGGCGAACTTCGCGGCGCAGTAGGCCTCGTTGAAGGGCTGGCCGACGACACCGCCGACGCTGGTGACGGTGACCAGCCGGCCGCCGGTGGCGCGCAGGTGCGGAAGGGCCGCCTTGGAGACGTGCAGCACGCCGAAGAAGTTGACCTCCATCACCGTGCGGACCTCGTCGACGTCCTCGTTCTCCAGGGTGCCCAGGTGTCCGGCCCCGGCGTTGTTCACCACCGCATCCAGGCGGCCGTAGTCCGCGACCACTCCCCCGACGGCGGCGGCGACACCCGCCTCGTCCGTGACGTCCAGCTGCCGGACGTCGAGCTCGACGCCCGCATCGGCGGCGGCCTTGCGCAGGGCGTCGGCGCGGCCGGTGTCGCGCAGGGTGGCCACGGTCCGCCAGCCGGCCCGGGCGGCGGCCACGGCCGCGGCCAGGCCGATGCCGGAAGAGGTGCCGGTGATCAGGACGACGGGCGCGGCGGGGGAAGGGATGGTGGTCACGGCGGGGCCTCTCTCACGGTTGCCAGATTAAGTGCGTGTACACACACCATAGACATTATGTGCGTGTGCACGCAACCGGTATCCTCGTGACCATGGCGAAGAGGAAGATCACCCAGGCGGAGATGCCCGTCGCGGACCACGCCTTCTACGGGCTGGTCTGGGCCGGGACCGTCCTCACCGAGCGCGTCGACCGCGCCCTCACCAAGGCGCACGACCTGCCCGTGTCCTGGTTCGAGGTCATGCTGTGGCTGTCCTCCAGCCCGGAGCCGGTCCCCGCCTCGGTGCTCGGCAACAGCACCATGCTCAGCCGCAGCCAGGTCTCCCGGGTCGTAGACGCCCTCCAGGGCCGCGGGCTGGTCACCCGAACCCCCTCCGCCCGCGACGCCCGCTCCGTCGAGGTCGCGCTGACCCCCGCCGGGCACGAGCTCTTCGCCGCCGCGGACGCCACCCGCCGCGCCTGCCTGGCCCCCGTCTTCACCGAGCTCCTCGACGAGGAGGACCTGACGGCGCTCAGCACGGTGTGGCGCAAGCTGAAGGAGCACAAGGACCGGTTCGCGTAGCCGCTGCGCGTCCGCGGGCCCCCGGCCCCGACCGGCCTGCGGACTTCCCGTACCCGGGCGGCCCGCCAGGTCCTAGAGTGTCGGCGTGAACGAGCAGAACCCCGCACTCATCGCCGGCCGCTACGAGCTGGTCGAACGCATCGGCCAGGGCGGCATGGGCCGGGTCTGGCGCGGTGTGGACCGCCAGCTCTTCGGGCGCGAGGTCGCCGTGAAGGAGATCCTCTTCCCGCCGGGCATGGAGGACGCCGACCGCGCGATGCTGCTGCGCCGGTTCACCGGCGAGGCCCGCGCGGCGGTCAGCCTCAGCCACCCGGGGATCATCACCATCCACGACGTCGTGGAGCACGAGGGCGCCCCCGTCATCGTCATGGAGCTCGTCAAGGGCCAGTCGCTCGCCGCGGCCGTCCGCGCGCAGGGCCGGCTGCCGCTGCGCCGGGTGGCGGAGATCGGGGCCGCGATGGCCGAGGCGCTGGCAGAGGCCCACGAGGCCGGGATCGTCCACCGCGACATCAAGCCGGACAACGTGCTCCTCGCCAAGGACCGCGTGGTCCTGACCGACTTCGGCATCGCCCACCTCGCGGACGCCACGACCCGGCTCAGCCACAGCGGCAGCGTCATCGGCACCCCGCAGTACATGGCCCCCGAGCAGCTCGACGGCAAGCGCCCGACCCCCGCCAACGACGTGTGGGCCCTCGGCGCGACCCTTTACCACGCGGTCGAGGGGCGGCCGCCGTTCGAGGCGGACGGGTTCCACGCGCTGGCCGTGGCCGTGTTCACCCGCCCCCACCGGCCGCCCGTGCACGCGGGCCCGCTGGGGCCCGTACTCGACGCCCTGCTGGCCAAGGACCCGGTGCAGCGGCCGGACGCGGCGCAGGCCGCCGAGCTGCTGGCGGCCGCCCTGGGCGCGGCGGGCGCTCCGCCCACCGTGCCGCCCCGGCCCCCGGTCCCGCCGCGGGATCCGCGCACGGTGCCGCTGCCGCCGCCTGCGGGTACGGGTACGGATGCCGGTGCGGGAGCGGACGCGGATGCACGGACTCCGGCGCCCGTGCCCACCCCCACCGTCGCGGATCCCGCGGGCGGCACCGGAGGGGCAGCAGGCACCGGAGGGGCAGGAGACAGCGGCGGTACGGACTCCCTCGTCACCCTCGACGGCAGCGGCGCCGGCCACGGGACCCGCAAGGCGGCGGCCGGTGCGGGCGGGCGCGGGCTGTCCCGGCGCTCCGTCGTACTCGCCGCCGCCTCGGCCGTGCTCGTCAGCGGGTCCGCGCTGGGCTGGGTGCTCTCCCAGGGCGACGGGAACGGCGGCGGGAAGAGCGAGGGCAAGGGCGGTGCTGCCGCAGGGGCGCCCGCCGGTTCCGGGGGCGCGGCCGTGACCGTGGTGATCGGGGTGGACGCGCCGCTCAGCGGCGGGCTGGCCGCGCTCGGCGGCGGAATCAGGAACTCCGCGGAGCTCGCCGTACGGACCGCGAACGAGAAGAAGCACGTACCCGGCGTGACCTTCGAGGTCAGGGCCCTGGACGACGAGGGGCAGCCCGCGAGGGGCACGGCGAACGCCTCGCAGTTCGCCGCCGACAAGAAGGTCCTCGGCGTGGTCGGACCGCTCAATTCCGGCGTCGGGCTGGCCATGGCCCCGGTGCTCGAACAGTCCGGACTGGTCAACGTCTCCCCCGCCAACTCCGACCCCCGCCTGACCCTCGGCGAGGAGTGGGCCACCGCCCCGGCCCGCCCGTACGCGACCTACTTCCGCACGGTCGCCACGGACATCGCCCAGGGCCGGGCCGCCGCCCGGTTCCTCCTCGGGAGGACGGAGACGGCCGGCCCCGGGACGGGCAAGGTCTACGTCCTGGACGACGGCGGCAGCTACGGCACGGCGCTCTCCTCCGTCTTCGACGCCGAGTTCGCCCGGCTGGGCGGGACGGTCGTCGGCACGGACCGCATCGACCCCGCGCAGGACGACTTCGCCTACCTCGCCCCGCAGATCAAGGCCTCCGGCGCCCGCGCCGTGTACTTCGGCGGCTACTACGACACCGCCGGGGCCCTCTCCCGGCAGCTCAAGAAGGCCGGGGTGACCGTCCCCGTGATGGGCGGCGACGGCATCTACGACCAGGGGTACCTGGCCGGCAGCCCGAAGGTCGAGGAGGACCTCGCCACCAACGTCGGCGTGCCGACCGACAGCCTGCCGGGCGGCGCGGACTACGCCGCACGCTACGAGGCGGCGGGGTACGACGAGCCCGCCGGACCGTACGGTGCGTACGCGTACGACTCGGCCTGGGCGCTGATCGAGGCGGTGAAGGCGGTCGTGGCGGGCAACGGCGGCAAGCTGCCGGAGTCCGCGCGGGCGAAGACGGCGGCCGCGATGGCGGGCGTGTCCTTCGAGGGGGTCACCGGCCCGGTGTCCTTCGACGCGTACGGGGACACGCGCAACCCGCGGGTGTCGACGCACGTGGTGAAGAACGGCGCCTGGAAGACGTGGGGCGCGAACGTCACCACCCCCTGACCGGCCCGGGCCGGACCCGGATCCCGCTCAGCCCCCGGCGGGCCGGTCAGCCGCCGCGTTCGCGGGCGTCGCAGGGGCCCCCGCCGACACCGGCGCCACCACCGCGAAGGCGACCCGGACCGTGAGTCCGCCCTCCGGTGCCGGGTTCGCGGTCGCGGTCAGTTCGGCGCCGTGCGCGCGGGCGATGGCGGCGACGATCGACAGGCCGAGTCCGGCGCCCTCGCCGGGGGCGTGCCGCCGGGCCTCGCGGCGCCGGAAGGGCTCCAGCAGCCGCGGCACGTCCGCGGCCGGCACCTCCGGCCCGGTGTTGGAGACCACGAGCGAGCCCTCCGGCCCCGTCCCCACGGTGATCGTGCCGCCCTCGCGGTTGTGGCGGACGGCGTTGGCGAGCAGGTTGCGGACCAGGTGCCCGAGGAGGACCGGGTCCCCGCGCACGACCAGGGGCGCGAGGGTGCTCCCGACCGTGAGGGCACGGGCCGCGGCCTGCTCGGCACACGCGGCGAGCTCCGCCGCCGCCGTCTCCCGCAGGTCCACGGGCGCCGGGTCCTCCAGCCCCTCCCCCGCCGCGGCCAGGACGAGCAGCCCTTCGATCATCTGCTCGCTCTCGTCGCAGACGGCGAGCAGCTTGTCCCGGATCCGGGCCACGCGCTCGGGGTCCGGGGTGCCCGCCAGGCCGATCTCGGCGGCGGCGCGCTGCACGGCGAGGGGGGTGCGCAGCTCGTGCGCGGCGTTGGCGGCGAACCGGCGCTGCGCGGCCACGAGCTGTTCCATCCGCCCGAGCATCCCGTCGAAGGTGTCGGCGAGCTCCTTCAGCTCCCCGGGCGGGGAGTCGAGGGCGATGCGCTCGTGGAGGTTCTCGCCGGAGAGGCGGCGGGCGGTCTCCGTGATCACCGCGACGGGGCGCAGCACCCGGCCGGCCATCCACCACGCGAGGAGGATGGACAGGACTGCGAAGGCGGCGAGGGCGATGAGGGAGTAGACGAGCAGCCGGTGGAGGGCGGCGTCGGTGACGGCGGCGGAGATGTTCTGCGTGACCTGGAAGGACTTGAGCTGCTCGGGGCTGAGGCTGCCGGGGGGCAGTTTGCGGGCCGGTACGGCATCGGCGGGCAGGTGTACGAGCTCGCCCTCGGTGAGCTTTCCGGCGGGGGCGGTGGTGCGTACGGCGGTGGTGAGGCTGCCCAGCATTCCCTGGCTGACCAGGACGTACACCAGGGCGACCAGTCCGCCGCCGGCGAGGAGCAGCAGGGCTCCGTAGAGGGCGGTGAGGCGCACGCGCTCGCTGCCGGGCCGGAAGCGGGGACGGGTACGGGGGCCCGTACTGGTATCCGTACTGGTATCCGTACCAGTGCCGGTGCGGATACCGCTCGCGCCCCGTCGGGTACGGCGCATCATGCCGCGTCCCCGGGGGCCGCGATGCGGTAGCCGGCGCCGGGGACGGTCTCCACGACGGGCGGTTCGCCGAGCTTGGCGCGCAGTTTGCTGACCGTGACGCGGACGGCGTTGGTGGCGTAGCCGGTGTGCTCCTCCCAGACCTGTTCGATGAGGTCGTCGCTGCTGACCACCGCCCCCTGGGCCCGTACGAGGGCTTCGAGCACGGCGAACTCCTTGGGCGACAGGGCGAGGCGGCGGCCGTCGCGGGTGGCGGCGCGGCGCGCGGTGTCGACGGCGACCCCGCTGCGCTCGACCACGGGCGGCAGGGCGGGCCGGGTGCGGCGGCCGAGGGCCAGGACGCGGGCGAGCAGCTCGTCGTACGCGAAGGGCTTGGTGAGGTAGTCGTCGGCGCCGAGGGCGAGGCCCTCGACGCGGTCGCGGACGGTGCCGGAGGCGGTGAGCATCAGGATGCGGGTGAGCAGGCCCTGGCGGACCACCTGGCGGCAGACCTCGTCGCCGTGCAGTCCGGGCAGGTCGCGGTCGAGGACCAGGACGTCGTACTCGCCGAAGCGCAGCCGGTGCAGGGCCTCCAGGCCGTCCGCCGCCTCGTCCACGGCGAGGGCGTCGCGGCGCAGCCCCTCGGCGATCATCTCCCGGAGGAACTCCTCGTCCTCCACCACCAGTACTCGCATGTGCTCCTCTCTATCCGAGGCGGGGGTTTCGGCGCTGTAAAGGTCCGCCGTTAGGGAAGCGAAACAGCGGTTCGGCGGAGGGTCTGCGGTATGAACTCACATTCCGCAGCTGCCGGCGGTACCCGGCGGCGCTCCTCCTCCCTGACGATGACCACGGCGGCGGTCCTGACCGGGCTGGCCCTGCTGGTGACGGCGTGCACGAATTCGGCTGACGGGTCGGGCGGGTCCGGCGGGTCCGGTTCCGCCGGGTCCGCGGGGTCCGGCGAGGGATCTGGCTCCGGTTCCGGATCCGGATCCGGTACGACCTCGGGGGCCGACGCCGACGCCGCGCTCAAGCTGCGCCAGTGCCTGCGCAAGCAGGGCCTGGACGTGCCGGACCCCGAGCCCGGGCAGGACCCGCGGGGCATGACCCTGGGCGGCGGGGCGAACAACGACCCGCAGAAGTTCCAGAAGGCCCTGGAGGCCTGCGGCAGCGGGCCGAAGGGCGGGGCGGCGGGCCCGACCCAGGAGGAGAAGGACTCCCAGCTGCGCTGGGTGCGCTGCATGCGCGACAACGGCCTGAACCTCCCCGACCCCTCCTTCGAGGGCGGGATGATGAAGGCCACGGAGATCCCCGAGGGCCAGGAGGAGGCCTTCAAGAAGGCCGCCGAGAAGTGCAATGCGGCCGGATCCTGAGGGGGCACCTGTGAGGAAGTGGCTGGTGGCGGGCTGTGCCGTACTCGTCGTCGCGGGCGGCGGCGGGTACGTGGTGACCGCGCAGGCGGGCGGCGGCGGGGACGCGGACGGGGAGCGGCGGACGGACGGGCTGCCCCCGGCCACCGCCCCCGTAACCCGCGGGGACCTCTCGAACGGCCGCCAGGTCGAGGGCACGCTCGGGTACGCGAAGGAGCGCAAGCTCAACGCGGGTGTGGCCGGGGTGCTGACCTGGGTGGCCGCGGAGGGCTCGGCGGTCGCGCGCGACGAGCGGCTGTACGAGGTCAACGGGCGGGCGGTGCGGCTGATGTACGGGTCCGTGCCGATGTACCGGGCGCTGGGGTCCGGGGACAAGGGCGAGGACGTGGAGCAGCTGAAGGCCAATCTGGTGGCCCTCGGCTTCGGCACCGGGCTCGATCCGCAGGACCGCACCTTCACCAAGGGGACGGTCGCGGCGGTGAAGCGGTGGCAGGACGCGCACGGGCTGAAGGAGACCGGCCGGATCGGTCCGGAGGACATCGCGTTCGCCTCGGGTCCGCAGCGGGTCCGGTCGGCGGACGCGGCCGTCGGGGACCAGGCCGGTCCCGGGAAACCGGTGCTGACGCTGACGGGGACCGAGCGGGTGGTCCGCTTCTCCCTGGAGGTGGCACAGGCCGCGGCGGCGAGGACCGGGGACCGGGTGACGGTGTCCCTGCCCGGCGGGGGGACGGCCGGCGGGCGCATCTCTTCGGTCGGCCGTACGGCGGAGGGGGAGGGCCAGGGTTCCGGGGGCGGGTCCAGTTCCGGTTCTGGTTCTGGTTCCGGTTCTGGGGACGGCAAGGCGAAGGTCGAGGTGACGGTCGCGCTGGACCGGCCGGGCGGGGTAAAGGCCCCGGACCGCTCCCCCGTCTCGGTGTCGCTGACCGGCGAGACCGTGAAGGGCGTGCTGTCCGTACCCGTGAACGCGCTGCTGGCACTGGCCGGCGGCGGGTTCGGCGTACAGGTGGTGGAGGACGGCGCGGGCGGGCCCCGGGTGCGGGAGGTCCGCGTACGGCTCGGGATGTTCGGCCAGGGGCGCGTGGAGGTCACGGGCGACGGCCTGAAGGAGGGCGTGAAGGTGGGTGTCCCCGCGCTATGAGGACCGGTAGTGAGGCAGGCGGTGTAGGCCCGGCGGGCACGGTGGTGGAGCTGAAGGGGGTCACCAAGGAGTACCCGGGCGGGGTGGCGGCCCTCCGGGGCGTGGACCTGACCGTGCGCGCGGGCGAGCTGCTCGGGATCGTGGGCCCGTCCGGGTCCGGGAAGTCGACGCTGCTGCACATCGTGGGCACGCTGGACCGGCCCACGGCCGGGTCGGTGGCCATCGCCGGCCATGACGTGCCCGCCTTGTCCGACCGGGCGCTGTCGGCACTGCGGGCCCGGCACGTGGGCTTCGTGTTCCAGTCCTTCCACCTGGTCCCGGGCATGAGCGCGCGGGACAACGTGGCGGAGGGGCTGCTGTACTCGGGGCTGCCGCGGGGCGAGCGGCGGCGGCGCGCGGCGGGGGCGCTGGAGCGGGTGGGGCTGGGCGACCGGCTCGGCCACCGGCCGCACCAGCTGTCCGGCGGGCAGAAGCAGCGGGTGGCCATCGCGCGCGCGGTGGTCGGCGAGCCCGATCTGCTGCTGGCGGACGAACCGACGGGCGCCCTGGACTCGGCTTCGGGTGAGGCGGTGATGGAGCTGCTGCGCGAGCTGAACCGGGACGGGGCGACCATCGCGGTGATCACCCACGACCAGGAGGTGGCGGCCTCGCTGCCCCGGCAGGTCCGCATCCGCGACGGGCGGATCGTGGCGGACGTATGGCAGGGGGCGGCGGCATGACGGACGCAACGACGGGCGGAAGGAAGCCCGGCGGGAAGCCCGGCCGGGGCCGGACCCGGCTGCGGCCGGCGCGGCTGTCCCCGCGGGACGTGCTGCACGTGGGCTCCGCGGGGCTGCGGGCGCGCCCCGCCCGGGTGGTGCTGTCGGCGCTCGGCATCGCGATCGGCATCGCCACGATGATCGCGGTGGTGGGGATCTCCTCGTCCAGCCAGGCGAAGCTGCTGCGGGAGCTGGACCGGCTGGGTACGAACATGCTGGTCGTGACCCCGGGCCAGTCGATGTTCTCCGGGCAGGACACCGAACTGCCCAAGGAGTCCCCAGGCATGATCGGCCGTATCGCGGGCGTGGAGAAGGTCGGCGCCACCGGTACGGTGCGGCACTCGGTGCGGCGCAGCGAGAAGATCCCGGCGGAGGAGACCGGCGGGATCGCGGTGCTCGCGGCGCGGGGCGACCTGCTGGGGACCCTGCGGGCGCAGGTCCGCAGCGGGGCCTGGCTCAACGCGGCGACGGGGCGCTACCCGGCCGTGGTGCTGGGCGACGTCGCGGCCCGGCGGCTGGGGGTCACGGCCCCCGGCGGGCAGGTGTTCATCGGCGGCCGGTACTTCACGGTGACGGGGATCCTCGCACCGGTGCCGCTGGCCCCGGAGATCGAGCGGGCGGCCCTGGTCGGCTGGGACGCCGCGCAGTCCCTGCTGGGCTTCGACGGGCACCCGACCGCGGTGTACGAGCGCTCGGCTGACGCCGCGGTGGCCTCGGTCCGGGGGCTGATCCCGGCGACCGCCAATCCGCGGTCCCCGCAGACGGTCTCGGTGACGGACCCCTCGGCGGCCCTCCAGGCGAAGGCGGCCACGGAGGGCGCGTTCTCCACCCTCCTGCTGGGCCTGGGCGGGATCGCCCTGCTGGTGGGCGGGGTGGGGGTGGCCAACACCATGATCATCTCGGTGCTGGAGCGGCGCCACGAGATCGGGTTGCGGCGCTCCCTGGGGGCGACGAAGGGGGCCGTGCGCGTGCAGTTCGTGACGGAGTCGCTGCTCCTGTCCGGGCTGGGCGGGCTGGCGGGCATCGCGCTGGGCGCGGCGGCCGTGGCGGCGTACGCGGTGGCGGGATCGCTGCCGTGGGTGGTCCCCCTGTGGTCGGTCACCGGCGGCTTCGCCGCCACCCTGGCCATCGGCACCCTGGCGGGCCTCTACCCGGCGGTCCGCGCCTCCCGCCTCTCCCCGACCCTGGCCCTCCAGGCGGTGTAGCCCCGCACCCGCACCCGCCCTCACAGCCGTCCCCGCACCCGGCGCCGGTCCGGAGCTGGCCCGGAGCCTCAGCTGAGCCGTCCAAGCCGAGGCCCCGGGCCGGGGGCCGGGGGCCGGGGGCGCTCACCCCCTCCGCACGCGCCCCTCCCGCACCACCACACGCGGTGTCACTTTGAGTAGCGAAACCCTACCGTCGATTACGGAAAGTGTTCGACGAGCCATCGAGGCAAGGGGCAGAGCCATGAAGAAGACGAAGAAGCAGACGCGTGCCGCAGCGGGCCGGGCGGCCCGCGCGGGAAAGGCGCTCGGAGCATGCGCGGCCGGACTGGCCCTGGCCCTCGCGGCCGCGGGCACGGCACCGGCGGCGAGCGGCGCCCTGGTCATCGACGGGGCAGTCCACCACAACCCCTCGGGCTGCTACCACTTGGGCGACTTCGCCCCCTCCTCCGTGCTGAACCTGACCACCGAGACGGCCTTCGTCTGGTCGGGCCCCTTCTGCAACGGGCAGGTGACGACCGCCGTCCTCCCGGGCCAGACCCTCCACCCGGCGCCGGGCATGAGCGTGTTCATCATGTAGGGCCGGGCCGCCTGCCGCCGCCACCCGCCGGATCAGGGCAGTTGCGACTTCTCCGCGTAGTAGCCGTAGGCGAAGCCGCCCGCGCCCGAGCCCGCGAGTTCGGCAGAAAAGCCGAAGGCCCCGGGCCCGGGCACCTCGACACTCCGCTGCTCGATGGACCCGTCGCACGCCTGCGAACCGGCGGCCGCCGGCACGTCCTTGCCCCCGACGGTGAAGGCCAGCTTCACCGTGGCGCCCCCGCTGCACACGAACGCGAACGTCACGCTCAGCACACCGTCCGGAAGGCCGGGGTGCGTGTTGCCGAAGCTCGGCCCCAGCGCACCGGACCCGCCCCCGAGGGACTCCAGGTTCTCGAAGACCCGCTCCAGCTGGGAGTTCAAGGCCCCGCCGTCCGCCGCCTCCAGCGTCGGCACGGGCGCGGCCTTGCCCGGCACCGGACTCTTCGGAGGCTTCGCGGCCGGTTCCTCCCCACTGCACGCCCCGGCGCCGAGCAGCGCCACAACACACAGCGCAGCGCCCAGCCTCGCCCTACGGCTCATGTTTCCCCCTGGTATGCGGCTGTGCCCAGTCGGCCCCTGGTCGGAGGGCCGGGCCTGCCGCCGTTTGCATACGGCGACGCTCCGACCAGGCGCAGTGGTTCCCAACGGCGCAGCTCACAGCGTCAGCGGGGGCGGCGCTTCGTCCGGCGGGGGCGGGGTGCTGCGGCGGGGAGGGCGCCCACCGGCGCGCGGAGGTGGGGCGTGGCCCGGGGGCGGGGGCCGCCGGCGCACCACCAGGCCAGGGAGCCGTCCGAGTCCTCGCGGGGATGCATTCCCAGGCCGTGCTCCGGGCAGACCGGCCAGGCCTGCCAGAGGCGTTCGGTGAGGGTGTCCTGTGCGGCTTCCGTGACGGCGGCGAGAGCGGCTGCGGGGTCGGCCGCGGACTCCGGCTCCAGGCAGTTGCCGTGCCATTCGCCGTTGGCGAGGGCGACGTAGACGCTCTCCGGCTCGTCCGGTGCGTAGGGCGGAAGGGCCAGCAGGCGCAGGGGGCGCTCGTCGGGGAGGGTGGCCGCCAGGTCGCGGTTGAGGAGGTCGAGGGCCCCCTCCCAGGCGGGGTACTCGCCGGGTGCGACCCTGCGGGGGTCGAAGGAGGCTGCGGGACCCGGCGGGTCGGTGGGAGGGCGCACGGCACCTGCTCTCGGGGCGGGAACGGCAGCCGATCGTACCCGGCCGCCGTTCCCGACGGTCCGTCAGCGCCGGCGGGCGGCGGGCAGGGCCCGGTACAGGCCCACGGCACTGAGGAGCAGCATCGCGATGCCCAGGGGGATGTGGAGGGAGGGGATGTGCAGGACGCCGAGGAGGACCTGCGCCGAGGCGAGGGCGAGGAATCCGGCCGCGTGCCGGACGGGGCGCGGGGAGCCGCCGCCCGGGCGCCAGGCCAGCACCGCGGCGAGGAGGTACAGCATCGAGGAGCCGTACATGACGCGCGAGCCGATGTCGTGGAGGGCGTAGCCGTGGGAGGAGGACAGCAGGACGGCCGCGGTGGCCGTCTGGAAGGAGAGGGCGAGGGTCTGGAGGGCTATGGCGGTGCGGAGGAAGGCGGTGTTGCCGGGTGCTTCTGCCGTCGCGGATGCGGACATCGCGGGCGTCCCCTGTTCTGCCGGTTGGCGGTGGTCGGTAGGGTCTCGCTGAACTGACGACGCAGGTACGGGGATTGTGAGGCGGCATGTCTTCGCCGGGGGCTGGGGCCGGGGCCGGATCGACTGAGGCGGCCGTGGCGCTGGTCGAGGGGGAGCGGGGGCGGCTGACCAATCTCGGCTACCGGCTGCTCGGTTCGCTGGCCGAGGCCGAGGACGCGGTGCAGGAGACGTACGCGCGCTGGTACACGATGGCGCCGCAGCGGCGGGCCGCGATCGTCTCGCCGGGTGCCTGGCTGACGCGGGTGTGCGGGCGGATCTGCCTGGACGTGCTCGGATCGGCGCGGGCCCGGCGGGAGCGGTACGTCGGCACGTGGCTGCCGGAGCCCGTGCCGGACCGGGCGCAGTGGGCCGCGGGCGCAGGGGGCGGCGCGGCCTGGCCCGCGGATCCGGCCGACCACGTGGTCCTGGACGAGTCGGTGGACATGGCCCTGCTCGTGGTGCTGGAGACAATGACCCCGGCGGAGCGCGTGGCGTACGTCCTGTACGAGGTGTTCGGCTTCCCGTTCACGGAGATCGCCGCGATCACGGGCCGGTCGCAGGCGGCCTGCCGCCAACTGGCCTCCTCGGCCCGCCGCCGCATCCGCGGCGCGGCGACCGCATCCGCGGGCGCGGCCAAGAGCGCGGGCGCGGCCGCGGCCCCGGGCACCGGACAGGCAGCCGTCGTACGGCGGTTCAAGGAGGCATGGGAGGCCCGGGACATCGGGGCCCTCGTCGGACTCCTCGACCCGGACGCCGTCATGGTGGCCGACGGCGGCGGCCTCGTCAGCACCGTCCTGCGCCCGGTGGCGGGCGGCGCACGCGTCGCGGAATACCTCGTACAGATCGCCTGGCGGGCCCCGGCCCTCGGCCTGCTGGAGCGCACAGTCAACGGCACCCCGGGCCTGGCCGCCCTGCACCCCGCAGGCGGCACCGTGACGGTGGCCGCCTTCGAACTGACCGCGGACCACACCCGCATCCGCCGCATCTGGGTCATCCGCAACCCCGAAAAGCTCCGCGCCTGGAACGAGGGGGTACCGTCCCGTCCCTAACCCGCCGACCTGGTGGTCTGCGGTCATGCTCAAACGGCCCTCAGTCGGCTGCCAGGCAGCGACGCCACAAAGGGACCGAATTCGTCACTGTGACGTGAATTTGCCTCAAGTGCAGTGCAGTTCAGTACGCCTCTGCAATGCTGGAGGCCGATCGAGAGGGGCCGCAGCGATGCAGTGGAAGATCCACGGGGAACGTCCGATCTACGAGAACAAGTGGGTGAACCTGTGGCTCACCGACGTGGAGACGCCGGACGGCAACCGCTGGGAGCACCACGTCGTCAAGCTCCGTCACCTGGCCGTGGCCGCCGTGGTCAACGATCGCCAAGAGGTCCTGATGATGTGGCGCCACCGCTTCATCACGGACGCGTGGGCCTGGGAGCTGCCCATGGGTCTGGTCGAGGCGGACGAGACCCCCGGCGAGGCCGCTGCCCGTGAAGTCCTTGAGGAGACCGGTTGGCGTCCGGGCCCGATGAAGCCCCTCATCTACGCCGAGCCGGCGAACGGCATCACGGACTCCCAGCACCACCTGTTCCGCGCCGACGGCGCCACGTACGAAGGGCCGCCGACCGAGAAGAACGAGTCGGACCGGGTCGAGTGGATCCCCCTCGCCAACATCCGGGGCATGATCGACCGCCGCGAGATCGTCAGCAGCGGCTCCCTCGTCGGCCTCCTCTACGTCCTGATGGACGAAGGCGTTCGCTGACCTGGAGTGGGAAGCACCGCCCGTAGACGCGCCTCGAAAGCGAGAGCGGCTGGCACCTCGCGGTACGGCGCAAGCTGCTCGTAGAACTCGCGGAGGTGCCCCGCCACCCGCTCGGACGACACCGCCGCGGCGGGCACCAGCGCCTCGATCGCCAACCTCACCCACCACCCGCTCGTCATCCTGGACTGGGAGCGCTGGGGCGCCGTCCCCGTCGGCTACGACCCCGCGATGCTCTACGTCAACAGCCTCCGCGCCCCCGCCGTCGCCGACCGCATCCGAGCCGAGTTCGCCCACGTCCTCGACACCCCGGCCGGCCGGTTCGGCGAACAGATCGCCCTCGCCGAGATGCTCCAGGCCGTCGGCCGCGGCTGGTACGCCGACCTGGCCCCGCTCCTGCGGCAGCGCGCGGAGGAACTCACCGGAGTCAGGTTGAAGTCCACTACAGGCAGATGCCGTTGAGCGTGGAGGGGGGTCGCTAGGGACGTACCGGCCCGCCCTCCCCCGCCCGTCAGGGTAGGAGTTGGCGGGTCAGGGAGTCGGCTGCCCAGTGCTGCCAGCGGTGTGGGGGCCAGCCGCGGGTGGTGGTCAGGAGGGTGTAGGTCTCGGGGCCGAGGAGGGCTGTTGCCGTGTCGGCGGCGGAGGCCTCGTCGTGGCCGGCGCGCAGGCCGCCGGGGGCCTTGGCGGCCAGGGCGCGGGCGAAGTGCAGCTGGACGGTGTGCCGCTGGTCGAGGCTGAGCTGCCAGAGGGCGGCGATTTCGGGCTCCGAGGAGGCTGCGGCCCGTACGGCTTCCAGGAGGGGCGCGGCCCGCTCGAGGATGCGGCGGGCGCCCGCGGCCTGGAGGGCCAGCTGCGCGGCCGGGTCGCGTTCCGCGAGGATCTCGCGGGCCCAGGGGCGGTCGAGGGTGGCGACGGGGTCGGTGTCGCCCGCGATGGCGGTGTCGAGGACCTCCTTGAGGAGGGCCCGCTTGTTCCCGAAGGTGAAGTAGACGGTCTGGACGCCGACCTGGGCGCTGCGGGCGATGTCCTCGACGGTGGTCCGGGCCCAGCCGCGCTCCGTGAACAGGGCCTCCGCGGAGTCGAGCATCCTCGTGCGGGTCTGCCGGGCCTTCTCCGCCCGGGTCTGCGCCGCAGCCATCCGGCTTCCCTTCGTCCCGTTCTCCGTCCGTCTGAATTGGCTGTAGTGAGACTACAGTGTGTTTCACTGGAGTGTGACTACAGCGAATGAGGGTGGGGGCGGCGGGCGCGTACTCGTCGTGGGCGGGTACGGAGCCGTCGGGGCCTCGGTCTCGGTGGCTCTCGGCGCCTGGTTCCCCGGGCGCGTGGTGCCCGCGGGCCGTGATGCGGTACGGGCCGGACGCCTCGGCGGGGTGGCCGTGGACGTCCGCGACCCCGCGGACTTCCGGCGGGTGCTGGACGGCCTGGGGGACGTGGCCGCCGTGGTGTTCTGCGTGGAGCCCCCGGACGCGGGGCCCGCGCGGATCTGCCTCGAACGCGGCACCCACCTCGTGGACGTGGGTGCGACCCGCGCCCTCCTGGAGGAGGTGGCCGCACTCGACGGGGTCGCGGGCGCCCGCGGCGCGGCGGCCGTGCTCAGCGTCGGCGTCGCACCCGGGCTGACGAACCTGCTCGCCCGGCGCGTCCACGAGGAGCTGGGCGGTGCCGAGCGGATCGACCTCGGCGTCCTGCTCGGCGGCGGGGAGCGGCACGGCGCCGACGCGGTGCGGTGGACGGTCGCGGGGCTGAGCGAGCCGGTGGTGGCCCGGCCGCTGCGGATCTCCCTGCCGGGGTACGGCGGGCGCACCGCGCACCCGTTCCCCTTCTCCGACCAGCACACCCTGCCCGCCACCCTCGGTGTGGCGGAGGTGACCACCCGGCTGTGCCTGGACTCGCGGGCCCTGACCGCCGCCCTGTTCGCCCTGCGCCGGACGGGCCTGCTCGGCGGACCCGGCGGGAGCGGACCCGGCGGAAACGGCCCCGGGAGCGGCCCCGGCGGCGGCCCGCGGCGCCGAGCCCTCCTCACCCGGGCCTTCGGCCGCGTGCACCTCGGCGGGGACGGTTTCGCCGTGCAGGCGGCGGCCCGGCGCGGGGACCGGCGGGCCGCCCTGACCCTGACCGGGCGCGGGCAGAGCCGGGTGACCGGGCTGGTGGCCGCGTACACGACCCGCGCGCTGCTGCAGGGCGCCGTACCGCCCGGGGTCCACCACATCGAGCAGCTGCCGGTCCTGGCCGGCCTCCCGGAGCAGCTGGCCCCGCACGGGGTCGCGCTGCACCGGGCCGTGCCCGCGGCCCGCTGAGCCCGGAGCGCGGCCCGGGGACCGTGCACGCGCCGGTGGCCCGCCCCGGCCTCCCTCGTAGGGCAGGCGGAGCGGGCCACGGGATCAGGGGCCCCGGGCGGGGCGGGATGGGCGTGCTACCAGGTGCCCGGTGGGGCCGTCCAGCTCTTCACGGCCCTGCCGTAGTCGTATGTCCCGTTCTCCCCGGCGAAGAAGGTGAACGTGGCGTACGAGCCGTTGCCGTAGTCGTACAGCGCGGACCAGTCGGACCTGCCGTCGCCGTTGACGTCGCCGCTGACCGGGGAGGCCGCGTCGGCGCTCCAGTTGCCGTTGCCGCTGTCCATGGTCATCGCCGGGGCCCCGAGGGTGCCGTCGGCGTTGCCGCGGAACTGGAACAGGCCCATGCGGTGGTTGGCGTAGCGGTACTGGGCCGCCAGGTCGGCGCGGCCGTCGCCGTCGGTGTCGCCCGCGCTGAGCTTGACCGGGTCCAGCTGCCAGTAGCCGGCGCCCGCGGACCAGCCGGAGAGCGCGAAGCCCGGGTGGGTGCCGTCCGGGCGGGCCAGGCCCGTGAAGACCCGGACGGCCCCGTCGCCGTACACGTACAGGCCGATGATGTCGGTCCGGCCGTCGCCGTTGACGTCTCCGGCGGCGTACTTGGCGTTCTCGTACCACCACCAGCCGGGGTGGGTCTCCTCGAAGCCCTTGACAGGGGCCTCGAAGCCGGCGCCGTCGCGGAACTTCCAGGTGAAGTTCGCCATGCGGCCGTTGGAGTAGCCGTAGATGCCGATGAGTTCGGCGCGCCGGTCCCCGTCGGTGTCCCCGGCGAGCAGGGTGGTGCGGTACCAGTCCCAGCCCGCGGCCTGGGTCCAGCCGGAGGGGCCGGCGCGCAGGGAGCCGTCCGGGGCGGCCAGCCAGGTCAGCAGCCGTACGGAGTTGTCGCCGTACAGGTACAGGGCGCCGACGTCGGTGCGGCCGTCGGCGTTGAAGTCGCCCGCCGCGTACTTGGCGCTGCCGACGCACCAGCTGTTCGCCGGGCCGCGTTCGGATTCGAAGGGGGCGCCGAGTCCGCCGTCCGCGGTACCGGCCTGGGTCCACCAGGCGAATCCGCAACTCCCGTAGTCCACGATGGTGGCGAGGTCGGAGCGGCCGTCGCCGTTGAAGTCCCCGGACAGGGGGACGCGGACGGTGCCCTCGCCGGCGCCGTAGGTGTGGTCGGTGATGCGGTGGTTGGTGCCGTTCCAGCGCATGTAGCCGCCCTGGAAGTCGGAGCGGGCGCCGTTGGTCTGCGCGTACTCGTCGGAGACCGGGAAGCCGAGGTAGCCGTTCTCCCAGCCCCTGTTGGCCCATTCGGTGCGGATGCCGCCGCGGACCACGCGGGCGCCGGTGGCGGGGCTCCAGTAGATGGACACGTCGTTGCCCGCGGGGTCGCGGAAGTGCACGTACTTGCCGTACAGGCGCGGGGTGTTGCGCGGGGCGGCCAGCGGGTGGCCGAAGGAGGTCCCGCCGACGGCCAGGTACTTGGCGAGGATGGGACCGCAGACCGGGTGGGTGCCCGTGGCCGCGGTGCCGAAGGACTGGCAGGTGCTCCAGTCGGTCACCGAACTGTCCCGCAGGACTTTGGGGGCGCCGAAGCGCAGCCCGTCGGCGTCGGGGGCCCGGCCCTCCCAGGTGCTGATCCGCCCGTCGGGCGCGAGGGCCCACAGGTCGGCGAAGCCGTCGCCGTCGGTGTCCCCGTCGCTGGAGACGCGGGGGTACGCGGCGTCGGTCAGGCCGGTCTGGATCGCGGTCCCGGAGCGGCTGCCGTAGGCGGTGAACACCGGTTTGTCCTCGGCGTCGCGCTGCGAGGGGTACGCGTAGAGGCGGCCGTCGCGGCGGTCGCGGGCCCACAGGTCGGGCAGCCCGTCCTTGGGGCCGGAGACGCTGCCGGTGTCGCCGGGGGCCATGAGTTCGAGGTCCCACCAGCCGCCCCTGCCGACGAGCCGGGGCGCGGTGAGGGCGTTGGTGCCGTTGGCGCCCTTGAAGAGCCAGAGGTTGGCGTTGCGGCCGGTGCCGTCGTCCTCGACGGTGAGCAGGTCGTAGCGCGGGGTGGAGGGCGGGCGGGTGCCGTCGGCGTCGCCGAGGGCGATGACCTGGCGGACCCGGGACCAGTCGGGGGCGTACTCGTCCCCGCAGGTCTGGTCGACGGTGTTGAAGGGGTTGACGCAGCCGGCGGCGGGGCGGGTGGTGCTCAGGCGCTGGGCACCGGCCGGGGTGAAGTACTGGTTGTCGTTGGCCGCGGGGCCCGCGTTGTTGGCGGTGTTCAGGTAGTAGTACAGCGCCGCGTCGCCGGGGCGGTGGGCCCACAGGTCGTCGGCGTAGCTGCCGTTGCCGCCGCGGTGGGTGAGGTCCACGCCGGTCCAGCTGCCGCCGGGGGCGCCGGCCGCGGCGCCCGCGGGCTCGCCGCCGGCGGCCGGGTCGCGGTTCTTGGAGTACAGGCGCAGGTCTCCGGAGGAGTCCGGGACGAGCAGGTCGACGTAGCCGTCCTTGGTGATGTCGCCGAGTACGGTCTTGGCGGCCGGGTCGTCGGGGGCGTAGAAGGCGTGGGTGAACTCCGGGGAGCGGTTCCCGGCCCGGTCCACGGAGCGGACGTGGAGCACGTTGGTGCCCCAGGCGGTCACGGGGAGGGTGACGGAGGCCTTGCCGGCGGAGTCGGCTGCGGCGCTCTGCCCGCCGGTGGCCGGGAGGGGCCCGTTGAGGGACCACTCGAAGCGGTGGACGCCGGAGCCGCTGCCCGGGTCGGTGCCGGTGAAGGCGAAGGTGCCGTCGGAGCCCGCGGTCTTGAGGGGGGCGGCCGGGCTGCCGGCGGCCGGGAAGTCCGCCGAGGCGACGGCGGGGGCGGCGGGGGCGGTGAGGTCCACGGAGAAGCTGCAGCCGCGGCTCCAGTTGCCGCTGTTGATCCCGTCGCCGCCGCGGACGTACCAGTCGTACTGGTGGCCGTCGACGAGGCTGCCCGCCATGGCGCTGATCTGGCTGCCGTTCGGTACGGCGGGGTTGGGGATCCAGCCCCACTGGCGCAGGGTGCTGCCCGCGGTGAGGTCCCACAGGTTGAAGTCGGCGTCGATGTTGTCGCCGTCGGGGTCGGTGACGGTCGCGTGCAGCCCGATCCCGCCGGTGGCGGCGTTGGTCGCGCCGATCCAGCCGCAGTCCCCGCGGGTGGGGTTCTGGGGGGCGGGGGTGACGTACAGGTTGCGCGGGGCGTCGGGCAGGGAGTTGTACTCGACGTACAGGAACGGCAGGGAGTGGGGGTGCGCGGTCTTGCGGGTGTAGCGCTTGAAGCCGTTGGAGGTGGCGCTGGTCTCGTCCGCCCCGTACATGCCGAAGGTCAGGTGGGCGCGCCAGCCCTCGTCGCGGACGAGCTGGGTGATGTCCCAGCCGATCTGGTTGACGGCCCCGGTGCAGCCGGCGCCGCCGGCGCTGTTGGAGGAGGCGCGGCCGAGGTGCTTGAGGTTGGCGGGCTGGGCGGTCCACTTGGTGCCGGCGTCGATCGTGCCGGTCCAGTAGAGGTCCACGGCGTGCGTGTTGGCGCAGGTGTTGTCCGCCGCGTAGGACTGGACGGCGTTGAAGGTGGCGAAGTTGACCGTCTTGCCTGCCGGGTTGAAGGACTCGACCTGCGCGAAGGTGTGCTGGCGGCCCTTGCAGGTGGTGGCCCAGCGCTGGTTGCCGACGCCCATGTCGTACTTGTCGGCGTAGTCGTCGTAGTGCCCGACGGTCGGGCAGCCCTCCTGGACCCAGGTCCAGTGCTGGGTGCCGCGCCAGATCTGCTTCCACGCCGGGTCGATGTACACGGGGTACACCGTGTCCGGGGCGGTCAGCAGCGAGCGGTCGGCGGTGACGGTGAGGGCGCCCGCCGAGGGTACGGCGGCCACCTTCGCGGTACGGGCGGTGTCGCCGGGGCCCGCGGTGTCCGAGGCGGCCTTGACGGCGCCGGGCGGCGGGGCGTCCTGTGCGGCGGCGGCGCGGCCGGCCGCCTTGGGGGCGGGCGGGGTGCGGCGCGAGGAGTCCCACATGGCCGCCGCCGGGGAGCTGAAGACCTCGCGGCCGGCCGTGTCGGTGGCGGCGAGCCGGCCGTCGCCCCGCTTGCGGACGCCCACGCCCTTCGTCTTCATGCCCATGCGGTACGAGGCCACGGCAGGGTTCTTCGCGGCCTGCGCCGTCTTGACCACCAGGACCTGGGTGAAACCGCCGTCGGCGGTGGCGGTCACGGCGAGGTCGACGTCCGGGAGCACGTTGCGGTACGTGGCCGTGGCCCCGCTGACGGACGGCTCCGGGAGCGCGGTCGGCCAGCTCAGCTCCAGCCGCTCGCCGCCCTTGCCGTTCAGCCGGGCCATGGGGGCGCGCCCGCCGCCGGAGAGCGCGAGCCCGCCGAGCGCCGCCCGCGGCCGCCAGCCGCCGTCGGCGGTGCGCACCAGCGTGGCGTCGAGCGGGACCCAGGCGCCCTGCTGCCTGACGCGGACCGGAGCGGCGGAGCGGGTCAGCGCGTACGAGCCGTCCGGCTTGGCGACCACGGTGTCGGTCTCGGTGGTCAGCGCGGCCACGGGCACCGGCTTCCCGGTGCGCCGCGCCCGCGCCGAGGCCTCGGCCTGCGCGGAGACGGCCGGGTCGGCGGCCTTCGCGGGGCGGGGGGCCTGGCGGGCGGGGGATTCGAGGCCGGAGGCCTTGGAGGAGGAGCCGGAGGACTTGCGGGCAGTCTTGCCCGCGGCCGTCTTGCCGTCGGGCTTCCCGGCGGAGTCCTTGCGGCCCGGGTCGGTCGCGGCGGCGGACGGGCTCGGGGCAGCGGCGGCAGCAGCGGCGGGCGGTGCCGTCGGCAGGGCTACGGCTAACGAGACGACGGCCGCCACGGCCCAACGGAAGGACCGGGGCCGGCTGTGGCGCCGGTGGATGGCTCTCATACGCGTCTCTCCAACGGGGAGGAGGGGCACGGCGGGGGTACGGAGTCGATGGCCCCCGGCGCCGAATCGGCTGGAGTGTCACATGGAGGCAGACGCTCCGTCCCGGCCCCCCGAGCCCGCCGCCGCGACCGCGCGAGCCCGCCTCCAGCCGCGGCCCAGCAGCCTCCGAGCCGGTCCCGAGCAGTCGTCGAGCCAGTCCCCGTATTTCTTTGAGGGATCGTCAATCCTGTTTGCCGTCTGCACAGTTCAGATGCGCCCAACGGTTGCGCGCGGACCCCTCCGCGGGTCCGGCAGCGCAGGGTGCGGGCGGCGTACGCCGCTTTCGACCCTGGGGGTTCTGTTGCGCGCCACACGATCGTTACCGTCCGGCGGAAGCCGGCCGTCCCCGCGCCCGCACCACCCGTCCCGGCCGCCGGTGGTACGGGCCCTCGCCGCCGCCGTCACGGCCCTGGTGCTGCTGGCCCCGACCGCGGGGGCCACGGGCCCGGACGCGCAGCCCGCCGCGGAGCCGAAGGCCGACCTCCTCTGGTCGCCGCGCGCCCTCGGCGAACTCACCCCGGTGTCGGGCCGCCCCGCCCCGAAGGCGAAGCCCGCGGGCCCGCTGAGCGACCAGGCCCCGCCCTGGCGCCCGGGCCCCACCCGCTGGCCCGCGGCCGCCGCGTCCGAACTCCGCCTCTCCCCCGCCTCGAAGACCGGTCCCCGCACGACGGCGGCGCTCCCGGTCTGGGTGACCGCGGCCCCGGCCGCAGCAGGGCCCGGGAGCAGGGTGGCGAAGGGGGCCGAGCCCGCGCAGCCCGCCCGGTCGGCGCAGTCCGCGGCGGGCACCAGGGTCGCCGCCCCCGCCCCCGCGGCGGACGGCGCCCGCGTCGGCGTCTCCGTAGCCGACCGCGCCGCGGCCCGCCGGGCCGGAGTGGACGGCCTGCTGGTCTCCCTCACCCCACGCGAGGCCACCGCCGCCGGCCGGGTCCGCGTCGGCCTCGACTACTCCGCGATCCGGGACGCGTACGGCGGCGGCTGGGCCACCCGGCTGCGCCTGGTCACCCTGCCCGCCTGCGCACTGACCACCCCGCAGCTCGCCCAGTGCCGCACGGCCACCCCGGTACCCGGCGCCCGCAACCTCGCGAAGGCCCGCCAGCTCACCGCCGAGGTGACCCTGACGGCCCCGCCCGCCCGGCCCGCCAAGGCACCGGCGGCCACCGCAGCGGCCGCGGCCACCGCCGGGTCGACCGTCCTCGCGGCCACCGCGGCCCCCTCCGGCTCCGCGGGCGATTTCACGGCCACCTCGCTCTCCCCGACCGGCTCCTGGTCGGCGGGCGGGAACACGGGCAGCTTCCACTGGTCGTACCCCGTCTCCGTGCCCCCGGCCCTCGGCGGCACCGCGCCCGCGGTGACCCTGGCCTACGGCTCCGCGAGCGTCGACGGCCGCACCGTCAGCCGCAACGCGCAGTCCTCGTGGCTCGGGGACGGCTGGGAGTACAGCCCCGGATTCATCGAGCGCTCGTACCAGAGCTGCAAACAGGACGGGAAGGACGGCACCCCCGAGTCCTGCTGGAGCACGAAGCAGCCGGTGACGATGTCCCTCAACGGAAGCGACGGAATCCTCGTCCAGGACGACTCCGGCAAGCAGTGGCGGACCGCCGACGGCTCCCAGACCCGCATCGAACTCGCCAAGCTGCCCGCGGGCGTGGGCAACGGCGACGACGACGGCGAGTACTGGAAGGCGACCACCGCCGACGGCACGCAGTACTACTTCGGCGCCCAGCTGAAGCCGGGCGCGACCAGCGGCACGGCCTCGAACTCCACCTGGACCCGGCCGGTCTTCGCCAACCAGGCCGGAGAGCCCTGCCACCGCAGCGACTTCGCGCAGTCCTGGTGCCAGCAGGCCTGGCGCTGGAACCTGGACTACGTGGTCGACACCCGCGGCGGCCTGACCAGCTACACCTACGCCCGCGAGACCAACCACTACGCGCGCCACCCCGACACCGCGCACCCCTACGGCACCCTCACCCCGTACACCCGCGGCGGCACGCTCACCGAGATCGGGTACGGCTCCAAGCTCGCGGACGCCGGCGGGCCGACCGCCCGCGTGCTGTTCACCTCGGCCGAGCGCTGCGACCCGGCGCTGAACGCCCAGGCGGACTGCTCCCGGCCGCCCACCGCGGGCACCGCGGCCGCCTGGCCCGACGTGCCGTTCGACCAGAACTGCGACGCGGGCACCGCCGTGAAGGACTGCAAGCACTACGGACCGACGTTC
This sequence comes from Streptomyces sp. NPDC038213, assembly GCF_055600495.1. Taxonomy (NCBI): domain Bacteria; kingdom Bacillati; phylum Actinomycetota; class Actinomycetes; order Kitasatosporales; family Streptomycetaceae; genus Streptomyces; species Streptomyces sp. NPDC038213. The sequence goes on from NZ_JBVJYM010000026.1 coordinate 26,784, forward strand.
TGGTCCACCAAGCGGCTCGCGAAGATCACCACGCAGGTACTCACCGGGGGCACGCCCGCCACCGTCGACGAATGGACCCTGACCCACCAGTACCCCAGCCCGCAGGACGGCACCACGCCCTCCCTGTGGCTGGCCTCGATCGCCCGTACCGCCCACGGCGGCGGCAGCTCGCTGGCCCTGCCCTCCACCGACTTCGCCGGGCAGTTCCTGCCGAACCGGGTGGACACCGCCTCCGACAGCCGGCCGCCGCTCAACCGCCGCCGCATGACGGCCGTCACCACCGAGTCCGGCCTGCGCATGGCCGTGGAGTACGCCCCCGCCGACTGCGCGCCCGGCTCCTTCCCCGCCCCGGACTCAAACACCCGCCGGTGCTACCCGGTGTACTGGAACCCGGACCCCGGGACCAGCATGGACCCGACGCTCGACTGGTTCCACAAGTACGTCGTCGCCGGGATCTCCGAGGTGGACGCGACCTCCGCGGGCGCCGGCCCCTCGCCGACCCGCACCACGCGCTACGAGTACGTCGGGCCCGCCGCCTGGCACCGCGACGACAGCGAGCTGACCGAGTCGGCGTACCGCACCTGGAACGACTTCCGCGGCTACGGCGAGGTCCTGGTCCGCAAGGGCAACACGCAGGCCAACCCCGTGGACAAGACCACCCTGTCCGCCACCGTCTACCTGCGCGGCATGGACGGCGACGCCAAGGCCGACGGCACCCGCCGCTCGGTGGCGGTCCCCGGCGGCAGCGCCCCGGACTCCGGCCCGCTGGCGGGCTTCGTCCGCGAGACGCGCACGTACAGCGGCGACGGCGGCACGGTGACGGCGCGTACGGTCAACGACCCCTGGACCGGACCGGTGGCCGCCCGCCACGCCCGCGGCGGCGGACTGCCCGACCTGACGGCCCAGGCGGTGCGCACCGCGAAGGCCACCACCAAGTCCCTGCTGTCGGACGGCGGCTGGCGCACCACGGCCCAGACCACGTCCTACGACCCGGCCTCGGCCAAGGCCCTGACCGTGCTGGACAGCGCCGACGGCCTGCCCGACCAGTGCACCAGGACCTCGTACGCCTCCCACACCGGGGCGAACATCCTCGCCGTGCCCGTGGAGTCGGTCGCGGTCGCGGGCGACTGCGCGACGGCCCCCGGGACGGCGACGACCACCTCCCACAGCCGCACCCTCTACGACGGCCTGCCCTTCGGCCAGGTCGGCACGGTGGGCGCGGTCACGACCGAGCAGGTGGTGGACGCCTACAGCGGTCCCAGTCCCTCGCACACCCTCGACACCGTCACCGAGTACGACGCCTACGGCCGTACGGTCAAGGTGACCGACGCGCTCGGCAACGCGACCACGACCGCGTACACCCCGGCGTCCGGCGGACTGCCGACGAAGGTCGCGGTCACCGGGCCCACCGGCTGGACCAGCACCACGGAGTACGCGACCGCGCGCAACCTGGAGGTGAAGGTCACCGACATCAACAACCGCGTGACGGAGAAGGCCTACGACGCGGCCGGCCGGCTGGTCAAGGCGTGGAAGCCGGGCCGGGCCCGCGCCACGCAGAGCCCCAGCGCCGAGTTCTCGTACCAGACGGGCAAGACCGCACCGAGCGTCATCACCAGCAGGGTGCTGCGCGACGACGGGAACTACGACACCTCGTACCAGATCCTCGACGCCTTCCTCCAGGTCCGCCAGACCCAGGCCGCCCCGGTGGACCAGTCGCCCGGCCGCATCCTCACGGACACCTTCTACGACTCGCTGGGCCGGGTCGTGAAGACCAACGAGCCGTACTGGGACAAGACCACCGGCCCCTCCGGCACCCGCTTCCTGGTCAACGACACCGAAGTGCCCTCCCAGAAGGGCGTGTTCTACGACGGGCAGGGCCGCAAGACCGCCGAGACCCTCTCCTCGCACGCGGTGGAGCAGTGGCGCACCGCCACCCTCTACCACGGCGCCGACCGCACCACCACGCTCCCGCCCGCGGGCGGCATCGTGACCACGGCCCTGGTCGACGCCCGCGGCAAGACCTCGGAGCTGCGCCAGTACAAGGACCGGGCGCTCGCGGGCAGCGACGACCGCGCCGCCTACGACCCGCTGGGCTACGCGTACGACTCCCGCGGCCTGCTGAAGACGGTCAAGGACTCGGCGGGCAACACCTGGACGTACACCTACGACCTGCTGGGCCGCCGCACGGCCGAGGACGACCCGGACCACGGGCGCACGGAGACGGCCTACGACGCCGTCGGCCGGGTCGCGAAGACGAAGGACGCCCGGGGCCGCGAACTGCACACCGTCTACGACGCCCTCTCCCGCAAGACGGCCCTCTACAAGGACGCGGTCGCCGACGCCAACCTCCTGGCCGCCTGGTCCTACGACCGGCTCGCCAAGGGCGAGGCCGACGGCTCCACCCGGTACGTCGGCGGCAAGTCGGGGGCAGCGTACAAGACGGAGGTCACGGCCCTGGACGTGGCGTACCGCTCGCTGGGCACGAAGGTGACCATCCCGGCGGCCGAGGGCAAGCTGGCCGGCACGTACACGACCGGTACGGCGTACGCCCCGGTCAGCGGCCGGCCCGTGGCCTCGACCCTGCCGGCCGTGGGCGGGCTGCCCGCCGAGACCGTCACCACCGGGTACAGCGACACCGGCCTGCCCGTCACCCTGTGGAGCGAGGAGTCCAACTACGTCAACCGGGTCACGTACGACCCCTTCGGCCGGGTGCGGCGCGCGGTCTACGGGGACGTGCCCCGGCAGGCCGCCTACACCCCGCAGTTCGACCCGGCCACCGGCCGCCTGACGGCCACCGCCTTCGACCGGCAGAGCGCGCCCGGCGACACCCTGGTCACCGGGTCCGTGGACGCCCTCTCCTACCGCTACCAGCCCTCCGGCAACCTCTCCTCGGTCACCGCGCGGCGCGACGACGGGCCCGCCGGCTTCACCACCGACCGGCAGTGCTTCGCGTACGACCACCTCAGCCGTCTGACCGAGGCGTGGACGGACAAGGGCGCGGCCTGCGCCGCCGAGCCGAAGGCCTCCGACATCGGCGGCCCGGTCCCCTACTGGCAGTCGTACTCCTTCGACGCCACGGGCAACCGCACCAGGCTCGTCGACCACGACCCGTCCGACGCCTCCGGCGCCAAGGACACCACGACCATCTACACGGCGCCCCCGGCCGGGGCCGCCCGCCCGCACTCGGTCAGCTCCACCAGGACCACGGGCCCCGCGGGGACCACGGAGGCCTCGTACACCTACGACGCGGCGGGCAACACCGTGACCCGCCCCGGCGGGCAGACCCTGACCTGGGACCACGAGGGCAAGCTGGCCGCCAACGGCGCCGGCAGCTACCTCTACGACGCCTCCGGGGACCGGCTGATCCGCCGCGAGCCCGGCCGGACCACCCTGTACCTCGCGGCCGGTGAGCTCAGCCTGAACACGGCGACCGGCCAGGTGACGGGCACCCGCACGTACGCGGCCTTCGGCGGCGGCCCCTCGATCGTCCGCACCGCGGACTCCCTGACGTACGTCTCCGCCGACCGGCACGGCACGGCCACCACCACCCTGGACGCGGGCACCCTCGCGATCAACCGCCGGGCGCAGAAGCCCTACGGCGAACAGCGCGGCCCGGCCCCCTCGAAGTGGCCGGACGACCGCGGGTTCCTGGGCATGCCGCAGGACTCCTCCGGCCTGACGTACATCGGCGCCCGCGCCTACGACCCGGCGCTCGGCCGGTTCATCAGCACCGACCCGGTGATGGCACTGGACCGGTCGCAGCAGGTGCACGGCTACCTGTACGCGGGCGGCAACCCGGTCACCAACAGCGACCCGACCGGCCTGGACTACTGCCCGAGCACCGACTGCAACCACCACGACCCGGGCACGGTCGCGATGCTCCAGAACACCACGCTCGCGGAGGGCGAGGCCACCGTGGCGAGGGTGCGCAAGATGGAGGCGGCCCTCGGCATCCCGTGGCGTCCTACGACGGTGCGGCCGCGGGTGCTCGTCATCGTCACCGTCCCGCAGAACGACCCGATGGCACCGAAGAAGGCACCGGTGGGGCCCTTGCGGCCGGAGGTGGTGAACGCGAAGCCGCTGCTGCCGGGCCTGCAGCCGCCGAAGGCCACCGAGGCATCGTTCATCGAGCAGCTCATCAGTGCCGACCCGGACTGCGGCCTGGGGAACGGCGGCTTGAACGAGTCGTGCACCGCGATGAACACCGCCGAACCGATCGTCTCGGTCACTACAGCAGGAGCCGTTGCCATCTGGGACGACCTGGTATAGGGCGGCAAGGGGAAGTTCGTCACGGTGGTGAAGGTGGGAACGGGGTCGCTAGCAGGGGTCGGACTCACCCTGTCCGTGATCACCAACTACCAGGAGAACGGTGGCGACCTGAAGCAGACCGCCATCGACAGCACCATCGACTGGGCGTACGTGGGCGCCTGGTCCAAAGCGGGCTTCGACTTCGGTGTGAAGTACTGCAAGGGTCTCAGCACGTACGGCGTCGCCTGCGTGGCTACCAGCACCTTCACCGGGGCAGCAATCGGGTTCCTCACGGACGACTATGTCAAGGGCAAGATCAAGGAAGGTGGTTCGTCGCTCAAGGACGCGGCAGTAGACGGTCTCAAGAACACCGTAAAGGGATTGCTCGGGAAACCCCTCCCCTAATCCAGACTGCCGTCCACCGCACAGGCTGTGCCCCCGTCCGCGATCCGCGGGCGGGGGCATACCCGTGTCGGGCGCCGTCACGCGCTGTCAGGCGCGCGGGGTCGCCTCCCGTACCGCCGCGTGGACGGCGCGGGCCAGGCGGGCGCCCCACAGGGAGCGGGGGCCTGCGAAGGGTTCGGGGGCCTCGTCGGGGTGGGGGGTGCGGGTGGCGATGCAGACGGCGTCCGTGGGGGTGCCGGAGCAGTCGTGGCCCAGGTCCAGGAGGGCCTGGACCTTGGCTTCGGTGGCGGTGGCCACGGCGTTGACCAGGGCGGCGTCGGTCAGGGCCACGGGGAGGGCCGCGATGATGTTGATGGTGCCGGGCGGGGGCGGGACGGCGGTGCCGGCGGCCGGGGAGGCGGCCCAGCCGCGTACCGATATGCCGGAGGTGGCGACGGCCTCGGCGCCCCCGTCGCGGGCCCGGCCGGGGCGGGCGACCCGGGCGGCGGTCATCAGGCCGACCCCTTCGCCGTACACCCCCGCTGCCCGGGCCAGTTCGGAGAGGTGCCGGTCGGGGTCGGTGCGGCGGTAGCCGTGCGCGACCTGGGCGTTGAGGACCCAGGCGCGTTCCCCGATGCCCCCGCCGAGGACCGCGCTGCTGATCATCCGCCAGCCGTCCCCGGCCCGCCAGAGCAGGGAGTGCAGCTCTTCGCCGTCCTCGCGGCGGACGGAGGCGTCGAGGTCGAGGAGGCCCGGGAGGGCGGGGAGGGCCGTTGCGGTGGGGAGCGGGGCGGTGGTCACCGGGGTGATCGTACGCCCGGCTCAGGCCGCGACCCGTGCCGCGTAGGCCGCCAGCTGGGTGCGCAGGGCTTCGCGGGGGAGGCCTTCGCGGCCCGCGAGGCGTTCGACGAGGTCGGCACGGGTGGCGGCGAGGAGGGCGTGGGCGGTGAAGGCCGCGGTGGCGGGGTCGGGGCGGTGCGGGAGCCCGGCCAGGGTGGCGGCGAGGAGGGCGTGCCAGTGCTCGTACTGCCCGCCTTCGTAGGGGCTGGGGGAGCTGCCGCCGTCCTCCAGGGCCAGGGCGAGGGGGCGGTTGTCGAGCTTGAAGCAGAGGAGGGCGTCGAGGAGGGCGGGGACGCGCTCCTGCGGCGGGGTGCCGGGGCCGAGGGGCGGCGGGCCGGAGTCGACGGCCCGGCGGAGCGGTTCGAGGCGGGTCTCGTAGAGGGCGCGCAGCAGGCCGGCGCGGTCGCCGAAGGCGCGGAAGACGGTGCCCTTGCCGACCCCGGCCGCGGCGGCGATATCGGCCATGGTCAGCGCTTCGGGGCTGCCGGAGCGGGTGAACAGGGCGTCGGCGGCGTCGAGTACGGCCTGCCGGTTGCGGGCGGCGTCCTTGCGGGGCCTGCGGTCGGACTCGGGCATGCAGCGGACTCCTCCGGTTGAAAAACGGACCCTGGGTCCGTATCGTCAAACCGGACCGAGGGTCCACATTCTACGAGAAGGGTCCCCCACCATGCCCGTTCCCGCACCCGTTCCCCTGCCTGCTCCCCCGCCCGCCTACGGTTCCGCACCCACCGCCGCCTTCGCTGCAGCCTCCGGGGCCGTGGGCGCTTGCGCCGGGGGCGGCCGATGAGTGCGCACCGCGGTCCCGGCCGGCCCGGCACCACCCTCGTCATCGGGGCCACGGGCACCACCGGCAGCCGTACGGCCGCCCGGCTGGCCGCCGCCGGGCACCCGGTCCGGGCCGCCTCCCGCCGGGCGACCCCCGTGGCGGGGGCCGACCCGGTGGCCTTCGACTGGTACGGGGAGGCCGGCCACGCCCGCGCCCTCGAGGGGGCCGACCGGGTCTACGTGGTCCCGCCCGTGGGCGACCCCGATCCGGCGGCCGTGGTCGTACCGTTCCTGCACCGGGCGCGGGCGGCGGGGGTCCGGCGGGCCGTCCTGCTCAGCGCCTCCGCCGTGCCGGAGGGCGGGCCGGCCGTCGGGCTCGTCCACCGGGCGCTGCCCGGCATCTTCGACGAGTGGGCGGTGCTGCGGCCCTCCTGGTTCATGCAGAACTTCACCGGCGCCCATCCGCACGCCCGCAGCATCCGCGAGGAGGGGGCCGTCCTGACCGCGGCGGGGAGCGGGCGGGTCGGGTTCGTCGACGCCGAGGACATCGCGGCCGTCGCCGCGCACGCGCTGACCGCCGTACGCTCCCCCGACACCGACCTGGTCCTCACCGGTCCGCAGGCCCTCGGCTACGACGAGGTCGCCGCCGTCCTCAGCGGGGTCACGGGCCGTACGGTCGTCCACCGCGCCCTTCCGTACGAGGAGATGCGCGACCGGCTCGCGACCACGATGCCCCTGGAGTTCGCGGAACTCCTGGCGGGGATGGACGTGGCCGTGGCCGCCGGGGCGGAGGACCGGATCACGGACACCGTGCCGCGGCTGACCGGGCGGCCCGCGACCGGCTTCCGGGCCTTCGCGGAGCGCGAGCTGCGCCCCGGACGGTGACCCGCAGAAGGACCGGGCGGGGGGGCCGGGCGGGGGCCCTGGAGGGGGGCCGCCCCGGCCGCCGGCCGGTCAGAAGTGGGGGCGGCCCATCGGGGCGTCGCCCCAGTACCCGCCGACCTCGCGGTGGTACTCGGGGTCGCCGAGGTGCTGCGGCCGGATGAACTCCGGGGCATCCTTGACCTGGTCCTTGGTGCGGTCGACGTAGATCCGCTCCTCGGTGGGGTCGATGCGGGTGATCGTGCCGGCCGGCAGCAGGACCTCCTTGCCGAAGATCCACGGGCCGGTGTCGACCACGATCCAGGAGGAGTCCGTCTCGGCGGAGTGCTTGTCGACCTTGCCTATCGTGCCGTCCACGGCCTCGACCTTGTAGCCCGTCAGGTCGACGCCTTCGAGGCGGCCTACGGTGAGGCGGTAGGCCCAGATGTTCTGGTCGGCCGGGTTCCCGCCGCCCGTCTCGCCGGTCCGGTCGAATGCGTTGCGCTCAGTCATGGGATGGCTTCCCTTCTCTGGTGTTCGGTCTGTGGCGCGGTCTTCTGCCGTTGCGTACTGCGTGTTCCGTACTGCGTGCTACGGGCTACCAGCGGTACCAGCGCCCGGAGCTGCCCGCGGGCCGGGCGACGAAGCCGAGCAGCCAGACGACCAGCACGGCGAGGGCCACCCACCACAGCACCTTCAGCGCGAATCCGGCGCCGAAGAGGATGAGGGCGAGGAGCAGGACGAGGAGCAGGGGGACCATGTGGTCGTTCACCTCCGTGGCTGGGGGGGGTGCGCACCGCGGGTGCGCCTGGACGTTCAGCGGCTGCGGCTAGCGGCGGCCGCGGCTGCGGCTGCGGGCCGTCCGCACGCCGCGCTCGGCGAGGGCCTCCGCCTGCCGGGCGACGCCGGCGGCCGCATCGGCGACGCGGTGGGCGAGGGCCGATACCCGCTGCTGCGGGCCGGACCCCTTGCGGGACCCGAATCGCGACCTCGACCGCGAACGCGAACGGGAGCGGGACCAGGGCCGGGAGTCACCGCCGCCGCTGCGGTGGCGCAGCCGGTCGCGGAAACTGTCCCGGGAGCGCGGGGTGGAGGTCAGCGCCTCGATGGCGGCGCCGAGCCGGTTCCGTACCGCGGTGGGGTGTCGGAGTGTCATATCGCCTCTGTCCCTTCCTTGGACGGCGGGGGTCTGCCGGAGCGGAGGTCTAGCGGCCGCTGGTCAGACTGCGGACGAGCACGCCCAACGCGAGGGCGAGCAGGAGCACATGGAGCCAGAGCGGGCCCGGAGGGCCGTTGCCGGCGGCGAGTTCGAGCATCGTGTCGGGGGTCATGGACCGCACTTGCCCGGGCTCCCGGGATTGACTCACATCTGTTTTCAGCCACTCTTTTTCAGCCGTTTCGGCTCCACTTCCGCGGGATCCGACGACGCCCCGCACCCGCATGTCCGCATGTCCGCGGCGGGAGGGGGCAGACGGAGGACGATTCAATCGATCACAGGACGAGAGCGAGGAGCTGCCGTATGCGGAGCGTGGGCGTAGAAGAGGAACTGCTGCTGGTCGATCCCGGTACGGGCGAGCCCCTGGCGGTCTCGGGGGCGGTGCTCGCGGCGGCGGACGGCGAAGGGCACACGCTGGAGTCGGAACTCCAGGAGGAGCAGCTGGAGTTCGCCACCAAGCCCGTCACCGAGATGGGCGAGCTCCAGGAGGAGATCCTGCGCTGGCGGGCCGAGTCGGCGCGCCACGCGGGTACGGCCGGGGCGCTGGTCGCGGCGCTCGCCACCTCCCCCCTGCCGGTCCGCCCGACCCTGTCGCCGGGCCGCCGGTACGAGTGGGTGGCGCAGCAGTTCGGGCTGACCGCGCAGGAGCAGCTGACCTGCGGCTGCCACGTCCACGTGTCCGTGGAGTCGGACGAGGAGGGGGTGGCCGTACTGGACCGGATCCGGCCCTGGCTGCCGCTACTGACCGCGATGAGCGCCAACTCCCCCTTCTGGCAGGGCGAGGACACCCTGTACGGGAGCTACCGCAGCCGGGTGTGGAACCGGCTGCCCTCGGCCGGGGCCACCGACCTCTTCGGCTCGGCGGACGCCTACCACGAGCAGGTGCGCGCGATGGTCGGCTCGGGGGTGCTGCGCGACCGCGGGATGGTCTACTTCGACGCCCGGCTGTCCGCCTCGTACCCGACGGTGGAGGTGCGGGCGGCGGACGTGTGCCTCGACGCCTCGACGCCCGTGCTGCTGGCCGCCCTGGTCCGCGGGCTGGTGGAGACCGCGGCCCGGTCCTGGCGGGCGGGCGAACCGCCGGCCCGGATCGGCACCGGCCTGCTGCGGATGGCCGCCTGGCAGGCGGCCCGCTCAGGGCTGGACGGCCCGCTCAGGGCTGGACGGCCCGCTGCTGCACCCGGCGACCCTGGAGCGGACCACACCGGAGGAGGCTGTCGACGCGCTGTTCCGCCACGTCGCGGACGCACTGGCGGACGCGGGCGACGAGGACCTCGTACGCGCCGGCACCGCCGCCCTCCTGGACCGCGGCAACGGCGCCCGGGTACAGCGCATGCTCCACGAGAAGGAGTCCGACCTCGCGACGGTGGCCCGCCGCTGCGCGGAGATCACGGCATCCGGGGTCGGCTGAGCACCGGCCGGGCCGAGGTCGGGCACTGGTCGACCGCCGGTGCGGGAGGCGACCGGGGGCAGGGCGGCCGGGTGCACGGCCGGCCCTGCCCTCAGGTGCCGCAGCTCGGGGATGGGCTGCTCGTTCCGCCTTTTCCGCCGGCCTGGGGCCCGTACGCGTCCGCGGGCTACGCGTACGCGTCGGCCTCGTCGGAGCGGCCCGTGGCCTGCGATGCGTCCTCGGGCGGGAGGACGAGGCCCGGTATGACCGGGGCGGCGGACATGGGGGCGGCCAGGTACGCGAGCAGGCCGGCGATCTCGCGGTCCGCCTCCGCGGGGTGGCGGAAGCGGGCGCCGGGGGCGATCACGTAGCGGTTGCGGCGGCCGTCGCGGGTGCGCGTGAGGTAGCCGTCCGCCTGCAGGTCGGTGACGATCGCCTGCACGGTGCGCTCGGTGAGTCCGCAGTCGGCGGCGATATCGCGCAGGCGGACCCCCGGGTCGCGCGCGATGGCGATCAGGACCCGGGCGTGGTTCGTCAGAAAGGTCCAGCGGGTGCGCCTGGAACCAAGATGCTCGTTATCCACACGAACATTCTGGAATGAAGACTCCTGAAAGGCAACTACAGAAATAGTTTTCCGGTATCACTTGACGTGTGTCCGATGCACCGGCAGGGTTCTGGGTGAGCGGAACAGGGGTTCCGCTACGTCCGATCCCGAAACGATCGCCCCCGGGCGATCGCGACCGCACCGTAAGCACCCGTGCCCAAGGAGCGCAGACCATGACCACGACGGCCACGGCAGAGGCCCCGTCCGCAGCCACGCACACCACCACGTCCGTGACTCCGATGACACCCGTGACGCCCACGGTGCCCGTACCGCCCGTGAAGAGCATCTCGCCCGACCTCGAGGGACTGCCGGAGGTGCCCTGTCCGAGGGAGCTGCCCACCTCCGAAGCCAGGGACCTGACCCGCGTCTTCTTCGAGCGGCTGCGGACCCTGGAAGAGGGGACCCGCGCCTACCAGTACGTGCGCAACACCCTCATCGAGATGAACGTCTCACTCGTGAACTTCGCCGCCCGCCCCTTCCGCGACCGCCCCGGCGGCCCGGAGAACGCGGACATCGTGCAGGTCGGCATCATCGGCCTGATCAAGGCCATCGACCGGTACGACCCCGAGCGCAACACCCAGTTCACGACGCTCGCGCTGCCGTACATCACCGGCGAGATCAAGCGCCACTTCCGGGACGCCTCCTGGGCGGTGCGGGTCCCGCGCCGGCTCCAGGAGCTGCGCCCGCAGCTGGCCCGGGCCTCCGAGGAGCTCGCCGCCGTCCTGGGCGAGGACCCCACCCCGGCCCAGCTCGCGGACCACCTGAACCTCACCGAGGAGGAGGTCCGCCAGGGCCTCGTCGCGTCCAACGGCTACTCCACCCAGTCCCTGGACGCCCCCCAGGACTCCCCCGGCGGGGACTCCCGGGCGCCCTCCCCCGGCCGCACGGCGCGCTCGCTCGCCGAGACCGTCGGCGCGGTGGACCCCTCGCTGGAGGCCTTCGAGGACTGCCACACGCTCGCCCCGCTCCTCGCCGGGCTGGACGAGCGCTCCCTGCGGATCCTCCAGCTGCGCTTCGGCGAGGAGATGACCCAGGCGCGGATCGGCGAGGAGATCGGCCTCTCGCAGATGCACGTCTCCCGGCTGCTCTCCCGCACCCTGGAAACCCTCCGCGAGGAACTGCTGCGCAACGACTGACGGCGCCCGCACGGCCCCGGGGCAACGCTCCCGGGGCCGTGCGGGTTTCCGGGTACGTCGGCCAGCGGACCGGCGGATCAGGCGCGCGGCGGCAGGCCCGACCTCATCCGGACCGCGTCGATCTCGGCCCATACCGCCTTGCCGGTGCCGCAGGTCTCGGTGCCCCAGCGGTCGGCGAGCCTGCGGACGATGTGCAGCCCGTGCCCGCCCGGTATCCCCGGGCGCGGCGCGGTCAGCGGCTGCGGCAGCTCCGCGCCCCGGCCGTCGTAGACCTCGACGCGGAACGCGTCCCCGGCGTGCAGGACCAGCTCGTGGCAGCCGTCGGCGTGCAGATGGGCGTTGGCGACCAGCTCGGACACGATCAGCAGCGCGTCCTCCACGGTGGCGTTCCCCTCCCGGCTCCAGCCCCAGTCCGCCAGCGCCTGCGCCGCGAACTCCCGGCTGCGGGAGACCTGACGGCCGGTGCCGCGCAGCGGCAGCCGCCTGAGCCGGTCGCCCGTGTACGGGCTGCGGCTGGACGCCGCTGACAGGCCCTCGGGGCCTCCCTCTCGTGGTCCCGCACCCCGCCCGGCTCCGCCGGTGCCCGGCTCGGCCGCCGCGCCCAGTGCGCTCTCCCCGCTCTGCACCGCACCCTCCCCCTCGCCGCATGCACGCGTCGCGGCGGTACGCCGCACACGCAACCCACAGCCGTCCTGCGGCCGTTCCTCCACGCGGAAACGACCGTAGCCGACGCCTCCGACATCCGGCCCCCGATATCCACCGGCCGGATCCCGGCCCGCCACCGGCCCGCCGGATCCCGGCCACCGCCACCCGACCTCCGACCTCCGACCTCCGAGGAGTCATGGACAGCCTCACCCGCCTGCTCGCCGTCCTGGGCGGCGCCCTCCTGCTCGCCCTCGCCGCGGTCTGGCTCGCCGACCTGCTGCTGCGGCGGGCCGACGCCCGCCACCCCGACACCCCGCTCTGGCACATGCTGCGCCGCTGCGGCCCCTCCCTGCGGGTGCTGTTGATTGCGGCCGTCCTCCGCGGGGCGTACCGGCAGATCCCGTGGGAGCCGCTGCGGGAGCACCAGGCTGCCGCGGGCCGGATCCTGACGCTGGTGCTGATCGGCGCGGGCGCGTGGTTCGTCGTCCGGACCGCCTCCGCCGTCGTCGAGTCCTCGTACGCCCGCTACGCCTCGGGCACCCGGGACGCCTCCCGGCTGCGCAGGGTCCGTACGCAGGTCACGCTGATCATGCGGATCGTCGTGGCCGTCACCGCCGTGGTCGCCGCGGCCGCGATGCTGCTGACCTTCCCCGACTTCCGGGCCGTCGGCACCTCCGTCCTGGCCTCGGCCGGAATCATCGGCATCGTCGCGGGCGTGGCCGCCCAGTCCACCCTCGGGAACCTCTTCGCCGGCTTCCAGATCGCCTTCGGCGACATGGTCCGCATCGGCGACACCGTCGTCGTGGAAGGGGAGTGGGGCGTGGTCGAGGAGGTGACGCTGACCTTCCTGGCGGTCCGCACCTGGGACGAGCGCCGGATCACCATGCCCGTCTCGTACTTCACCGGGCGGCCCTTCGAGAACTGGTCGCGCGGCGGGGTCCAGATGACCGGCACGGTCTTCCTCCACTGCGACCACACCGCGCCCGTGGCCCTGATGCGGGAGCGGCTCAAGGAGGTCCTGGACGCCTGCCCGGCCTGGGACGGCCGCGGCTGGGACCTCGCGGTCACCGACGCCACCCCCACCACCATCGTGGTGCGCGCCATCGTCACCGCGAAGGACGCCGACGACCTGTGGACGGCCCGCTGCACGGTGCGCGAGCAGCTGGTCGGCTGGCTCGCGGAGAAGCACCCGTACGCCCTCCCCCGCGTGTCCACCTCACCGGCCGCCCCCTCCCCGGACACCGGCTCGGGCACCGGCTCGGGCCGGGGCTCGGTCCCGACGCAGCGACGGGGGCCGCACCGGCACGAAGAGCCGTGAGGACCAGGGGGTTGGGGGTACGGGCAGTCAGTCCGTACCCCCAACCCCCTGCGCCGCTCTACTGGCCCGCCGTCCCCTCGTGCCGCACGGTCGTCCCGGGCGGGCGGAAGCAGGCCGTGATCGCCTTGCCTCGGTGGCAGGAGTGGACGTCCCAGTCGTCCGCGAGCGCGTCGACGATGCCGAGGCCCCGCCCGGACGTGGCCCCCGCGCCCGCCGCGCGGGGCTGCGGCAGCTGCGGATGGTCGTCCGCCACGCTCACGTGCACACACTGCCCGTCCCAGGTGAGGACGAGGTGCGCGGTGCTCCCGGCGTGTACGTGGGCGTTGGTCACCAGCTCGGAGACCGTGAGCAGCACGGAGTGGGCGGTGTCCTGCGCCTCCCCGGCCCAGGGCAGGGAGTCCAGGTGCCGGGCGGTCCAGGCCCGGGCGGCCCGTACCCCCTCCGCCACCGGGAACGAGTGCGCCCATCCCACCGCCCGTAGCTCCAACGCCCTCACTCTCCCTGTTTCCTGACGGTTCGACAGTCTGCTCCTACCCTTCGGCGGCCGGTCGCATCCCGGGGCGCTCAGCAGGTTTCGGAGCGCGGGACCGGGCCAGACGCGCAGAAGACGCACAGCAGGACCGGCACCCACCGACAACCGACGACGAGGCGAAAGGAGTCGGCCCATGCCGAACACGACCCGTCTGCCCGGCCGGGCGGAGCACCACTGGACCTGGCAGGAGGACGCGGCCTGCCGGAACCTCGGTACGGACAGGTTCTTCCACCCGCCCGGCGAGCGCGCCGAGGAGCGCTCGCAGCGGGACCAGGCGGCCAAGGAGGTCTGCGCCCTGTGCCCGGTGCAGGCCGAGTGCCTGCGGCACGCGCTGCGCGTGCAGGAGCCGTACGGGGTGTGGGGCGGCCTCACGGAGGACGAGCGGCGCTCGCTGGCCCGGCGCCGGGCGACGACGGCCGCCCGCAGCAGCAGCCGCGGCGCGGCCTAGATCCGGGGCACGGCCCGGCGAACCGGTCACCTCGCTCGGCGCCGCGCACTGCGACGGGACGCTCCAGCTGACCGCGGCCACCTCCGAGCTGTGCACGTCAGCCGCTGGCCCGACCGCACCTGCTCCCCGGCTACCGGCTACCGCCGCACACCGGCCGCCGGTCCGGCGGCCAGGGCCCGCGAGATCGAGATCAGCAGGTCCCGGTCCGCGGCCTCGGCGCGGCGCAGGGCCGCCACGGCCCGGGCCCCCTGGTCCGGTACGGGCGGCTCCTGGCGCGCGCGGGCCGCGGCCGCCGCCGCGAACATGGCCGCCAGCCCGGCGGCCTCCGCCTCGTACGGCGCCGCACCGCCCTCCCGGGCCCGGCGCCGGGCCTCCTCGCGCACCCCGTCCGTGCAGTGCGCGGACAGCTCCAGCATCCAGTCGTGGATGGTCGTCATCCGGTAGAGCAGGACCTGTTCGGGCCCCGCGTACCAGGGCGGGGAGAGCAGGAGGCTGCTCTGCGGGGCGCCGCCCGCGCGGCCGGCCAGCCGCCACAGCGGCCGCAGGGCGCGGATCCCGACGAGGGGTTGCCACACCCGGTCGATCAGCGGGGGCCCGTAGGCGGGGACGAGCAGCCCGACGCCGATCATCATCCCGCTGGCGGACATGAACGGCGACAGGCTGTCGTTGAGGACGTCCCACTGCCGGCCCGCCCAGCGGGCGGCGATGGCGGTCAGCTTGAAGGAGCCGAAGATGACGTTGGCCAGGGCCGCGACCACCAGCACCAGCAGACCGATGCGCAGGGAGGAGTCGACGGCGGTCCTCCTGCGGTGCGCCGTGCGGCGGCCGATGTCGAGGAGCCAGTTCCAGCAGACCACCGCCGTGGCCGCACCGGCGACGACGTACGTCAGGAGGTAGAGGACCAGCATCTCGCGGATGAAGGGGGTCTGCGCGTAGTACGTGTCGAAGTCCCGCGGGCGCTCCACCGGCGCCTCGCCCAGCGCGAACAGCACCACCAGCGCCGCGATCACCGCGCAGCAGCCCGCCAGCCACACCCGGACCCGGCGGCGGGTCCGGCCGCACTCCCCCGCCTCGCCCCGCCAGTGGTCCAGCAGCACGAGGGAGGCGCAGGCGTACGCCGTCATGAGGCAGTGGACGAGCAGGGCGGAGAGGTTGTCGATGCCGGAGGCCCGGTTGACCGCGCTGACGGTGGGCGGGGCGGAGAAGACGAACGCCGCGCAGGGCAGCAGGATCAGGGCGTGGACGGTGCGGACGGTCGGGTTGCGCCAGTCCCGCAGCAGGGCGGGGGTCTTGGCCAGCAGCGCGACGCCCAGCACCGAGGCCGGTATGTAGTAGTTGGCGCCCTGGGCCATCAACGGCCCCCGAGGGAGGTCCAGATGCGGCCGGTGCGCTCGTCGGAGGCGGTGCGGCTGCGGGAGCCCAGGAGGAAGGGCCGGAACCGCGCGGCCAGCATCCGCCCGAACCGCTCCGCGCGGCGCTCCTCGTCCAGGTCGTAGTCGGTACGGGCCGCGACGTGCGCGACCGCGTCGCCGAGGGTCCAGCGCCCGCCGAGCAGGCGGGCGGCGGCCGGGGTGCCGCCGGGGTAGCCGGAACCCCCTCCACCGGACCCGTCGGCCCCGTCCGCCCCCTCGGACTGCGCGGCGTCCCGGGCCTCCTTGCGGTGCCACAACTCGTGTCCCAGGATCACCATCTGGTGCATCGGCAGGGTGTTCTTCTCCACCGCGACGACCTCGTAGTCGCCCAGGTCGATCCACAGCCCGCTGACCGTCCCGGAGGGGAACTCCTCCAGCATGAGCCGGACTTCTCGCCCGCTGCTGTGCGTCAGGTGGGCGCAGACGGCCCCCATCAGCCCATGCGGCTGCGAGGCCTGGCCGCCGGTGCGCATCGCGCCCGCGAACAGCTCGTCCCGGTGGTGCCTCATCTCGCGCGAGAGCCCCACCGCGCCCCACATCTTCCCCACCGGACGCATCCCTTGCCGACGTACCGCAACTCCGCGCGCCGCACACGCGCTCGGGGGGCATTCTGTCAGCTCATACGACCGCTCCCGTCGGGGCGGGGTGCCTGGTCCGACGGGCCGGGGTGCCGGGCGCCTCGGACAGGGGCTCCCGGGGGGGCGGGGCGCCGGACCGCCGGCCGCCCGGTTCAGCTCCCGCCGGCCCCCTGCTCCCGGGCGCGCTCCTCGCGGGAGCGCCGGGCGATGGACTCGATCAGGGCGATGATGGGCTGTGCGGTGTCGTCGGGTACGTCGGCCAGGGCGCGCGCGGCGTAGTTGACCACGCCGTGCCCGGCCCCGGGGGCGGCCGCCTCCCGGTCGCGCAGCCGCTGGAGGTCCTCGTCCTGGCGGGCGACCGTGCGCTCCAGCAGGTCCTGGTAGATCCGCTGGAGCACCCGGTCCAGGGCCTCGGCGGGTTCGGCGACGAGGAATTCGATGCCCTCGCCGAAGAAGGCGGCGATGCCGTCGGCGTGGTGGAGGTTCGGCGCCTTGCCCGTCTTGATCATCTTGTCGAGCCACTGGGCGCTGGTCCCCGCCCCGGCGGCGATCTCCGCGAGCGAGTACGCCCGGCGGCTGCCGTCGGGGGACTCCTTCAGGCGCGTGCGGCGCAGGAAGAGGATCCGGTCCACGACCTGGTGCGGGCGCTCCTCCGCCTCGCCGTCCCCGCCGCGGACCACGGACAGGGCCGCGGCCGACCGGCCGCGCAGCAGCGCGTCCACGGCCGCCGGCTCCAGCCCGGAGGCGAAGGACAGGCCGCCCTCCCCCTCGATCCGCAGGACCTCGGCGGGCCGGAGCCCGCTGCGCTCGGCCAGGTCGGCGATCCGCCGCGCGGTGCCGGCCGGGTCCGGAGCAGGCCTGTCGCTCATACGAACCCCCCTCGGCCGGCTTCGCCGACGCTGCTGATGTGGTGACACGGACACGGATTGCCAAGCAGGACAGTAACCCCGCACACCAAACCAGGCAACCACAACTGAACCGATCTCAACCACCGTTGCATCACAACCGGTTCAAACCACCCCAAAATTCAGCCCATGGCGGCCCTCCCGAGAACCCGGTTCCGGCTACTCCCAGGCCGCCGCACCGCGCAGCAGGTGGTGGTCGGACATGTTGTCGGTCCGCCCCAGCGCATCTCCCTGCACGGTCTTGAAGTGGTCGGCGGACACGAAGAGGTAGTCCAGTTTGCCGTTGGCGTGCGTCCTCTCGCCGGAGCGGCAGTAGTTCAGGCCCTCACAGGTCCCCTCCGGGAACTGCTCCGCGTCGGTCTCGTCCACCTCCCCGTAGCGGCCGGTCCCGCCCTGGAAGCCGTAGAACTCGTCCATCTCGGGGTCGAGGGGCTGGGCGTTGAAGTCCCCGCCCAGGATCACGGGCAGGTCCTGCGGCAGGGACCAGGCGTCGACCTGGGCCCGTACGGCCTTCGCCTGCTGGGTGCGGGCCGTGTCGATCTGGTCCGCGTCGTTCTCGTCCTCGTCGCCCAGGTGCGTCAGGTGGGTCACGCAGGCGAGCGACGTACGCCCCTCGATGCCGCCCTTGGCGCACAGCAGCGCCCGCTTGTTGCGGTCGGCCGTGCTCGCGGGCAGGTCGGCGGTCAGGCGCTCGACGGGCGCGGCGGACTTGACGAACACCGCCATGCCGAAGCGCTTGTCGTCGGTGGCGGTCCACTTGGCGCAGCCGGCGGGGCCGCTGGAGGTGGCGAGCCAGACCGGCTGGTAGCCGGTGAGGCTGTCGCGCAGGGCGGCGTACTGGCCGTAGCAGGTCTCGGTGAGCAGGAGGGTGTCGGCGGACCAGTGGTCCACCGAGGACTTGATCGTGGCGGCCCACTGCTCCGCATCGACCCCGGTGTGGGCGCACAGGTTCCCGCAGGCGTTGTACGTGAGCATCCGCACGGAGGGCGCGGTCGAGGGGGTGACGACGTCGGCGCGGGCCGCGGCGGGCGCGAGGCCGACGGTCGTCAGGAGGGCGGCAGCGCCGACGAGCAGGGTGCGGCGCAGGGTCCGCAGGGGTGGGGCAAGGGTCATCGTCCCGGGCTTCCTCATGGCAGGAACGTGCCTCTGACGTGCACGTTTACGGGCACGAGTATCGCGGAGGCGCCCGGGACGGCGACGGCCGGGGCAGCCGCGGTGCCGGCAGCCTCGTCGGCCGCGACGACGGAGGCCGCGGTGCGCGTCAGCGCGGTCGGACCGCCGTGACCACGTAGTAGTCGAGGAGCTTCTCCTCGTAGGCGCGCAGGAAGTTGCGCGGCCAGGTGCCGGGGGCCCACCAGCGCGACAGCCAGGTGTCCCAGCCGGGCCAGACCTCCGGGCCGATGGAGGCCGTGCGCACCCCGGTCAGGCCCGCGGCCGCGAAGGCGGCGGCGAGGGCGGTCACGGGGCGGGCGATGTCCAGGCCGCTCGCGTACGTGTCCAGGAGTCCCGCGAGCTGTTCGGGGCGGCCGGGGGCCTCGTCCGCGGTGAAGAAGCTGGTGACGGCCACGGCTCCGCCGGGCCGCAGGACCCGCGCCGTCTCGGCGGCGAACCCGGCGAGGTCGGGGAAGTGCTGTACGGCCTCGACGCTGACGACGGCGTCGAAGGCCCCGTCCTGCCAGGGCATCGCCTCCGCGGCCCCCTCGGCGAACCGCAGCCGGCCCGGCTGCTCCGCCAGCAGTACGGCCTGCTCCTCGCGCGCGCGGGCCAGCTGGTCGGGGTGGATGTCCATGCCGGTGACGGCGGCGGGCCCGTACTCCGCGAGGGCGATCGCGCAGCCCGTGCCCAGTCCGCAGCCCACGTCGAGGACGCGCCGCTGGCGCAGCGGCCCGGCGGCGTCCAGGACGTGCCGGTAGAGGGCCTGCTGGCTGCGGGCCCGCTCCTCCTCGCCGAGCGGGCCGGCCAGGTCGATGCCCTGCCAGTAGCCGAAGTTGATGAAGCCCCCGCCGAACATCGGCTGGTGCCCCAGGTCTAAGGGGCCGTACGTCTCCTGCACCTCCGGCCGGATGCCGGGGCGCTCCTGTCCGGTACCCGCGTCTTCCCTCGCCACTGCTGCACTCCTCCCGGGCACGACCCGACCGCTGCCACCGCCGCACGTGTGCGGATCCCACGGATCATGCCCCGGCGGGGCGCGGCCATGCCGGGCGGAGCGGGCTACTCCGCAGGCTGCTCCGCGGCCCCGTCCGGCCGGGCCCGGCGGGGGCGGGGTACGAGCTCGCCGCCGCAGTTGGGGCAGCCGTGCCGCATCTCCTCGGTGCAGGCGGTGCAGAACGTGCACTCGTACGAGCAGATGTACGCGGGCCCGTCGGGCCGTACCCCGCCGTCCCCGCACCGTTCGCAGCGCTCGCGCATCTCCAGGGCCATGGTGCTCTCCTCGGCTCGTGTCCTCGTCGCCGTCCTGTCCGGGTCCTCATCCTGCGGGGAGGCGATCTTGGCCGGAAAGGGGCGGCCGGGACAGCTGTGCGTACGATCCGGCCGCCGCGCCGAGGCGGGGTTCGGTGATCTGGTACATCCCGACGAGCCAGTCCGCGACCCTGCCGAGGCGGCGGGCCTGCGGCAGGCCCGCGAGCGGTCCGGCCAGCAGGCCGTGGCCCTCGACGAGGCAGGTGCGGACGAGGGCGCGGACCTCCTCGGGGCCGGCGCCGAGGAGGAGGGCGTTGATGCCGGCGCCCTCGTGGCGTTCGCGGTGGGCGGTGCGCAGGTCGTTGGCCAGCCGGACGGCCCGCTCGAAGTAGTCGGCCGCCTCCGCCAGCCGGTCCAGGCGGGCGGCGGGGACGGGGTCCGGGTCCGCGGCCCACCAGGCGGCGCAGATGGTGGTGAAGCCGACGCTGTGGTGGTGGTCGAGGTAGGCGTCCAGGGCGGGCGGGCAGGCGCCGAGGGCGTGGGCGCGGCCGGCGGTCCACTCGTAGCGGCAGGCGTCGAGCATCCGGTCGAGGCGGTCCAGCCAGAGGCCTTCGAGGTCGGGGCGGGGCGCGGCGGCCCGGAGGGCGGCGGCGACGGAGGCCAGGAGCCGTTCGGCGGGGACGCCGGGGCGGGGCTCGCCGCCGCGGGCGGTGCGGCGCAGGCCCTCGATCAGCTCCTCGACCTCCTGCGGGGTGCGGGCCGTGACGTCGAACCCGTCGTCGGCGACCTGGGCCCACACCACGCTCATGGCGGCGGGCAGCAGTTCGTCCGGGCCGGTCTCGGGGGCGGCGGAGGCGAGGGCGAGGGCCGCCATCTCGGCGACCTGCGGGCCGGTTCCGGCACCCGTGGCGGCGGTCCAGGCGTCGAGGCGCCGGAGCAGCTGGATCGTACGGGCGCCCAGGAGGGCCGCGTCCTCGACCGGGACGGGGGCGGCGGTCCGGACGGGAGGCGCGGGAGGCGGGTGGTGCGCGGGAGGCACGGGGCGGGCCGGGCCCGGGGCGTGCGGGTGGGGTACGGTCACCGGCCGTACCCTCGCACGCCGCCGCGCCGGGGCCGGACGGCGACACGCCGCCCGGTCCCGGCGCGGAC
The DNA here is from genome assembly GCF_055600495.1 of Streptomyces sp. NPDC038213. Classification (NCBI taxonomy): domain Bacteria; kingdom Bacillati; phylum Actinomycetota; class Actinomycetes; order Kitasatosporales; family Streptomycetaceae; genus Streptomyces; species Streptomyces sp. NPDC038213. The sequence continues at coordinate 47,615 of NZ_JBVJYM010000026.1, forward strand.
CCGGGTACGGGTGGGGCCCCGTACCCGTACGGGCACTACCGGTGCTACCGGTGCCGCCCCTGCCGTCAGGCGGCGCCCGGGGCGGCGGCCTCGCCGACGAGCTCCTCCAGGACGTCCTCCATGGTGACGAAGCCGATGACCTCGCCGGCGCGCTCGCCCTCGGCCGCGGTGACGGCGGCCAGGTGCGTGCCCGCCGTGCGCATCGCGGTCATGGTGTCGTCCAGCGGGGTGCTGCTGGCGATCTCCGTGACCGTGTGGAGCGCGGCGCGGGGGAACGGCGCCGTCCGGTCGGTGGCGGCCAGGGCGTCCTTGATGTGGAGGAAGCCCAGGATCCGGCCGCCGGGGCCCGTGACGACCAGCCGCGAGAACCCGTGCCGGGCCGCGGTGCGCTCCAGCTCGCGCGGGGTGATCCCCTCGGCGACGCTGACGAACTCCCCGCGCGGGATCATGATCTCGCCGACCGTGCGCGTGCCCAGTTCGAGGGCGTCGTGCAGGCGCGCGCTGTCCTCGGGGGCGATGAGGCCCGCGTCGCGGGAGTCCTCGACCAGCCGGGCCAGCTCGTCGTCGGTGAAGACGGCGGACACCTCGTCCTTCGGCTCCACCTTCAGCAGCCGCAGCAGCATGTTGGCGAAGGCGTTGATGCCGAAGATCAGCGGGCGCAGCGCGCGGGTCAGGGCGACCAGCGGCGGGCCCAGCAGGAGGGCGGTGGGGGCGGGTGCGGCGAGGGCGATGTTCTTGGGGACCATCTCGCCGATGAGCATGTGCAGGTACGTGGCCAGGGTCAGGGCGATGACGAAGGCGATGGGGTGGACCAGCGCCTCGGGCACGCCGACGGCCTCGAAGGGGGGCTCCAGCAGGTGCGCGATGGCCGGTTCCGCCACGGCGCCCAGCACCAGCGAGGAGACGGTGATGCCGAGCTGGGCGGTGGCCATCATCGCGGACAGGTGCTCCAGCCCCCACAGGGTGGCCTTGGCGCGGCGGTTGCCCTTGAGGGCGGCCGGTTCGATCTGGCTGCGGCGTACGGAGATCAGGGCGAACTCGGCGCCGACGAAGAAGGCGTTGGTGACGAGCGTGAGCACGCCGATCAGCAGCTGGACGGTGGTCATCGGCCCTCCTCCCCGGAGCGGTCGGCCTCTTCGGCCCCTGCGGGCGCGGCGGGCGGCGCGGTGAGCGCCACGCGGTCGGCCCGGTGGTGGTCTATCGCGAGCACGGTCAGCTCCCAGCCGGAGACGGTGAGCTCGTCACCGGTGACGGGGATGCGGGCCAGCTCGGTGGCGACGAGGCCGGCGAGGGTCTCGTACGGGCCCTCGGGGGCCTCCATGCCGATCTGCTCCAGCTGGTCGAGGCGGACGGAGCCGTCGGCCTGCCAGGCCCGGCGGCCGTCCTCGCGCCCGGGGACCTCCAGGAGGTCGGGGACCTCCAGCGGGTCGTGCTCGTCGCGGACCTCGCCGACGACCTCCTCGACGATGTCCTCGACCGTCGCGACGCCGGCGGTGCCGCCGTACTCGTCGATGACCACGGCCATCGTGCGGGACTTGCGGAGCCGGCCGAGCAGGGTGTCGACGGGCAGGGAGTGCGGGACGAGGAGCGGCTCGGTCATGAGCGCCGTGACGGCGGTCTGGGGGCGCTCGTCCTCCTCCAGCGCGAGCACGTCGCGCACGTGGAGGGTCCCGACGACCTCGTCGAGGGTGTGGCGGTAGACGGGGAAGCGGGAGGTGCCGGTGGCCAGGGCCAGGTTCGCGGCGTCCTGCGCGGTGGCGTGCGCCTCCAGGGCGCGGACGTCCACGCGCGGGGTCATCACGTTCTCAGCGGTGAGCCCGCCCAGGTTGAGCGTACGGACGAACAGCTCGGCCGAGTCCGCCTCGATCGCGCCCTCGCGGGCGGAGTGGCGGGCCAGGGCGACGAGCTCCTCGGGGCTGCGGGCGGAGGCCAGCTCCTCGGCGGGCTCCAGGCCGAAGCGGCGCACGAGGCGGTTCGCGGTGTTGTTCAGGTGCCGGATCAGCGGGGCGAACACGGCGGTGAAGGCGCGCTGCGGGCCGGCGACGACCTTGGCGACGGCCAGGGGCCGGGAGATCGCCCAGTTCTTGGGGACGAGCTCGCCGACGACCATCAGGACGATCGTGGAGAGCACCACGCCGAGCAGGGTCGCGGTGGTGGGCACCGCGCCTGCGGGCAGGCCGAGGGACTCCAGGGGGCCGCGCAGCAGGACCGAGACCGCGGGCTCGGCGAGCATGCCGATGACCAGGGAGGTCACGGTGATGCCGAGCTGGGCGCCGGACAGCTGGAAGGTGAGCTTCTTCGCGGCGGCGAGGGCGCCGGCGGCGCCGCGCTCACCGGCCGCGGCGGCCCGCTCGAGCTCACTGCGCTCGACGGTGGTCAGGGAGAACTCGGCGGCGACGAATACGGCGCACGCGAGGGTGAGCGCGAGCGCGAGGAGGAGCAGCAGGATCTCGGTCACCGTGCCACCCCCGCTCCCGACTCGCTGGTATTCGGGCAGGGCGTGGCACGGCTGGGACTGGGAGGTTCACCCATTGCGGGTCTGCTGCTCCACTTCTTTCTCGGCGGACGCGGTCGAACCGACGCCCGGAAGCCTGTTTGATTACGCACAGTATCCGAGGCCTAGGGTAAAGGGCAAGTAAATTACCCCTCACGTCTCACGACCAGACACCGCCCCGATCCCGGGGCGGACCGGCCTCCAGAGGCAGCGTAACGACGAACCGCGCCATCACCGCGCCCCTGACCGCCGAGTCCACCCCCGCGAGGTCCACCCCCACACCCCCCGCTCGACACCTGAGCCCCTCACCCGCCGGGGAGCCGGCCCGAGAAGACCTGCTCCCACCCCTCCTCTACCGAGTCGCGGGCGGCCACGGGGGTGTCGCCCGCGCTCGTGAAGAGGGCGGTGAGGAGGGGGACGCTGTGGGCGAGGGCGGCGGGCGGGAGGGGGCCGGTGGCGGTCAGGGAGGCCAGGCCGTGGCCGACGGCCCAGCTCTGCACGGCCAGCGCGGGCGCATCGACGTCCCCGCGGAAGCGTCCGGCCGCCTTGGCCCGCTCGACGGCGGACACCAGCCGGTGCAGGGTCGCGTCCGCGGCCCCGGCGTCCTCCAGGGCGAAGCCCGCGTCGAACATGACGCGGTAGAAGTCCGGATGGTCGAGCGCGTTGGCCAGGTACGCGGCCCCCAGCGCGGACAGGTCGCGCACCGGGTCCGCCGAGTCGGGTACGGCGTCCAGGCGGACCGCGAGCCGGGTGAACCCCTCCTGCCGCAGCGCCCGCCACAGCCCGTCCATCCCGCCGAAGTAGGTGTACACGGCCATCATGGACACGCCGGTCCCCGCCACCAGGGTGCGGAGCGTCACCGGCTCCCGGGCCGTGAGCATCTGCGCGGCCCGGTCCAGCAGCAGGGTGCGGACCGCCGGGTCCTTCGTTCTCGCCATGAGCCCACCATACATAGCACCGCTATGCTTTGATGGCCCGCGAGCACCCGCCCCAACTCATGGAGGAACCGTGGCCGTTGCCCTGTTCAACCCCGACGGGCTGCCGAAGCCCGAGGTCTACCGGCAGCTGTCCGTAGCGACGGGCACCAGGACGGTCTTCCTGGCCGGCCAGGTGGCCCGCGACGCGGAGGGCCGGCCGGTGGGCGGGGGCGACCTCGCCGCCCAGGTCGAGCAGTGCTACCTCAACATCGCCACCGCCCTGGCCTCGGTCGGCAGCTCGTTCGACGACGTGGCGAAGCTGACCGTGTACGTGGTCGACTGGCACCCCGAGAAGATGCCCCTCCTCGGCGAGGGCGTAGCCCGCGCCGCCGCCACCCTGGGCGTGGACCCCACCAAACCGATCACCCTCCTGGGCGTCACAGCCCTCGGCGAACCGGACCTCCTGGTCGAGGTCGAGGCGGTGGCGGTCCTGGAGTAGGCGGTACGGGGGCGGGGCCGGGGGGAACCTCGGAGCACTCCTCGACCACGGCGCAGAGCCGCCGCACGAGGCTCAGGCACGAGAACGCCGGGTCCGTTCCCTCCTTCATGTGCGGTGCGTCCCGCAACCACTGCTCCCACAGCCCGCCCGGGCGCTGGAAGCGTGCGTACCGGCGGGTTCCGAGGTTCAGGTCGACCAACTGCAGGGCGCCCATGACCACCGGCTGGTCGTAGCCGAGGTCCGGCCGCCGCAGGTAGCGGTCGAGGTAGGCGGCGAGCAGATCGGCATCGCGGTCCGTCCCGAAACCGGCCAGCGCCACGCAGTAGGACAGCCCCGCACAGCAGACCTCGCTGGCCAGCAGGAGCTCCCCGATCCGCTCGCGGAACTCCGTCCGCCCGCCCACGGCCACGAGCCAGGCCGCCGTCCTCCGCTCCCGCCAGCCGGGTGCCCCCAGCAGGGCGGAGATCTCCTGCGCGGTGATGGCCTGCGCGTCCGCGCCGAGCGCCCGCACGAACCGTTCGTACGGGGGATCCGGCATGCGCAGCAGGCCGCCGCCGAGCTTCAGATAGCGCCTCTCGGGCGTGACGTAGCGGCTGATCAGCGCCGACAGCGCGGTTTCATCGCGGGGAGGGTCGTCCACGGGCTCGATCCTGCCTGCCCGGTACGCACCGACGCCAGGCGGTTTCGCCGCGCTGCTCCGGCCTGCGCGGACTGCTGCCGCTTGGGCGGGCGCCGGTGCGAGGATGGCCGGTATGACGATCATCATCAAAGGGGCCAACTCCCCGCTGCCCGGGGGCCCGTACCGCATCGCCGTGACGCGGGAGGCGCGGCCGGGCGCCCCCCTGGTGGCCGCCTTCGCGGTGCTGCTGGACGCGCAGGGCAGGGTGCGCGGCGAAGCCGACGTCGTACGGGGCGACCGGCCCGCGGACCCCTCGGGTGCGGTGCGGTATCTGGGCGGCGAGGCCGCGGACGGGTTGCTCGTACACCGGCTGTCGCTGGACGAGGAGGCCGTGGAGCCGGAGGTCCGGCGGGTGCTGATCGCCGCCCTCGCCTCGGGCGGGACCTTCGGGGAGGCCGCGGCGCTGCGGCTCGAGGTGGCCGGGGCGGAGGGTCCGGAGGCGGTGCGGTACGAGGTTGCGGACGCGGGCCCGGAAACCGCCCTCGTACTGGGCGAGTTCTACCGCCGTGACGGCTCCTGGCGCTTCCGCGCCGTGGGCCAGGGCTACGGCACGGGCGCGACCGCGCTCGCCGCCGACTACGGCATACCGGGCGGGGCCCTGCCCGCGGAGCCGGAGGTGGGCGGGGTGCCGGAGGTGGAGGTACGGAAGGTCGCCGAGCCGCCCGTGGGGGTGGGTGGGGCGGCCCGCGAGACGGGCACGGCGGACACCGCGGATACGGTGCCAGAGGGGGCTGGGGGCGGCGAATCCGCTGAAGGCGGCGAAGCGGTTGCGGCGGCAGGGGCCACCGGGGCGGCAGCTGATGCGGCAGGGGTGACGGAGGCCGCAGGTGTGGCGCGGCCCGCCAGGGCCAGTGCCTGGGATGCGGTGCGGAGTGCGGGGCCGGACAGGGGGCCCGCGCCCGCGGGGGTACGCGCTGCGGGCGGCAAGCCGCCGCAGGGTGCGGGCACCGACGGGGATACCGGGGGCGGGGAGGTCGCGGAGGTCGGGCCGCCGGTGGCCGCCTCGTCTGCCGCCCCCTCGTCCGCGCCCAAGGGACCGGGCGGCGCGCATGCGGCTCGGCTGGCGGCCGAGGCGAATGCCGTGGTGGCTGCGCTGGCCGGGGCGTTCAGTCCGACGGCCGGGTCGGCGGAGGGGGCCGCCGTGGTGCCCGCCGGCGAGGTGTTCCACGCGGTGGACGGCGACGGGGACCGCATCTTCTCCCTCGGGCGCCCGGCCCCGAGGGGTCCGCTGATCATCGAGGTGTCGGCGGTCGGCGGCGGGCGGTTCACCCTCGCCGTGCTCGACTCCGACGACGCCCAGGAGCAGGTCCTCCTCGACACCTCCGGCCCGGTGGACGGCGCCCGCGTCCTGGCCGTCCGCGGCAGGCGCGCCCTGCGGCTGCGCGTGGAGGCCCGGGGCGCCTGGACCCTGCGGGTCCTGTCCCTCGGCGCCGCCCGCCGCCTCGACCCGGCGGGCACGGGCACCGGTTCGGTCTCCGGCACCGGGCCCGACGTACTCCTGCACGACGGCCCCGCCTCGGACCTGACCCTCCGCCATCACGGCGCGAAGAAGGACGGCTTCGGGGCCGAGGCCGCCGGGCTCGACCGCGTGGAGCCGTGGCAGCGCACGAAGCTGATCGACGACGAGGGCCGGGTCGAGGCCACCCACCCCGTGCAGGCGGGCCCCCTGCTCGTCCTCGTATCCGCGCGGGCCGCCTGGTCCGCGGAGCTGGTGCCCGCACCCGGACACCACCGCACCCCCGAACAGGCCGCGAAGGCGCGGGCCGAGGCCGTGGCCTCGGGGGTGTACGAGGGACGCGGCAAGCTCGACGTGACCGTGGTGAACCCGCAGCCCGGCACGCCCGCGGTGCTGGAGTTCGAGCGGACGGGGGCGCGCAGGCGGCACAGCTGGTTCTGGATCTGGGGGCTGGACGAGCAGGGCGGGGTGAGCGCGCTGCACATCTTCTCCACCACGCGGGACGCGCGCGGGCAGCTGCTCGTCTTCTCCAAGGGGGCGTCCGAGGTGCGGCTGCGGGTCGAGGGCTCCGGCAACTGGCGGCTGCGGGTCCGCCCGGTCTCCGCGGCGGGGACGCTGGCGGGCCGTGCCTCGGGCCGCGGTCAGGCCGTCCTGCGGTACGCGGGCCCGCCCGCCCTGATCCGGGCCGTGTGCGACGGGGCGGAGGACTCCGGCAGCTACGTGCACACCGTCCAGCCCGACGGTACGAGCGACAACTCCGGGCGCTTCGGCACCGGCAGGCCCCTGACCGGGGCGCTGGCGGTGGGGCCCGAGGGCTGGTGCCACGTACTGGTGAAACTGGACCACGCGTCCGCCTGGACCCTGGAGGTGCGGCCGCTGCACGAGGCCCGCGAGGTGAAGCGGAAGCTGTCGGGCGAGGGCTGGGAGCTGGTCTCCGTACCGGGCGGCTCCGCCCCGGACGCGGAGGTGGAGCTGGAGGTCCGGGTCGACCGGGGCTCCGAGTCCGACCACATCGTCCTGGTGACCATCGATGAACACCTGCGTCCTGAAAAGCAGTTGGGCACCTCGGCCGGGGTCTACAAGGTCCGGCCCGGGCTCATCGGGGTCCGCACGGAAGCGAAGTGGACCCTGAAGGTGCGCCGCTGACGGAGCCGGCGCGAGCGGGGACGCATCCCCGAGGGCCTCGCGGAGGTGCCGCAGCCCGCGGCCGCCGGCTTGTTCGGCAGCTGCGGCCGCGGCGCCTCCGCGGGCCGCTTCTGCGGCGGGGGCGTCCGCGGCGGGTAGGCAGGCGGCAGCCTGGGCCCCGCAGGTCCAGGGCATCGCGCACGCTCACCCCCGCAACCTACGCCGGGCGCCCACCGCCCCGCAGGGCGTTGATCAGACCGGTGACCCTACCTGCTGGTAGCCACCCGGTCGGGTACCCCGCACCGCGCTCAGCGGAACTCGTGGACGACCTCGATGCGCCCGGCGATGTGGGCGTTGAACTCGTCCAGCTCCCCGGCCGGAACCCACAGCTCGAGGATGGTCCGCCCGCCGGCCTGCCGGACGGGGTACCGGCGCAGGAACGCGGAGTCGACCTCGAAGCGGGTGACGAAACCGGCGCCGTCGTGCTGGACGTTCCAGTCCCGGGCGATCTTGATGGCGTACTCCTCGTTGAGGACGGGGTAGAAGATCGGCTGCTCGGGCAGGCGCGGCGGCCAGGCCCGCCAGTCGAGCGCGCGTACGAGCTCCAGCTCCACCGGCCCGGTGGGCCGCCACAGGGTGGTGGTGGCGGGCGTCGTCGTCGCCGTCTGCCGGTCGCCGGTCATGGTGTTCGCCTTCTGCTGCTACGGGGAACCGCTGGGGAACCGGGACCTTACCGGCGCATGCCGGACGCGGCCACGGGGTTTCCCCACGGCAGCCCCCACCCGCGTCCGGCGGGACCTCTAAGGTGGCCCGATGCACCCAGACCCCACGCCGACCCCGGCCCCGCACGTAGACCGCCCCGCCGACCTCGACACCGTCCGCGATTCGTACGACCGCGTGGCCGACACCTACGCGCACATGGTGGCGACCACGGGGATCGGGGACATCCGGCGGCACCCGTGGCTGAAGGCCGCCGTGGACGCCTTCGCCGATACCGTGGACGGGCTCGGGCCCGTGCTGGACGTGGGCTGCGGGCCCGGCACGGTGACCGCGTACCTCGCCGGGCGCGGGCTCGACGTGTCCGGGGTCGACCTCTCGCCCCGCATGGTCGAGAACGCCCGGCGGCTGTACCCGCACTGCCGGTTCTCCGTGGCATCCGCCACCGAACTCGACCTGGCCGAGGGCTCCTTGGGCGGGGTGCTCGGCTGGTGGTCGCTGTTCAACCTGCCCCGCGAGGTGCTGCCCCAGGTCCTCGCGCTGTTCGCCCGCGCCCTCAGGCCGGGCGGCCAGTTCCTGACCGCCACCCACGTCGGCGACGGCGACGTCCTGCGCACCGAGGCCTACGGCGAGGTCCCCGTCCGCTGGACCACGCACCGCTGGCGCCCCGAACAGCTCACCGCCCTCATCGAACAGGCCGGCCTCCGCCCGGTCGCCGAACTCCGCCTCCCGGCGGACGAGCACACGGGCCCGGGAGTCGTGATCATGGCCGAGCGCTGAGCACCGCCGGCCGCGGGACACACCTGCCGGACGGTGGGCGGTGGGACGCCCCAGCCTGTCGGATGACCGGGAGGCCTCCTCAGGCGCTACCGCTACGGGCGCCCCCCTCCCCGCATCCTTGACATCCCGGGCTGGGGCATCGCCTACGTCGTCGGCCTCGCCGTCCTCGCCGAGGCGGCCGCCCTGATGACCGCAGTGACCTGGTCGTACACGCAGCAACACGGGGCAGGGGGACGGGCGTAGCGCTCAGTGCGCCACGGCCATCAGCTGCGCCCCGTCCCCTACCGCGGCCGACTCCCTACCGCCGCCAGCGTTCGCGGCCCGGGCCCTGGCAGGTGTAGACGGCGCCCTTCTTGCTGACGCCTGTCGAGCCGGGGGTGGAGCAGTACGCGCCGGGGGTGACGGTCGGGGTGCCGTCGCTGCCGGATGAGGAGGAGTCCGGGTCGGGGGCCTCGCGTGTGGCGGGGGGCGGGGTCGGGTCCGGGGGGAGGCGGGTGTCCGGGGCGGAGGGGCAGGGGGTGCCCGGGGACGCGAGCCACAGGCGGGTGGTCGTGGTGGCGGGGGTGCGGAGTTCCTCGCCCTCCTGGGGGGACTGGAGGCAGACGGTCCAGTCGCCCGGGTCAGCGGGGAGTTCGACGTCCGCGTATGCGCTCTTCGGTTCGAAGGAGCGGAGCCCGGCGGGCTTCAGGGTGTCCTGCGCGCGGTCGTAGCCCCTTCCCGTCACCGCCGGCATCTTCGGGAAGGGGATCGGGGCCCCGTCCTCGGCCGGGCAGGGCCATGCGGTGCGGGTGACCGCGAGGTCGACGGTGGGGCGGCCGCCGGCCCGGCGTTCGGCGAGCGCCTGGAAGCAGACCTTCCAGTTGCCGCGGTCCCATTGGCCCGCGTCCTCGGGACCGGCGTCGTGGGAGACCGCGTCGAACCCGGCGGCGCGGGCGGCGGCGTAGGCGGCCGCGAGGTTCTTGCCGACCAGGTCCGGCGGGGCGGCGGGCGCGCCGGTCAGCGCAGGGGACGGTACGGAGGAGGGAGTGGCGGAGGCTGCGGCGGCCGTCCCGGGCTTGGCGTCGGCTTCCGGCTTGTCCGGCGGCTCGGCCAGGAACGGGGTGATCATCCAGGCCCCGGCCACCAGGGAGCTGACGACCTTCGGGGCGGTCTTCCAGCCGCTCGTCCAGACCAGCACGATCCCCAGGGGCGGCAGCACCACCAGGAGCACAACGATCAGCGCCGGGTGCTGCCACCACCGCCGGACGGGGGCGGGGAAGGGCGGCGGGGGCGGCGGTGCGTACTGCGGCGGGTGGGTCATGGGGCGGCTTCCTCTGGCAATGCGTGTCACGAGCGCGCAGAGCGTACGGAAGATCCGGATATGACTACCCGTGGGTACGAATTCCGAGACGAGCCGCGCACCCCGCCGGCGGGATGCGGCCGGACCGGGGCTCGGAAGCTACCGCCTCCCCGGCCGGTTCTGCGGCCGATTCGGGAGAGTTCGCCCTCCCGGGCACCCGTGCAGCAGATCCGCCTCCGCCTGCCGGGCCCGGCCGCTACAGTCCCGGCATCCATCTCGGGAGCGGGGGCGGGCCATGGCGCGGCGGATGCGGGACGAGGGGTTTCGGGCCGGGCAGGTGCAGGGGCGGTACGCGCCGCACGTGCGCGCGGTGAACGAGCTGGTGGACGGCCTGCGCGAGCCGGAGGGGCGGGGCTGGATGCCGTACGTCGCACCCTGGCACGGGGGTACGGAGGCGCGGGTGCTGTCCGTCCTGCGGGATCCGGGGCCGAAGACGCTCGATGAGGGCGGGACCGGCTCCGGGTTCCTGTGCACGGAGAACGACGATCCGACGGCCGAGCTGCAGGCCCGGATCTTCGAGGAGGCGGGTATCCAGCCGTCCGACGTCACGCCCTGGAACGCGTACCCCTGGTACGTCAACCGTCCGCCGAAGGCCGCCGAACTCCGCGACGGGGCCGAGGTGTTGGCGCGGCTGCTGGGGCTGATGCCCAGGACGGAGGTCGTACTGCTGCAGGGCGGCGAGGCCCGGGACGTGTGGCGGCGGCTGACCAGGGCCCACCCCGACGCGGTCGCGGGGCGGGCACTGGAGGTGGTGGGTACGTACCACCCGGGGCGGCAGGCGCTCTTCGTACGGGACCCGGAGGAGCGGGCCCGGCGGGCCCAGCACCGTGTCGAGTCGTACCGGCGGGTGGGGCAGGTGCTGCGCGGAGGCGCAAGCGGCGCACGGGGACAGGGGTAGCGCCGCGCAGGGGCCGGGGCGGGGGCAACGGGAGGGGCAGGGGCAGCGCGCGACCGTCAGGAATTGTCAGGTCCGCGTCTAATTTCTCGGCACGCCCGCCCAATCACCCCCCTTGATGCACCGTCAATTTAACCGCAATCCAAACCACTTCGCAGTCGGAAATGAATCTTGGACTCTCAGTGACGATCCAAACCATTTCCGCGTGACGCAAGTCACTCACACCGCGAAGTGATTAGATGTCCGGTTTTAGACATCCATGATCGATTCATCCTGTGCCTTTTCTGTGCGCACCCGGGTTAACGTCCTCGCGATCATCAGTTTTTCCTCGTTCTTCGAGGTGTGCGAGTGCGATTGAATCTAGGGGGTGCCCGTTGATCAGCGATACGCATCGGCGCGGCCGTAAAATGCTGCGCTATATATCAGGCGGGCTGGTGCTTGCCATGTCCGTGACCGCGATGGAGGGGATGGCATCCGCCGCCGCCCAGCAGAACGCGGTCAAGGCGGCCGAGAAGGCCGTGGCGGCCGCCGCGCGGAAGGCGCCCGCCGCCGTGGCGCAGGCTGCCGACATCCCGTCGGCGCGGCTCGCGGCGCGGCTGTCAGGCAAGCGGGTGGAGGCGCTGTCGGAGCGCACCGAGTCCTCCACGACCTGGGTCAACAAGGACGGCTCGCTGACCAGCGAGATCTCCGGCGGCCCGATCCGCTTCCGCGACCCCGCCACCGGCGAGTGGCGCAACGTCGACGTCAGCCTGGCGGCCGGCGCGGACGGTTCCGTGGCCTCCAAGGCGCACCCCAGCGGGCTGCGCCTCACCGGCGGTACGGGGACCCGCGCTCCCTCTCTGAAGGCGGCGGCGAAGGCCCCGGCGACGGACCTGGTGACCCTGGGCGAGGGTGAGGACGCGATCACGCTCCAGTGGCGGGGCGGTCTGCCGAAGCCGGAGATCGACGGGACGCGGGCGACGTACGTGAACGCCGTGCCCGGCGCCGATGTGGTGGTCGAGGCCACCCGTACCGGCTTCGAGCAGTTCGTCGAGGTGAAGTCGCTTCCCGCGGCCGGGTTCTCGTACACGCTGCCGCTGCGCACCAAGGGCCTGAAGGTCACCGAGCAGAAGGACGGCAGCCTGCTCTTCACGGACCGCAGGTCCAAGAAGACGGCCACGATGCCCGCCCCGGTGATGTGGGACGCGTCCGTGGACCCGTCCTCCGGCGAGCACACCAACCGCTCCCGCGTCGCCATGAAGGCCGTCAAGGTCAAGGGCGGTGTCGACCTGGTCATCACCCCCGACGCCGAGTTCCTCGCGGACCCGGAGACCAAGTACCCGGTGACGGTCGACCCCTCGACCTCCACCCTCGGCAACCTCTTCGACACCTACGTCCAGCAGGGCGAGACCGTCGACTGGTCCGCCGACACCGAGCTCGACTTCGGCAACCCCGGCACGAAGAACGCCGACGGCACCTGGCGCACCGCCCGGTCCTTCATCACCTGGAACACCGCGCCCGTCGCCGACGCGCTGATCTCGTCCGCGACCCTGTCGCTGTGGAACTTCCACTCCGGCAACGCCCCCGAGTGCACCGGCCAGACCTGGGAGGTGTGGACGGCCAACAACGCCTCCACCTCCTCCCGCTGGACCACCCAGCCCTCGATGGTGACCAAGATGGCCACCTCCACCCAGACCAAGGGCAACCCGAGCTGCACCGCGGCCCCCGACGGCTGGATCACCGCGGACGTCAAGGACCTCGTCCAGCACTGGTCCAACAACAAGTGGGGCCACGCGGGCATGGGCCTGCGCGCCGCGGACGAGAACAACCTGAAGCAGTGGAAGCGGGTCAACTCCGCCAACGCCGCCTCGAACCCGCCCAAGCTGACGGTCACGTACAACTACCGCCCCCGCACGGGAACGAAGCAGGAGGCGGGCGCCCCCTTCTTCTCCTACGGCGGCGCCTACGTCGTGAACTCCACGACCCCGACGCTGCGCGACACCTTCATCGACGCCAACGGCGACAAGGTGCAGGGCGCGTTCCAGATCTTCGACAACGCCACCGGCGCCCAGGTCGGAGAGGTCCTGCGGTCCGGGTTCGTGTCCTCCGGACAGCCCGCCTCCGTCACCGTCCCCGCCGGGGTCCTGACCAACGGCAAGACCTACCGCTTCCGCACCTCCCCCTACGACGGCACCCACTACAACCTGGGCTGGTCCGCGGAGAAGACCTTCACGGTCGACACCACCGCCCCCTCCGCCCCCACCGGCATCACCTCCACCCACTACCCGCCGAACACCTGGGTCAAGGGCGCGGGCCAGGCCGGCACCTTCCAGGTCACCCCGCCCGCCACCGACCACAACTGGCTCGAGTGGTCCCTCGACGGAGTCACCTGGACCAAGGCCGCCACCGGCGGCACCGCCGGCGCCAAGGCCCTCACCGTCACCCCGCCCAAGGACGGCACCCACACCCTCCAGGTCCGCACCGTCGACAAGGCCGACAACAAGTCCGAGGCGATCGACTACACCTTCCACGCCGGACCCGGCGGCTTCGTCCAGCCCACCGAAGGCGAACGCACCGCCCGCCGCCTCCCCCTCACCGCCGAAGCCGACGCCACCAAGTACACCGCCGCCACCTTCTCCTGGCGCCGCTCCGCCGCCGACCCCTGGGTACAGATCCCCGCCGGGCACGTCACCTCCGGCGGCACCCCGCTCGGCTCCTGGCCCGTCCCGATGACCGGCGGCCAGAACACCCCCCTCGTCTGGAACACCACCGACACCGTCGACCCCGACGGCACCGTGCAGATCAAGGCCGACTTCACCGGCCCGAACTCCGCCGCGGGCGCCACCCAGCCGCTCACCGTGGTCGTGGACCGCAACGCCAACGGCGCCGCGTCCAGGGACGTCGGCCCCGGCTCGGTCAACCTCCTGACCGGTGACTACACCCTCTCCGCGAGCGACGTCGACGCGCTCGGCCTCGCCGTGGAGCGCACCGCCTCCTCCCGTACCCCGGGCAAGGGCGGCGCCCTGGAGGGCCAGGCCCCGATCTTCGGCAAGGAGTGGACCAGCGGCATCGTCGCCGAGCTGTCCGGCTCCTCCTACAGCCACGTCCGCAAGGTGTCCGACACGGCCGTGGCCGTGGTCGGCAAGGAGGGCGAGTCCACGCACTTCAGCGCGAACGCCGCCCGGACCGGCTGGATCCCGGAGCCCGGCGCCGAGGAGCTCACCCTCACCGGCTCGGTCGCCGGCACCTTCACGCTGACCGACACCGAGGGCAACTCCACCGTCTTCGCCAAGCCCGCGGGCGCCACCACCTGGCAGGTCAGCAGCAGCCAGAACGACGGCCAGGGCGACTCGGCCTCCGCGGTCGAGTCCGAGACCGTCGCGGTCGGCGGCAAGACCCTCGCCCGTCCGAAGCGCGTCTTCGCGCCGACCTCGGGCGCCACCGTCGCGCAGTGCAGGACCTCGGTCGCGACCAAGGGCTGCCGCGCGGTGGAGTTCGTCTACGCCACCGCCACCACCGCCGCCTCCGGCACCCTCGGCGACGTCTCCGGGCAGGTCAAGGAGATCCGCCTGTGGTCCACCGCGCCCGGCGCGGCCGCGGCCACCTCCAAGGCCGTACGGGCCTACGCGTACGACGCCGACGGCAGGCTCCGCGAGACCTGGAACCCGCTCCTCGGGCAGGCCACGGCCACCAAGTACGGCTACGACGCCGCGGGCCGGGTCACCGGCCTGACCCCCGCGGGCGAACTGCCCTGGACCTTCACCTACGGCCGGGCCGGCTCCGGCAGCACCGCCAGCGACGGCATGCTGCTGAAGGCCTCCCGCTCCGGCCTCAAGCAGGGCACCAAGGACGTCGAGGAGGGCACGGCCGCCACCAGCCTGGTGTACGGCGTCCCGCTCACCGGCTCCGCCGCCCCGCACAAGATGGGCGCCGCCGAGGTCAAGGCCTGGGGCCAGACCGACGCGCCGACCGACGCGACCGCCGTCTTCCCGGCGGACTCCGTCCCCTCCTCGCACGACGGCAGCGCCCTGACCGCCGGGAACTACGCCCGGGCCACGGTCCACTACCTCGGCAGCTCCGCCCGCGAGGTCAACAACGCCGCCCCCGGCGGCGACATCACCACCGCCGAGTACGACCGCTTCGGAAACGCGCTGCGCAAGCTGAGCGCCCGCAACCGCGACGTCGCCGTCGGCACCTCGCCGGCCGCGGCCGCCGCCCGCGCCGAGCTCGGCATCGGCTCCCTGACCGCCGCCGAGCGCGCCGAGCTCCTGTCCGCCCGCAGCGTCTTCGACGAGGACGGCACCCGCGAGCTGCAGGAGTTCGGTCCGCTCAAGCGGGTCGAGCTGACCGCCGACCTGAAGTCCGGCGCGACCACCCTGGTCGCCGCGGGCAGCTCCGTGACCGCCCGCCCGTGGACGGTCAACGAGTACGACGCCGGCCGTCCCACCGACGGCAGCGCCGTGGTCCGGAACCAGGTCACCAAGGTCACCACCGGCGCCCAGGTGCGCGAGCACCCCGGCGTCCAGGGCGAGCCCCGCACCGTCCAGACGGTCTTCGACTGGGCCAAGGGCATGCCGACCCGCACGGTCGAGGACCCGGACGGGCTCGCGGTCACCACGGTCGCCGAGTACGACGCCCAGGGCCGCGAGACCAAGCGGATCCTGCCCGGCGCCACGGCCTCCGAGGCCACCACGAAGGTGACGGCGTACTGGTCCGCGACCGGTACGGGCACCTGCCAGGGCCGCCCCGAGTGGGCCGACCTGGTCTGCTCCACCGGCCCGGCCGGCGCAGTCACCGGCGGCGGCTCCAACCCGTCCGCGCTGCCCGTCAGCACGGTCGAGTACGACTGGTGGGGCAACACCGCCAAGGTGACCGAGACGGCGAACGGCTCGACCCGTACGACCACGTACACGGCCGACGCCGCGGGCCGCCAGGCCACCTCCAAGGTCACCGGCGGGGTCGGCACGGCCAGCCCCGAGGCCGCGTACGAGTACGACGCGGTCACCGGCCGCGACACCAGGACGGTCTCGCCCACCGGCGGCACCCTGACCACGGCCTACGACAAGCTGGGCCGCCCGGTCTCGTACACGGACGCCGACGCCGGCACCACCACCACCGAGTACGACCTGCTGGACCGCCCCGTCAAGAAGGCCAACAGCATCCCGTCCACGGTGACCTACACCTACGACCACGCGGCCGAGCCGCGCGGCCTGGTGACCACGGCCACCGACTCGGTCGCCGGCGCCATCAGCACGGCGTACGACGCCGACGGCTCCGTCAGCAGCGAGCGCCTGCCCGGCGGCTACACCCTCAACCAGGCGCTCGACGCCGAGGGCAACGCCACCAGCCGCGTCTACACCCGCGACAGCGACGGCCTCGTCGTCCAGTCCGACAACGTCGCCCGCTCGATCCACGGGCAGGTGACCGCGGACTCGCAGGCCAGCGCCCAGCGGTACGGGTACGACGGCATCGGCCGCCTGACCTCCGTCGAGGACACGGCCGACGGCATCTGCACCGCGCGCACGTACACCTTCGACGCGCGCTCCAACCGCAAGACGCTCACCACGGCCACCGGCACCGCCGGCGCCGACTGCCCCACCAGCGGCGGCACGGTCACCTCGTACGCGTACGACAGCGCCGACCGGCAGGTGAACGCGGGCTACGCGTACGACGCCTTCGGCCGCACCACGGCCAAGCCCGGTGCGACCCTCGGCTACTACACCAACGACCGGGTCCGCCAGGAGACGGTCGGCAACCAGCGCCAGACCTGGGCGATCGACCCGAGCAAGCGCATCCGCTCCTGGGTCGTCGAGACCGGCGGCGGCTCCACCTGGACCGCCACCCAGTCGAAGACGAACCACTACGACTGCGCCTGCGACAAGCCCAGCTGGGTCGCCGAGGACAGCGCCGGATCCGTCACCCGCTACGTCTCCTCGGCGGACGGCGGCATCGCCGCCACCACCACGAAGACCGGCGGAACGGTCCTCCAGCTGAGCGACATCCACGGCGACGTCGCGGTCCAGCTCCCGCTGGCCGGCGGCACGCCGACCGTCCTCGACACCGACGAGTACGGCAACCTGCGGCCGGGCACCGAACAGGCCCGCTACGGCTGGCTCGGCGTACAGCAGCGCTCCGGGGACACCCTGTCCGGGCTGACCCTGATGGGCGCCCGCCTGTACGACCCGACCACCGGGCGGTTCCTGCAGAGCGACCCGCTCCCGGGCGGCGGCGCGAACGCGTACGGCTACCCGGCCGACCCGATCACCATGTACGACCTCACCGGCGAGTTCTGGGGCCGGGCGTGGAAGATCACGGTGTGTGCGGGTGCCGTGGCCTGGGTGCTCGGCACGGCGTACTTCGCCGCGGCCAAGGTGCGCGCGATCTGGCGGGCCATCAGGCGGATCGGCGGCATCCGGGCGGCGGTGAGCCGCGTGATGAGCGCGCCGAGCCGCTACCTGAAGATGCAGCGCATGGCGACGATCCTCATCACGACGGGTTCGGCCATCCTCGGCCTGGACTCCGTGTACGAGAAGTGCATCAAGGTGAAGTGGTAGCGGCCCCGGGCCGCACCTGCTGCACCTGCTGCACCTGCTGCACCTGCTGAATCGCAGCACCGCAGCACCACGGCCCCTGCCCCGTACGGCACACCCGTTCCGTACGGGGCAGGTGCCACCCCCGCCCCGGCCGCTCACCCCGGCCGGGGCGGGCCCGTACCCGCACCACAGGAGACGAGGCCACACGAGATGACCCACACGAGCGCCGCGGCCGCGGCAGCGGCCGGCAGCACGGCCGACCTGAACCCCGTACTGGTGAGCCTGCTGATGCTGTGGATGCTGGTCGGGCTGTCCTGCGTCGTGGCCGCCATCACCGTCTCCGTGCGCCGCAACCGGGCCGCGGCCCGGGACGGCCGGGCGCCCGCAACCGCCCCGCCTGCTGCGCCCGCGCCCTCGCCCGCGCCTGCGTGGAACCCCTTCCGCAAGCCGTTCTTCGAGGCGGCGGGGCTCGCGGCCCTCGTACACCTCGCGGTGGCCTGGCCGACCGGCCACCTCAGCGCCGGGTCCCTGACCTCCAGCGTGCTGCCCGTGGCCATGTGCGCCTCGGCCCTGGCCTACCTGCTGGCCATCCGGACCACCCCCGAGCGCGCGCTGCTCACCGCGTGCCTCTTCGCCGCCGCGGGCGCGGCCCTGAGCGGCGCGCTGCCCTCCTGAACCCGGGCTGGAAGGCCGTTGTCAGTCCCCTCTGCCACTCTGCCTGCATCGGCACCACGATGCGGAGAAACCATGGGCACTTGGGACATCGGTCCTTTCGACAACGACACCGCTGCGGACTTCTGCGGGCAGCTCGACGATGCGGCGCCCGACGCGCGCGAGGGCATCATCCGTGACGTCCTGTCCGTCGTCACGTCCACCACGGACTTCCTGGACTCGTACGACGCGGAGAAGGCCGTGGCGGCCGCGGCGCTGATCGCCTCGCAGTGCCCGGGCGGGGCGCCGGCCACCTCCGCGTACGCACCGGACGGCGGCCTCCCCGACCTGACCGGCCTGCGCGAACCGGCCCACCGGGCGCTGGAGCGCGTCCTCACCGAGCCCTCCGAGCTGTTGGAGCTGTGGGAGGAGGGCGACGCGGGCCCCTGGCGCGCGGGCATCCGCGAACTGCAGCGCGTCTGCGGGCAGCAGATACCGGTACCGGCCGAGTCCCCGCGGGCGGGCGGAGCCCCCCGGTGACCACGGACACAAGCACGGACGCGGGGGCGCGCGCGGACACGAGCACGGGCGCGGACGTCCGGCCGCCCCTGCGGCTGGGCGGCGGTCCGGCCACGGCCGGGGAGTGGCTGCGGGCGCTCGGGGAGCACGGGCACACGGGCCTGCTGCCGCTCCTGCTCGACGCCCTGGACCCGGACGACGAGGAGTTCCGCCCCTGGGGTTCGGGGGAGCTGATGCCCGACCGGATGTCCTCCCCCGCGGACCACGACCCGGCGGCCGTCCTCTCCGACTGGTGGACCGCGACGACCTCCGACGACACGGGCGAGCCGGGCGAGCCGGGCGAGCCGGACGAGCCGGACCACACGAACCACCCGGACCACTCAGCCGCCCCCGATCCCGAGACCGCCCCCTTCGGCCGTGCCTGGCCCGGTCCCGCACCCGCCGGGGAGCCTTCGGCCGACCCCGACCGGATAGCCGCCGAGTATGCGCGGGCCTTCCTCTCCTTCCGGCCCCGGACCCGTATGGGCCTGGTCCCCGCGGCCTCCGGCGCCGAGGCACTGGCCGCCGCGGGCTGGACCGGTCCGCTCAACCACGACAACGACACGGGCAGGATCGCCGCGGTCGTCCGGGACTGGGAGCACCGCTTCGGCGCCCGCGTGGTCGCCGTCGGGTTCGCCACGCTGCACCTCAGCGTGGCGGCGCCGCCGACCGGGGAGCGCGAGGCGCTGCTGGTAGCGGCGGAGCACTTCGCCTTCTGCCCGGACAACGTGCGCCAGGGCCAGGCCCCTTACACCCTCGCCGCGTACGCGGAGCGGATCCGGGGCGCGCACCAGTGGGACTTCTGGTGGGACTGAACCCGCCGTCCGCGGGCGGGGGTTCCTGCATCGGGCCGCACGGCGTCCCGGCGGCGGCCCACGGCGTGCAGGCCGTCTCCACCAGGCAGGCCGAAAGGCCCTCCCGGCCTGTCCGCGTGGTGCCTTCCCAAGCCCCCCTCCTGCGGGCAACGCTCTACGGAGGCCGAGCCGCAAGCCCTCGCCCCGCAGGAGGCGGATCCCGATGGTGCACCCCGGAATCCAGCCCGGCGCGCAGCCCGCAGGACCGCCCGGAGCCCTGGACGGGGCCGCCGCAACGGTTGCGGGGGCGGCGGCCCACCGGCGCCTGCGGCCCCTCGCCGCCGTGCTCGCGGCGCTGCTGGTGGCGCAGAGCGGTACGAGGATCTCGGGGATCGCGATCCCGTGGTTCGTCCTGGTCACGACCGGCAGCGCCACCCAGACCGGCCTGATCGCCTTCTGCGAGATGGGCCCGTACGTCGCCCTCAAGGCCTTCGCCGGACCGCTGGTCGACCGGGCCGGGCCGCGCCGGATCTCCTGGATCGCGGACGTGGTCAGCGCGGCCGCCGTGCTCCTGATCCCCCTGCTGCACGCGGGCGGTCGGCTGTCCTTCACCACCCTGGCCGTGCTGGTCGCGGTGATCGGGGCGGTGCGCAGTCCCGGGGACCTGGCGAAGGACGTGATGATCCCGGAGGCCGCGGCCCGCAGCCGCGTCCCCCTGGAGCGGGCCACCGGACTGGAGGGCGTGGTCGAACGCCTCTCCGGCACCGTGGGCCCCGCGGCCGGCGGCGCCCTGGTCGCCCTCGTGGGCCCGATGGCCGGCCTGGTGGTCAACGCGGCCTGCTTCACCCTGGGCACCCTGATCATCGCGACCGCCCTCCCCCGCGACATGGCCCGCCGCCCCCACAAGCCCACGTCCGCGGGCGCCGGCCACGAGGGCTACTGGCAGAGCCTCCGCCAGGGCCTCGCCTTCCTCCGCAGGGAGCCCCTGCTCCTCACCCTCAGCGCGATGATCTGCGTCACGAACGTCCTCGACGCGGCCTGCGCAGCCGTGTTCGTGCCCGTCTGGGCCAAGGAGTCGGGGCACGGGCCCGCCGCGATCGGCCTGGTGTGGGCGACGTTCAGCATCGCGGCCACGGTCGGCAGCCTCACCGCCGCGGCCCTCGCCCACCGGCTGCGCCGCCGACCGGTCTTCTTCCTCGGCTGGCTGGTCACGGGCGCACCCCGCTTCCTCATCCTCGCCACGGACGCCCCGCTGTGGCTGGTCGCGGCGGTCATCGCCGTCGGCGGCCTGGGCGGCGGCTTCATCAACCCGATCGTCGGCGCGGTGATGTACGAGCGGATCCCCCCGGACATGGTCGGCCGGATCCGCGGCCTCACCCAGGGCATCACCTGGTCCGGCATCCCCCTGGGCGGCCTACTGGGCGGCGCAGCGGTAGCCGCCGCAGGCCTGCCCCCGGTCCTCCTGACCGCCGCAGCCGTCTACTTCCTCACCACCAACCTCGCCTCTCTACGCCCGGAATGGCAACAAATGGACCTCCACCGCCGCCGTCCGGAACACCCCGCCCCAGCAGCTCCGGTCAGATCCCGATGACGGGGCGGACGCTCAGGCCCTCGCAGTCGCCGTCGCCCGTGTGTCCGTACACGAACTCGGTCATGGCGGGGTTCGTGTGGGCGGTGGCCAGGGGGAGCCAGGCGAGGAGGGTGCCGTAGCCCCCGCAGACGGACTCGCCGCCGTCGCCGCCGTGGACGGCCGTGCGGTCGCTCGTCACCTCCGCGCTGTACGTGTCGTACGCGATGCGCAGGCCCAGGGCGTTGGGGCGGGAGTGGGGGCCGGAGCGGTCCCCGTACGGGATGCGGTCGAGGGGGCAGGCGTCGCCCCAGTGGAACAGGGTGTCCGCCCCGGCCCCGCAGGCGTGCTCCCACTCGTCGGAGGTGGGCATCCGCAGTCCGCGGCCGGCCAGCACCTCCGGCATCACCGCGGGCTCGTCCGTGAGCTCCTCGTCCTCCACCGCCATCAGGACCGCAGGGAGCCGGACCCGCCGCCGCGGGCTCAGCACCTCGGCCAGGTGCTCCCGGAGCGTCGCCGCCTGCCCGAACCCGTTCGCCGCGCTCGCCGCGTAGTCCGCCTCCTGCCCGGGCTCCGGCCGCCACGCCTCCGCATCGAAGCCCAGCACGACCTCACCGCCCGGTACGAGTGCGAACTCCTGCCCCGCACGCTCGATCCGGACCCGGTGCAGCGCCCCGCCGCCCTCCTCCGGTCCCTCGACGGCCGCCACCTGCCCGCCCACGGCCCGAGCCGCCTCCTCCGCGAGGCGCCGGGCACCGGCCAGGTCGACGGTCCGCCACTGTTCGAGGGTCAGGCAGGAGAGCCGGGTGCCGGAGGGGAGGGATGAGGGCGAGGGCGAGTACGGGGAGAGGGGTGCGGAAGAGGTCATGGGGCGCAGTGTTGCAGGGGGGACTGACAACTCCCCCGCCACCGCTGCCGTTTCCGGCCGACGGCCCGGGTCAGGGGCGGATGAGGCGGGTCCGGGCGAGGATCGGCGGGGAGGTGGGATCGTCCGGCAGGACGACGAGGTACCTCCAGCCCCCGCCTCCCGCCCCCGCTTCCGATTCCGATTCCACCCCCGACTCGGCCTCCGCCACGTCGACTTCTGCCAGCCCGACGGGCCGGGCCCCGGCGGCTGCGAGGGCCTCCAGGGCCTCGTCCGCGGACCCGGCCCGGGTTCCGGAACCGGTGCCGGCGACCGGTCCGCCGAGCTTCGCCGCGTACGAGGCGGCAAGCCCCGCCCCCGGCCCGCTGACCCACGTACGCACCTCCGCGCCCCGGTGCAGCGCGGCGAGCAGGTCGTCCCGTACGGCTCCGGGTTCCGCGGACAGCAGCAGGCCGTACAGCCGTTCCGCCGCACCCGGCAGCGGGGGCGCAGCCTGCGCCGCCGCCCGGCAACGGCGGCACGCGTGCAGCGCTTCGGGAGTGAAGGCGTGCAGGTAGGCGGTGGTGCTCCGGGCCGAGATCCCGCACAGCGTCCCGCGCCGCGGCCCGACCGCGTGCTCGACCCCGGGCGCACCGGCCACCTCGCAGGCCCCGAACCGGGCGGGCTCCCGGCGTGCCGCGAAGGGCCCGCCGTCATCAGGGGAGTCGTTCACGGAGAGGAGGGTGCCACACCGCGTACGCGCCGAAGGCACTTGGGTACGGTGGGCGGACCCCTACCGCCCCGCCGATCCGCCGCTGCCTGTACCAGGGCCCGGCCCCACGACAGGAGTCCGCCCGTGCGCCGTCGTCCGCTGCTGCTCATACTCGCCCTGGCCGTTCTGGCGGGCGCGGCGGCCGCTGTGGCCGTATGGGACACGGGTCCCACGCGCGCGAGCGGGAAGCCGCTCACCATGGCGCAGCTGATGGCCGTTCTTCCGCGCGGAAAGGACGTTCCCGGCTACAGGGCGAAGTTCGAGCTCCCGGGTGTCGGGCGGGAACCCACCCCCACCCACCACTGCGGAAAGGTCT
Organism: Streptomyces sp. NPDC038213; assembly: GCF_055600495.1. Classification (NCBI taxonomy): domain Bacteria; kingdom Bacillati; phylum Actinomycetota; class Actinomycetes; order Kitasatosporales; family Streptomycetaceae; genus Streptomyces; species Streptomyces sp. NPDC038213. Next base: position 70,530 of record NZ_JBVJYM010000026.1, read on the forward strand.
CGTTCGCCCTCTGGGCGCACGACCGGATGCCCCTCGCGTCCACCCGCGTCGTACTGACACCGGTCGAGACCGGTCAGGGCGACCTGCACGCGGCGGAGTCGTACAGCTACGCCCCGGCCGACGCACAACGGATCATGTCGGAGCTGCGGGCCTCGATCCCCGCATGCGCGCACTACAACACCTTCTACGCGGACAACTACCTGCGGTTCGGAACCCGCCCGGCGCAGCCGCAGTTCGACGTGGGCGACGATGTGGTCAGCTACCGCTTCCTGACGCCGCCGGAGGGGCACTTGGACCTCACCGGCTCGGGCGTCCCCCTGCCGCCGGGCCCGCTCCAGTCACCGGGCTTTCTGAGGACGTTCGTCCGGACGGGAGGTGTGATCACCTTCTACGGGGGCACGGTCCCGAAGGCGATCGCGGAGGAGTTCGACGAGCGGCTGCGGAAAGCGGCCAGCACCGGCGGCTGAGGACCGTCCCGGGGAGGTCCCTTAGGGTGCAGCCATGGCTAACTATGTGCTGGTTGCAGGTGCAAGGCTCGGGGCGTGGGCGTGGGATGACGTGGTGCCGCATCTGACGGCGGCCGGACACGGTGTCCACCCTCTGACGCTGTCCGGTCTCGCCGAGAAGCAGGGCGTGCCCGCAACGCAGCAGACCCACGTCCAGGACGTCGTCGACGAGGTCGAACGCCGGGACCTGCGCGATGTCGTCCTGGTGGGCCACAGCTACTCGGGCATTCCGGTGGGCCAGGCCGCGGAGCGGGTCGTGGACCGTCTGGCGGGCGTGGTCTTCGTCGACTCCAGCGTGCCGGCCGACGGCGAGCCGTTCGTCGCCTCCTGGCCGGACGGCGGGGTGATGATGAGGGCGTCGATCGCGGAGAACGGGGGGGGTCTGGCCGGTCGCGTCCGCGACCCACTTCCAGGACCACGGTCTCAGCGAGGAGCAGATCGACCGGATCGTCCGCGGCTCGACGCCGCACCCGGGCGCCACGCTGACCGAACCGGCGCGGCTGGAGCGGCCGCTCGGCGACCTCCCGGCCACGTACGTCAAGTGCACGCTCGGCGACCCCGAGCCGAGCGAGGACGTGGCAGAGCTGCTGGTGGGCGGGAACTGGCGGCTGGTCGAGCTGGACACCGGCCACTGGCCGATGTTCTCCCGGCCGCGCGAACTGGCGCAGATCCTCCTCGACGCCGTCGGGAAGTGACCCCGGTCCCCGCGGTTCAGCCGGTGAGCGCTTCCTCGGCGGCGCGGAAGGACGCCTCGACCGTCTCGGCGTCGTACGGTACGAAACCGGAGAAGAGGACCGGGGCGTCCCTCGCGGGCCGGTAGCCCAGCAGGAGGTCCAGGGCGGCCGTGCGGAGCCGGGCCGGAGCCTCGGTGGCGGCGATGAACAGCGGTGTCGGCAGGTGGTCCCGCCGGGCGATCACGCGGGTGCTTCCGGCGTTGGCCGGGTCCTTCAGCCAGACGTCCTCCTGGATGAACGTCGCATCCGCCGCACCGGCCACCACCGCCTGCACCTGCCCCTCGTAGGGCGGTGTGACGACGATGTCACCGAAGAACTCGTCGACGCGTCCTCCCAGGTCGTGGACCAGCAGGGTCGGCGCGAGGAAGCTCGTGGTGCAGAAGCGGTGGGCGATGGCGAGCCTCCGGCCGCGCAGTTCCGCCGGGGCGTCGACCCCGCTGTCCGCGGCGACGATCAGCACGCTCGGGATGCCGGTCGTGCCGTCCGCCGCGTACACGGCACTGGCGATTGGCTCGTAGGCGGGGTCGTTGCGCAGGTAGAAGTAGTTGAGTACGGGGAGGTACGAGAAGGTCGCCCGGTGCTCTTCGAGCGCCTCGGTCAGGGGAGCCATGTCGCCGTGGAATCCGGTGACGTCGATGCCGTTCTCCCCGATGAATGCGGACCATTGCGGCGAGTCGGTCTCCAGCCTCAGATTCGCGTCGTACAAGAAGGTCGCATTCATGGGTCCTCCCGCGGAGCTGGAGCGCGCGACTCACCCCTCCCGTCCAGTCTTGCCCGGCGCGAGAGGGCCTGCACGTCCTCGGCGGGGGCCGGTCCTCGGGGCGGGCGGGAAGAAGCGCGAACTGCCGTACAACCGTCCGGGCCCCTCGCAGGTCCAACCCCGTGATCGACAGCAGTTCACAGGGGAGAAGAGGTGTCCCGTTCCATGGGCGCACACACGCACGTACACGGCCGCAACCGCAGGCGCGGCCGTCCCGCGGCCGCGATGACCGTCGCCGCACTGATCGCCTCCGGCGGCCTCGCGCAGCCGGTGCTGGCCGCCACCGGCCCGGCCCTGACGAGCAGCGCGTCCGCGGGGGCCGCGCTGCCGCCCTGGAACCGGCCCGTCGCCCTGCCTGGCCACACCTCGGAGGCGTGGAAGACCCGGATCGCGATCGCGGCCGACGGAACCGCGGTCGCGACCTGGATGGCCAGCGGCAATGACCTCGCGGACTACATGTACGCCTCCATCAGGCCGCCCCACGCACGGAAGTGGAGCGCGCCGCAGAAACTCAACGACCAGGCCGTCACGTCCATCGACCTCGTGGCGGGCACCGACGGCAGCGTGACGCTGCTGTGGGCGGAGGGTTTCGACGACCCGGTCGGCTACTCCGGCCCCGACAGCCTGACCGCCGCCACCCTGCTGCCCGGCTCGACGACCTGGGCAAAGCACACGCTCCTGGAGCCCGGCAGCACGGGGGAAGACGACAACATCCAGTCCGCCCGGCTCGCAGCCGGTCCGCAGGGCACCGTGACGGCCGTGTGGGAGCGGGGCCGGCACCTGGACGACATGGGAAACACGGACTCCCACCGGACGATCAGCACCGCGAGCCGTACCGCCGACGGCACCTGGTCGGCCCCCGTCGACGTCGCCAGCGCGCCGGACCACGGGGTGGGTTCCCCGGACGTCGCGGTGGACACCCGCGGCACCGCCGTGATCGCCTACCTGGCCGACGGCGCCGCAGGCCGGTACACCGTCAAGACCGTCACCCGCCCCGGTCCGGCCGCCCCCTGGGGCGCCCCCGTGGCGGTGACGGCACCCGGCACGGTCACCGCCGCCCCCAGCATCGGGTCGGGCCCCGACGGCTCCCTCGCGCTGACCTGGCTGGAGGGCAACCCCAACGAGACCGCCAAGCGGGGTATCCGCGCCACCGTCCGCAAGCCGGGGGCGGCGGCCTGGGGCCCGGTCCTGAACGTCCCGTCGAACGCCCTCTTCGAGTCGGTTCCGTCGCCGGAGCCGCTGATCGCGCCGGACGGCGACGTGACGCTGGTGTGGCAGGACTGGGCCGGCGACCGGGACCGGGTCACCTCGGGCTTGTACACCGCCAGCCTGCGCGCCGGCTCCGCCGCCTGGGCCAAGGAGGCCTACCTCGATCTCGGCGGCCGCGACACCCGGCTGCAGAACGCCGCGATCGGCCCGGACGGCACCGTGCGCGTCCTGTGGGAGGAGGACATCACCGCGGGCGGCACCACCCAGCGCGTCCTGGGCCACGCGGCCCGCACCACCGCCGGCAACGCCTGGACCGCCCCCGGCACCGTCCCCGGCTCCGCCCGGCCCGCCGAGCCGCGGTCCCGCTTCTGGCAGGAGGGTGCCGTCGCCGCCGGCCCCGGCGGATCGGCCGCAGCGATGTGGGAGCACGACTGGAAGACCCTCCACTCCTCCGACACCCTCAGCGCGTCCCTCGCGGTGACGCAGGCCGCCGTCCCCGCTGCGGCCGTACTCGGGGGCAAGACCGCCGCCTGGGCCCCGGTCTGGACGCTGAACCGGCCCGCGGCCTCGTGGTCGGTCACCCTCACCGACCCCGTGACCCGCAAGGCCGTCCGCACCTACCAGGGCAGCGCCCAGGGGAACAAGGTCACGGCCGCCTGGAACGGCCGCACGGACGAAGGACCCCTGGCCCCGAACGGCCGGCTCGGCTGGACCCTCGAGGCCACCCCGGCCGACGGCGGCACACCCGTCTTCCTGGCCGCGGGCGAGGTCGCAGTGACAGGTGGTGCAGCGGTGCACCGCGACTTCGGCGGGAAGACCGGTACGCCCGACGGCACGGGCGACATCATGTCCGTCAACGGCACCAGCCTGCGGACCGCGTACGGGCACTCCGGGATCGACAACTTCAGCGGCAGCAGCACCACGACCGGCTGGCCGAAGGGCTTCCGCCCGGTCCCGTTCGGCGACACCAACGGCGACCGGTGCAACGACACCCTCGTCCGCCACCCCGACGGCACGATGCGCCTCTACACCCCCGCCTGCGGAGCCGCCCTCAAGCCCACCACCAAGCACAAGGTCCTCGGCAAGGGCTGGAACGCGTACGACGTCATCACCGGCGTCGGCGACATCACCGGCGACGGCCGTCCCGACCTCGTCGCCCGCGAGCCCAAGACCGGCCGCCTGTACCTCTACACGACCACGGCCGCGGGCATCCTCGCCCCGCGGGTGCTCGTGGGCAGCGGTTACAACGAGTACAAGAAGATCGTCGGCAGTAACGGCTTCCTGATGCTCCAGGACAAGGGCAACGAGCTCTGGCTGATGCGCAGCAAGTTCCACGGCACGTTCGAAGCACGCGATCTGTGGCAGAAGAACTGGGGCGCGTCCTACAACGCCCTGGTCTCCGTCGGCGACCTGACAGGTGACGGCCGCTCCGACCTCGTCGCGCGCGACACCACCGGCGCCCTCTGGCGCATGGACACGAACTCCGTCAACAAGCCCGTGCGCATCGGCACCGGGTGGCAGGTCTACACCGGCGGCATCCACTAACACCGCACACCGGCCCGGATGTCCGTACAGCCATCCGGGCCCCGCACCGGTCGAACTCCCGTGATCCGCAACGCCAACCGCTTGAGCGGCGGATCGGGCTCGGGCACGGGGAAAGGAAAGACGCCTGATGGGCGCACGCATACGCACGCAGAGCCGGCTGGCCGGCGCGGTCGCCACCGCGGCCTTGGTCATCTCCGGCGGGCTGGTCCCGCCGCTCCTGGCGGCAGGACCGGCCGCCGCCGCCCCGGCGCCGCCGTGGAACCAGCCGGTCACGATCGCCGGCACGGAGGTGGTCGCGGGCGGCCTCCAGCAGGTCGTCATCGCATCGGACGGAACCGCCGTGGCGGTGTGGCCCGAGATCGTCTCCGACGATCTGCCGCCGACCTACTACACGGCCGTACGGCCCGCCGGAGCACGGAGCTGGGGCGCCCGTACCGCCCTGCGGACGGACAGCGTCCACCCCGGCTCCATGCGCCTGGCCGCCGCCACCGACGCCACGGTGACGCTGATGTGGATCGAACCCGGCAGCGCTGACGACGGCGACGGCCCCGGCGACGGCGGCCCCTCCTCCCTCGTGACCGCCACCCTGGACCGGGGAACCTGGTCGCGGCAGACCCTGGTGACCACCGAAGCGGGCCTGGAGATCACCGATGCGAACCTCGCGGCGGGCCCGGCCGGAACCATGACCGCCGTCTGGTCCGCGCACCCCTACACCGCGGGAGGCGGCGAGCCCGCCGCCTCCTCGATCGGCACCTCGGACCGGGAGATGCACGGGGACTGGTCCGAACCCGCCGAGATCCCCCTCGACCGCAAGGGCCGGGTGCACGGCGCCGGCGTCGCCATCGACAACGCCGGGCTGACCGTCGTCGCCTACCTGAGCACCGACGCCACCGGGTCCTGGCTGGTGAGCACCACCCGCCCCGCCCGCGGCAAGAGCTGGCGCCAGAGCGAGTCCGTGGACTGGCTGGGCAAGAACGCCACGGCTCCCAAGCTCGCCTCCGGCCCCGACGGCACCCTCGCCATGGCCTGGACCGACGGCGTCCCCGGCTACACCGACGCCCAGGGGATCAAGGTGGCCGTACGGTCGCACGGGTACCGGTACTGGGAGCCGGCCGAGGTGGTCCCCTCGTACGGCCAGGAGACCCAGCCCGAAGCGCCCGAGCCTTTCGTCGCGCCCGACGGGGACGTCACCGTCGTCTGGCAGGACCGGCGGGAGGCCGGGGAGGGCACGATCACCGGCATCCAGACCGCCACCCGGGGCCGCAGCCCGGGGAGCTGGGGGCGCGAGGCCTACCTCGACCTGAAGGGTGAGGACGCCTCCCTGGTGGATGCCGCGATCGGCCCGGACGGCACGCTCCGCGTGCTGTGGGAGGAGAACGTCGGCACCGGCGCCTCCGCCCGCCGCGTGCTGGGCCACGCAACCCGGACCTCGTCCGACGACGCGTGGACCGCACCGGCCGCGCTGCCGGGGGCCCTCGGCGCCCTCCCGGCGGACCTCTCCCTCTCCGGCGCCGTCGCCGCCGGACCCCGCGGCACGGCGGCCGTGCTGTGGCACAAGGGGGACGAGGAGTCACCGCTGTTCGCCTCCGACACCTTCACCCCCGTCGTCGCGCACCGCGACTTCGGCGGGAAGGCGGGTACGCCGGACGGTACGGGCGACATCATGTCCGTGAACGGCACGAGCCTGCGGACCGCGTACGGGCACCCGGGGATCGACAACTTCAGCGGCAGCACGACCACCACCGGCTGGCCGAAGGGCTTCCGCCCGGTCCCGTTCGGGGACACGAACGGCGACCGCTGCAACGACACCCTGGTCCGGCTGGCCACCGGCGAGATGCGCCTCTACACGCCCGCGTGCGGGGCCGAGCTGAAGCCGACCACCAAGCACCGGGTGCTGGGCAAGGGCTGGAACGCCTACGACCTCATGACCGGCGTCGGGGACGTCACGAAGGACGGCCGCCCCGACCTGATCGCCCGCGACCCCAAGACCGGCGGCCTGTACTTCTACACCACCACCGCCTCCGGGATCCTGTCCCCGCGCGTCCTCCTGAGCACAAACTTCAAGAACTACAAGAAGATCGTCGGCACGGGCGACCTCAACGGCGACGGCATCGGGGACCTGCTCCTCCAGGACACCGGCAACGAGCTGTGGCGCAGCTACGGGCTCGGCAACGGCAAGTTCGGCGCCCGCACCCTCCTCGCCAAGGACTGGGGCGGCTCGTACAACGCCCTCGTCGGCATCGGCGACCTCACCGGCGACAGCCGCGCCGACCTCGTCGTCCGCGACACCGCGGGCGCGGTCTGGCGCTACGACGGCACCGGCCGCGGGACCTTCGGCGGACGCGTCAAGCTCGGCACCGGCTGGCAGGTGTACGCGGGAGGCATCCACTAGGCGGTACGGCCGCTCGGGCGGTGGCCCGGGCGGCCTTGCCGGTCACGGCCGGTCGTGGGTGATCAGGTCGCCCGGCTGGCAGTCCAGGGCCTCGCAGATCTTCGACAGGGTCGAGAAGCGGATGGCCTTGGCCCGGTCGTTCTTGAGGATCGAGAGGTTCACCACCGTGATGCCCACCCGGGCGGACAGTTCGGTGAGGGTCATGCCGCGCTCGGTGAGGATCTGGTCGAGGTGGATGCGGATGGAGTGGGGTTCCTCTTCGGATGCGGATGCGGCGGCCATCGGGTCAGATCGTCCCGTCCAGGTCCTCCTGCATCCGCGCCCCCTGCCGCATGACCGCCCCCATGATCACGGCGGCGAGGCCGGGCAGGAGGAGTTCGACCGGCCCGGCGAAGGCGGGGCCGACCCCCTCGTCGGGGACCATGCTGGCGACGAGCCAGGAGTGGGTCACGCCCGTTCCGTAGCCGGTCACGACCGTGCCGACGGCCAGCCACCAGCCGAGGAAGGTGAGCCGCCCGGCGGACTTCTGCGTGAACGGCCCGCTGTTGAGCATCGTGTCCAGCATCCGGGAGAACAGGATCAGGGCCACGGCGGCGAACAGCAGCCACGGGAGTTCGCTGCCGAGGTCCGCGGCGCGCTGTCCGGCGCTGGGGGCGTCCTGGCAGAGCCGCACCATGCTGCTGGAGGCCTTCACCCCCGCCGCGACGGGCAGTTCCCCGTCGAGTGCCGCGTTGGCCCAGTACCCCGTCTGCACGCAGACGGCGCCGTCGTCGGCGATGCGGAAGACCGCGGTGCCTATGAAGCTCAGCGCGCTGAGCAGTCCGAAGCCGAACGCCGCCGACGAGAGGATCCCCGTCATCCGCTTGTTCATCGAGCCTTGCCTCTCCCCTATCGAATATCGATAGGGGAGAGGTTAGGGGGCATATCGATAATCGACAAGTCCCGGGGTGGCCGGGGCGTCGGGAGCCGGTCGGGGCACCGCGAAGAAGGCCGCGGCGGCGAGGGCGGCCACGCCTGCCGCGCAGGTCAGGGCCCCGGGGACGGACCAGAGGGCCAGCGGTCCGCCGACCGCCGCCCCCAGGGCGTAGCCGGTGATCTTCAAGCTGGCGCCGGTGGTGAAGATCTGCGCCCGCAGGTGCGCGGGGGCCTCCCGGTGGCGTACGGCGAACAGGGCCGTCAGCTGCGGCCCTTCGCCGGCCCCGGCGAGGAGCAGCGCGGCGACCAGCGCGAGGGGATGCGCGTAGAGGGCCAGCAGCAGGGCGGCCGCCTGGAGGAGGGCGCTGGCCCAGACGACCGTGTCGGGGGCGAGGGCCCGCGGGAAGCGGGCGAGCGCGGCCCCGGCCAGCAGGGCGGAGACCGCCGTGCAGGAGAGGAGCGCGGCTCCGAGGCCGGGCCCGCCGAGGACGCTCGCGCCGAGGAGGGGGATGCAGGCCGTCATCATGCCCTGGGCGGCGCAGGAGAGTACGGAGGTGAGCGTCACCCGGGCGAGCGCGGGCCGCCGTACGAGCACCCGGAACCCGGCGACGAGGTCGGCCCCCAGGGCGCGTACGGGGTACGGGACCCCGCGCACCCCCGCCGCCGTCACCCCGCCCCCACTCGCGCCCGCGCCCCCACCCGCGGCGCCCGTACCCCCGGGCAGGAGCCAGGCCGCCGGGAGGGCTGCGGCGACCAGGGCGGCGGAGGCCGCCACCGCCAGCGGGGCGCCCAGGGCCTCGGCCGCGAGCCCGGCCAGGGCCGGGCCCGCGAGGCCCGCGGCGCTGAAGGTCATGCCGTCGAGCGCGTTCGCCCGGGGCAGGCGCGCGTCCGCGACCACGCGGGGGAGTTGGGCGGTCCAGCCGCCCGACAGGGCGGGTCCGAACAGGCCCGTCAGCACCGCGAGGCACAGCGTGGCGGCGAACGGCAGCCGCCCCAGGCCCGCGAGGACCGCCCCCAGCCCGGCCGCGTACAGAACGAGCGCCGCGGCCAGCAGGCGTCCCGGCCGCCCCGCCCGGTCCAGGAGCACCCCCAGGACCGGCCCGCCGACAGCAGCGGAGACCGTGACGGCCGCCAGCAGCGCGGAGGCCTCGACCACCGATCCGGAGAGGGCGAACCCCGCCAGCATCAGCGCCGGCCCCGACATCTCGTCCCCGGCCCGGGCGGCCACCGCCCCGGCGAGGTACGTACGCAGCGCGTAACGCTTTCCCATGAGCGGGACGTTACGGAGGTAACTCAAAACTCCACAAGATGCGTTACATTCGGCCCGTGTACCCCACCCCCGGTATCCCGGCCCCCGCATCCGCCGACCGGTCCACCCGGCACTCCGTACTGGCCACGGCCCAGCGCACCGCCGCCCTGCTCAACGCCCTCGCGGACGCGGACCCGGGCCGGAAGCCCGCTGCGGCCGCCCCGCCCTCCCCGGAGGCCCTCGCCGCCGTGCTCCGCGCCTACGGGGAGCCGGAGCCGGTCGAACTGACCCCCGCCGACGTCACCGCGATGCGCGCGGCGGCGGAACTCCTGCGCCCGGTCTTCGCCGCCGAGCACACCGACGGGGCCGCAGCCGCCCTCAACGGCCTCCTGGACAGGCACACCGGCACCCTCCGCCTCAGCTCCCACAGCGGCACCACCCCCTGGCACCCGCACCTCGACCGCGACGACGACGCCCCCTGGGACGAGTGGCTGCTCGCCTCCTCCTGCATGGCGCTGACCGTCCTCCTCTGGGACCACCAGCGCCCGCCCGGCCGGATCTGCGCCTCCCCCGCCTGCGGGAACGTGTTCGTCACCCAGGGCAGCGGCCCCGAACGCCGCTACTGCTCCCGCCGCTGCGCGACCCGCGAACGCGTCGCGGCGCACCGGCGCGCGCGGTCGGCGGCCGACGCGGACACGGGGACGGCCCCGGGGGCGGCCGCCGGGCCGGAGACGGCCGCCGGGCCGCCCGCCTGACCGTCAGGGGATCAGCAGCAGGGGCAGGGGCAGACGCGGCCGGCGGGGCCGTCGGGGCACCGGCCGCGGCGCCCGGGCGGCGCGCGGACCCCCCGCCCCGGAGCCGGCGGCGGCTGCGGTCGCGGTGACGACCGCGGTGGCGCCCACGGCGAGGGTGGTGATGAGGGCGACTGCCGCCCAGCCGACGGCAGTTCCGGCGGCTCCGGCAGCTCCGGCCGCCGGCGGTACGGGGAGCAGGGTCACGATCCTGGGTGCGGGCATGCCCGCATCGTTCCCGCACGGGCCGCAGGAGGCGGCCGCGGACGCGCGGGACGGGGCCGCGTCATCCGGCCGGGGCACGGAGCGCGGCCGCGGTTCGGCCGGGTGGCGCAATGTTCGCCCGGCGGGATTTCCCTCCGGGGGTGCCCGGCACCCAGGGTGGTCGCCGTGCCCTCCACCGCCCCCGCGCGCTCGTACTCCACCGCCGTGCACCCCCCTGCGCCCGCCGTGCACCCCGCGCCCCCGCCCCCGTACCCCTCGCCCGTCGGCCGGCTCTTCTCCGCGCTCCACGGCCGCAACCTGGTCTACAACGCCTGCTGGGAGGACCCGGCGCTCGACCGCGCCGCCCTCGGCCTCGGGCCCGGTGACCACGTCCTCGTCATCACCAGCGGCGGCTGCAACGCCCTCGACTACCTGCTCGCCGGAGCCGGCCGGGTCACGGCCGTGGACGTCAACCCCCGCCAGGGCGCCCTGCTGGAGCTCAAGCGGGCCGGCATCCGCCGCCTCTCGCACGGCGAGTTCTTCGAGCTGTTCGGGCGGGGCCGCTCGGCCCGCGCCCGCGAGATGTACGGGGACGCCCTGCGCGCGGAGCTGACCGCGCCCGCCCGCCGCTACTGGGACGGGCACATCGGCATGTTCGCGGGCAGCAGCGCCTCCCGCGCCGACTCCTTCTACTACCGGGGCACTTCGGGGCTGCTCGCGCGGGCGCTGATGCTCGTCCTGCGGCGCGTACAGGGCCTCGGACCGGCCTTCGAGGAGCTGTTCGCGGCGCCGACCCCGGAGCGGCAGCGGGAGGTGTACGAGTCCCGGCTGCGCGCCCCCCTGTGGACGGTGGCCCGGCTGGCCGCCCGCCCGACGGCGCTCTGCCTGGCCGGCGTACCGCCCCAGCAGCGGCGGGAGATCAGCGAGGAGTACCCGGGCGGGCCCGCGCGGCTCGTGCACGACGGGTTCGACGCCGTGTTCGGGCGGCTGCCGCTGGCCGACAACTACTTCTGGCGCGCGTACGTCATGGGCTCGTACACACCGGACTGCTGCCCCGAGTACCTCAAGGCGGAGAACTTCGCCCGGCTGCGGGAGGCCCTGCCCCGGCTGGAGGTGCGGACGGGGACCGTGACGGCCTACCTGCGCGGGGAGGGCCGCGCAGGCAGGGGCGGGGCGCGGGCCAGCGGCCCGGCGGGCGGCGGGTCGGCTGTGAACGGCCCGCCAGCGGAAGGCGGTTCGGCGGCGGGCGGGGTGACCGGTGTGCCTGGCGCGGCTGGCGTTTCAAAGTTTGTCCTGCTCGACCACATGGACTGGATGGGGTGGGCCGACCAGCCCGCGCTGGCCCGCGAGTGGCAGGCGATCCTCGGCGCCGCCCGCCCCGGGGCCCGGGTCATCTACCGCAGCGCCGGACTCCGCACCCGCTACCTGGACCCCGTGCGCGTGGTCCACGAGGGCCGTACGCGGCGCCTGGTCGACCTGCTGCACCGGCACCCCGAGCAGGCCCGCGCGCTGCACCAGCGCGACCGGGTCCACACCTACGGCAGCTTCCACATCGCGGACCTGCCGTGACGGCCCGGACCGCCCAGGGCGCCGGGAGCACGGCCGGCGGCCTCCGCGGGGAGCTGCGCACGGTCCGCCACATGGTGTTCCCCCGGACCCGCGGCACCACCGCCGCCGAGCGCATGGAGTCGTACTACGGGCCCACCGCGCACGTCTACGACGCCTTCCGCGCCGACGACCGGCTGCTGCACGGCCGCCGCGAGCTGATGCGGATGCTGCCGCTCTCGCCGGGCGACCGGGTGGTCGATCTGGGCGGCGGAACCGGCGCCAACATCGAGCACCTGGAGGAGAGTTCGCGCTCCGCGTGCAGCCGCATCACGGTCGTGGACGTGTCCCCCTCGATGCTGCGGGTGGCGCGCGGGCGCATCGAACGGCACGGGTGGCGCAACGTCGAGGCGGTGGCGGGGGACGCGACCCGCTACCGGCCCCCGGAGGGGACGGAACCCGCCGACGTGGTGGTCTTCTCGTACGTGCTGACGATGGTGCCGGACTGGTTCGCGGCCGTGGAGCGCGCGTACGCGCTGCTGCGGCCCGGCGGCACCCTCGCCGTCTGCGACTTCCACGTCGCGCGCAGGCGCCCGGCGCCGGGGATGGCCCGGCACGCGCTGTGGCGGCGGCACCTGTGGCCGCTGTGGTTCGCGCACAACGACGTGTACCTGTCCCCCGACCACCTGCCCTTCCTCCGGGCCCGGTTCGAGACCGTCCACCTCTCGGAGCGGCTGGCGCGGGTCGCCTACCTGCCCGCGCGCGTCCCGCACTACCTCTTCCTCGGCCGCAAGCCGACCGCCGTACCGGCACCGAGCCCGTCTCCCTAGCCGTACCAGTCCAGTCCAGTCCCGTCACCGCAGACCTGCCCCCGACCCCGGAGGACCGCCGCCGTGCGCCTGCTCCTGATCCGCCACGGCGAGACCGCCGCCAACCTCGAGCACCTCCTCGACACCGCCGCCCCCGGCTCCCCGCTCACCCCGCAGGGCCTGCGGCAGGCGGCCGCGCTCCCCGCCCTGCTGGCGGCGGCCGGGGAGGACGTACGCGCCCTGTACGCCTCCCCGCTGCCGAGGGCCCGCGGGACCGCGGCCCCGCTCGCGGCGGCCCTCGGCCTGGAGGTCCGGCTGCGGGAGGGCCTGCGCGAGCTGGCGGCGGGCGCGTACGAGGGCCGCGGCGACGCCGAAGCCGTCGGCGCGTACCTGCGCACGGCCGTGGCCTGGGCCTCGGGCCGTACGGGGCTGCGGATGCCGGGCGGGGAGGACGGGGCGGAGTTCCTGGCCCGGTACGACGCCGTGGTGGCGGAGGCGGCGGGCTGCGGGGCGGACACGGTGGCGGTGGTGGCGCACGGGACGGCGTTCCGGGTGTGGACGGCCGCGCGGGTCGCCAACGTGCCGGTGGAGTTCGCCACGGCCCACGAGGTGCCGAACGGGGGCGTGGTGGTGCTGGAGGGGGATCCGGGGCGCGGGTGGCGGGCGCTGTCGTGGAGCGGGGCGGCGGTCCCGGCGGCAGCCCCGGCCGGGGAAGCGGAGGTACGGGCGGGCGCCGGGGTCAGCGGGAGGGGGTGACCTCCGGACGGGGCTCCGCCGCGGGGGCTCCGCTCGTGGCTCCCCCCGCGACTCCCCCCGCGGCTTCCTTCCGGCGGAGCCCCGACGGCAGCGACGGCAGCCACCAGTTCGCCCGCCCCATCAGTGCGATCAGGGCCGGTGCGAGCACCAGCCGGATCAGGGTCGCGTCCACGGCCACGGCGACGGCCAGGGTCACCCCGACCACCTTGAGGAGCAGCAGGTCGGAGGCGGCCAGCGCCGCCATCACCACGGTCAGGACCAGCGCGGAGGCCGTGAACAGCCCGGCCGTCCGCTGCACCGCCCGCGCCACCGCCTCCCGGGTGGTCGCACCCGCCGCGCGCTCCTCGGCGGTCCGCGAGAGCAGCAGCACCTCGTAGTCCATCGACACCCCGAAGGCCACGCACAGCACGAGCACGGGCACCAGGGTGTCGGTGACCCCGGTGACGGCGAACTCCCCGAGGAGCCCGCCCCCGTACCCCTGCTGGAAGACCAGCACCAGCACCCCGAAGGCCGCGGTCAGGCTCAGCAGGTTGAGCGCCAGGGCCTTCAGCGGGAGCAGCAGGCTGCGCGTGCACCAGGCGAGTACGGGCAGGGTGGCCGCGGCGAGGAAGGCCAGGGCGGCGGGCAGCCGGCCGCCGATGCCGTCCTGGAGCTCGGCGAGCCAGGCCTGCGTACCGCCGACCAGGACCGGTACGGGGGCGGGGACCGCCCGTACCGCGCGGGCGGTGTCCGCGCCCTCCGGGGTTTCGGGGCCGACGTCGGTGACCACGGCGGCCCAGGTCCCGGCGGCGGAGGCGTACGGGCGGTGCTGCGGGCCGGGGGCCTGGCGCAGGCGGCCGCGGGCGTAGCTGCCGGTGGCGGTGTGGACGGCGGTGACGTGGGGGGTGGTGGAGAGGCGGCGGGCGTAGCCGTCGAGCGCGCCGTTCCCGGGGCCGTTCCCGGGGCCGTTCCCGGGGCCGTCAGCGGGGCGGGCGGTGAGGCCGGGGAGGACGACTTGGAGGGGGTGGAAGGCGAGGTAGTCGAAATCGGTGCGGAGGGTGTCGGTGGCCCGGCGCTCGGGGGCGGCGGCGGGCAGGGCCCGGTCGTCGAAGGTGCCGAAGCGGACCCCCGCGAAGGGCAGGACGAGGGCGCCGAGCAGGACCGCCGAGCCCAGGGCGGCGGCGAGGGGGCGGCGCATGACCGCCTGCCCGGCGCGGTACCAGCGGCCCTCCTGCACCGGCTCCGGTCCGCGGGCGGGCCGCCTCCGGCGGGTCCGGCGCGGGCGCCGGTCGATGCGCGGGCCGAGCAGCAGCAGGGCGGCGGGCAGCGCGGTCAGGGCCAGGAGGGCCCCGGCGCAGACCACGGCGATACCGCCGTACGCGACCGAACGCAGCATGGACTGCGGGAAGAAGAGCAGGGCGGACAGCCCGGCGACCACGGTGAGGGCCGAGCAGACCACGGCCCGGCCGGTGGTGCGGACCGCGGTGGCGAGGGCGGCGGCGAGCGCGGCGCGGTCGGACCGGCCGCCGCAACCGGTGCGCCGCCGCTCCTCGCGGTAGCGGGACAGCAGGAAGAGGCTGAAGTCGATGGTGAGGGCGAAGCCGAGGGCGGTGGTGAGGTTCAGCGCGATGACGGACACCTCGGTGTACCGGGCGAGTTGGCCGAGCAGCGCGGTGGCGGCCGCGACCGCCGTCAGCCCCAGGAGCAGGGCGAGCAGCGCCGCGGCGGCGCTGCCGAAGACGGCCACGAGCACGGCGGCCGCGAGCGGGGCGGCGAGGAGTTCGGTGCGCAGGAGGTCGGTGCGGCTCTGCCGTTCGATGGCGAGGCCGACGGGGGTCGGCCCGGTCGCGGCGACGGTCAGCGGCCCGTGCCGGCCGGTGAGGGCCCGCACCACCGGCTCCACGTCGCGCAGCGCCGTCGCCTCGGAGGTGGCCACCCGCAGCAGGACCAGCGCCGAACCCCCGCTGCGCCCGCGGAGGTTCGGGTCGCGCTCCGTCCAGTACGAGCGGACGGAGACCACCCGGGGCAGGCCGCGGGCGCGCGCGGTGAGCGCGGTACCGGCCCGTACGACGGCGGGATCGTCGACGCGGGGGGCCGTGGCCACGAGGGTGACGGTCGGGTTCCCGGCGCGGAACTGCGTGGTCAGGAGCTCTTCCGCGCGGGCGGAGGCGGCGCCGGGGGCGGTGGTCCCGCCGTGGTGCAGGCGCTCGGCGGCGCCGAGGGCGAGGACGGCGGAGAGGAACAGCAGGAGGACGGCGGCGGAGAGGGTCCGTACGGGGTGGCACAGGGGCAGGGGCAGGGACGAGGGCGGGGGCGGGGCTTCGGGGCGGGCGGGGCCGCCCGTCACCGGGCCGCGCCTCGTCCGTGCGCGGATGCGGATGCGGATACGGACGCGGACGCGCCTGTGGGGGCTGATGGCCGGGCGGCGGGGCGGGCCGCGAAGGAGTCGACGTACCGCTGCCCGGAGAGTTCCGCGATCGTCCGCATCAGCAGCAGCGTGAGCTCGCGGAGCGTCGCGGCGCTGGGGAGGCCGTCGGGCCGGGCCGGACGCCGCCGGAACTCCTCGCAGGGCAGCGGCTCCCCGAACCGCACGGTGACCGGGTGCGGCCGGAGCCCGGAGCGGCCCACGGGCTGGACGCGGTCGGTGCCGGTGATCCCGAACGGCACCAGCGGCGCCCCCGACAGCAGGGCGAGCCCGGCCGCTCCGGGCCGCCCGCGGTGGAGCAGCCCGTCCGGCGAACGCGTCCCCTCCGGGTAAAGGGCGAGCGCCGCGCCGCGGTCCAGGGCGGCCGTACCGGTGGCGAGCAGTGCGCGGGCGGCCGCGGGGCCGCCCTGCCGGTCCACGGGCAGCAGGCCGAGGCCCGTGCACAGGGCGCGGGTGAGGAGGCCGGTGGGGCCGGGCATGTGGAAGTACTCCTGTTTGCCGAGGAAGACCAGGCGGCGCCGGGGCAGGGCGGCCATGAGGAAGAAGGTGTCGCAGGCGGAGAGGTGGTTGCCGGCCAGGACCACCGGCCGCCGCTGCCCGTCCCGCGGGTTCCCGTGCGGGACGTGGTGGGCGCCCTCGACGGTGGTCGGGCAGAGGGTGGCGGAGGCGAGGCGCATGAGGGCGCGGGCGGTCCGGTACGTGGTCACGGGCCCGGCCTCAGCGGGCGGAACCGGAACGACTGCTCGAACGGCTTCCGGAACGACTGCCGGAACCGCCGGAAGCGCTGTCCAACCGGGCCGCGGAGACCACCCCCAGCCCCGCCGCCGCGGCCAGGACGTCGAGCCCCGCGCGCCAGTGCCGGGCCACCGTCCGGGCCCCCGGGACGGCCGCGTCCGCCGTGAAGGCGCAGACGGCGAGCTCGCGCCCCAGGGTCAGGGCGGACTGGTGGGGGAAGTGGGCGGGGAGGCAGTTCAGCCCGGTGACCTGGAGGGCGGTACGGCCCCCGAAGCCGAGGTCGGCGACCGAGGACAGGACGGTGGTCTGCATGCCGCAGCGGGCGAAGATGCGTTCCGACAGGGCCCTCGTACCGGCCGGGCCGAACCGGTCCAGGGAGGCGGCGAGCGCCCAGCGCACGGCCGGGTCGCGGTAGCGGGCGGTCTGCCGGGAGATCCGGCGGGCCCGGCGCACCAGGTCGTCCTCCCGCCAGGGGACCTTCAGCAGGGCCACGGAGAAGCGGTTCCCGGCGTACGGACCCGGCTCGGTCGGCCCGAGCGCGATCGGCAGCCCGATCCCGCGGGCCGAGCGCCGCCGCTCCTCCGTCCAGCCGGTGGTGTCGAGTTCCTGCGCGGCGTGCGAGAGGGCGGCGAGGTGCAGGTCGAGCACGGAGCACTCCAGCCGCCGGGAGGTGGCCCGCAGCCGGTCCAGCGGTACGGCCGCCCGGGACAGCAGCAGCCGCCCGGCCCGCTCCCCGTCGAGCAACGGGCGCCGGGGCGCGGGCAGCAGCAGCGGTACGGACGCGGCGGCCGAACGGGCCTGCCCGGCGAGCCGCGCCGCGGCCCGCGGCCGGACCCCGCCGGCGCCCGTACCCGTACCCGTACCCCGCCCCGTGTCGGCCCCGGCCCCGGTGCGCGCGGGGACCCCCGCTGCCCTGCCGCCGCCGCCCGCTCCGAAGAGCAGGCGCATGAGCCGGACGACGCCGTTGCCGTCGTGGAGGGCGTGGTGCCCGCGGTAGCAGAGGAGGTAGCGGCCCGGGGCGTGGCCGTGGACCAGCCAGACCCCCCAGGAACGGCCGGGCTCCCCGGGCACGCGCACGTTGAGCAGCGCGTCGTACGCCCCCTCGGCCCCGGCCTCGGCCTCGGCACCGACACCGGCCTCGTCCCGCCCCGCGGTCCCCCGCGCCGCCTTCCCGCCCTTCGCGCCGCCGGGCCCCGCGGCCCCGCCCGCCCGGGGCACCACCAGCTCGAACACCCGCGTGGACAGGTCCGCCGCAGCCCCCGCGAAGGGGCCGACCGCCTCCCCGCCGGCGGTCCCGGCCACCGGCCACAGGGTCGCGAGCCGCTCCCGGACGTGCGCCCGCACCTCGTCGAGGGACGGGCGCGGGCCGTCCATCTCCAGGACGGCGCCGATGTGCAGCTCGTGCCCGGCCCCCGCCCGCTCCATCTCCTCGATGACCCGGTCCACCGCGGGGAACACCCCGGGACCCGGACCCGTCCGCACGCTCGTATCCGTCATCTCTCCCCCTCTCAACCGCGGTGCAGCCGGGGCCAGACCAGGCTGGTGGCCCCCCAGGTCAGCCCGGCGCCGAAGGCCGCGACCACGACCCGGTGGCCGGGGCGCAGCCCGCCCTGCGCGTGGGCGTGGTCGAGGAGCAGGGGGACGGAGGCGCTGGTGGTGTTGCCGACGCGCTCGATGTTGGAGACCCAGCGGTCCTCGGGGACGCCGAGGCGGGTGGCGAGGGCGCGCGAGATGCGGGCGTTGGCCTGGTGGATGGCGAAGCGGTCGACCCCGGCCAGGTCCCAGCCGGTGCGGGCCGCGGCTGCGGTGACGGCGGCGCCCATGTGCTCCATGGCCCGTTTGAAGACCTCGCGGCCGTCCATGCGGAGGTGGGCGCTCGGGTGGGCGCCGTCGTACGCGTAGCGGGTGAGCGAGCCGCCCGCCGGGATGTGGATCAGGTCGGCGAGGGGCCCGTCGCCGTCGCTGCCGAGGACGAACGGACCCAGGGCGCCCGGCTCTTCGGGGTCGCCGGCGCGCAGGACGGCGGCTCCGGCCCCGTCTCCGAAGATGGGCGCCGTACCGCGGTCGTCGGGGTCGAGTACGGCGGACATGGTGTCCGCGCCGATGACGAGGACGCGGGTGCAGGTGCGGGCCGCGATCAGGCCGGCGGCCGCGGAGAGGGCGTACACGAATCCCGAGCAGGCCGCCGACAGGTCCAGGGCGGCCGCGCCCCGCAGGCCGAGGCGGGCCGCGACGGCGGGGGCGGTGGAGGGGCAGAGCCGGTCGGGGGTGGCGGTGGCGAGCAGGACGGCGTCGACGGGCGGGGTCTCGCCCTCCGCCGCCTGGGACTTGAGGGCGCGGGCGCCAGCCTCGACGGCCATGTCGGCGGTCGCGGACCCGGGTGCGGCGCGGTGCCGGCTGCGTACGCCGGTCCGCTGGTGGATCCAGTCGTCGGTGACCCCGAGGCGCCCGGCGATCTCTTCGTTCGCGACCTCGGTGGGGGGCAGCCAGGATCCGAGCCCGCACAGGACGGCGGCGGGTGCCGGGCCGGGGCGGGCGGGGGTCCGCCGGGCGGCCGGGCCGGGACCGGTGGCGGCGGTCACCGGCCGGCCGCGGGCGCGAGCCGGACGTCCGCCGGGGCGGACCGGGCGTCCGCGCGGACCCGTTCGGCCACGTACGCGGCGATCTCGCCTACCGTGCCGAGCGCGTACAGCTCGTCCTCGTCGAGGGCGACGGCCCACCGCTCGTGGACGATGAGCACGAGCTCGGTCACCGCGAGCGAGTCCAGCCCGGCCTCCTCCCCCGTGGCCCCGGGGTGGATGTCCCCGGCGGGCAGCCGCAGGGTCTCGATCATGGTCTCGCGCAGCCAGGCGTACATGACGTCGGCGGACGCGGATGTGGGCGTGGACGTGGGTGTCACGGGTCCTCCTCGTGGACGCATCCCGGCCGAACCGGGTGCCGGGCGCCGCGGGGCAGGTACGGACCTCTGTACGAGCCGCTGTTCCGAGGGGAGTTGCCCCACCCTCGCCGGCCCCGCTAGCGGAACCCAACCTTCCACACCCGACCCGCCCCACCGCCCCCACGATCACTCCACTGCACCCACACCCCGACCCCCGGACACCGCCCACAGCACCCGAACGGCGGCACGCGGGACCCGGCCCGGGCCCCGCACTTGACCTCAACCTTGCTCGAGGTACGAGAGTCGTGCCATCGAACGGCGAGACGACACACGGAGGTTCCAATGACGAAGATCCTGGTGACCGGTGCGACCGGGAGGGTCGGCGGCGCGGTGGCGGCCCGGCTGCGGGCGGCGGGCCTCCCCGTACGGGCCCTCGTGCGGGACGGGGCGGACCGGCTCCCGGCGGACGTGGAGGCGGTACGCGGCGATCTCGGCGCCCCGGCCTCGCTGGACGCGGCCCTGGAGGGCATCGACGCGGTCTTCCTGGTGTGGCCGTTCCTGGGGGCCGAGGGCGCGGCGGACGTGGTCGACGCGATCGGGAAGCACGCGCGGAAGGTGGTGTACCTGTCCTCCGCCGGGGTCGGAGCGGGCGAGGGCGGCCGCGACGGGGCGGGCGGGGCGATCACCGAGTTCCACACGGAGCTGGAGCGCCTGGTCGAGGCCTCCGGCCTGGAATGGACCGCGCTGCGGCCCACCGGCTTCGCGGGCAACACCCTGGGCTGGGCGGAGCAGATCCGCACCACCGGTACCGTACGCGCGCCGCTGGCGGCCCTGGCCCGCCCGCTGATCCACGAGGCGGACATCGCCGCGGTCGCCGTGCACGCGCTGACGACCGGGGACCTGGCCGGGGCCCGCCCGGTGATCACCGGGCCCGAACGGGTCACCCAGGAACGGCAGGCGGCGCTGATCGGCGAGGCGCTCGGGCGGCCGGTGCGGTTCGAGGAGGTGCCCCTGGAGGAGGCCGCCGCGGAGATGAGGGCCGCGGGCTACCCGGCCGTGCTCGTGGACGCCGTCCTGCCGGCCCAGGCGCGGATGCTCGACGCACCGGAGCCGGTGAACGACGAGGTGGAGCGCATCACGGGCACTCCGGCCCGCCCGTTCCGGCAGTGGGCGGCGGACCACGCGGCGGACTTCAGCTGACGGCTCCGGCGGCTCCCGCCCCGGCCGGCGCCGATCCCGCCGGTCCCGCCGCCTCGGCCGCTCCCCCGCCGCCCGCGGCGGCTTCCGCTTCGCCCTCGGGGCCGGGTTCCCAGCGCAGCAGGTCGCCCGGCTGGCAGTCGAGCACCTCGCAGAGGGCGGCCAGGGTGGTGAAACGTACCGCCTTGGCCCGCCCGTTCTTCAGGACCGCCAGGTTCGCCGGGGTGATCCCGACCCGTTCGGCGAGTTCGCCGACGGACATCTTCCGCCGCGCCAGCATCACGTCGATGTCGACGGCGATCGGCATCAGATCACCTCTTCCAGCTCGGCCTCCATCTGCGCCGCCGCGCGGTCGCGGTCGACGGCCTGGGCGAGCAGCAGCCGCAGCACGAGCACGATGAGGGCGACCCCCAGTACCGCGACGACAGCACCGCACAGCAACAAGATCATGCCAGGCGGTACGGCCTCGCCCGGCGCCAGGAGGAGCCCCAGTGCGCAGAGCAGGACCGCGGCCGCGACGAGGGCGCCGATCACGATGTGCACGTAGCGGAAGGCCGCGGGCGAGAAGACGGTGCCCCGGCGCACCATCGCGACCAGCTTCCAGACGCACACGGCGACGACCTGGGCGGCCGCGATCCCGAGGACCAGGATGCACAGGATCGGGACCCGCAGGTGTTCGAGCTCCCCTCCCGCCTCGTCGAGGTCGGTCCCCAACAGGGGCACGAGCACCGCCTGGACGAACAGCGACCCCCCGATCAGCACCACGATCACCGCGCGCAGCGCGAGCACCGCCAGTCTTCCCATCACCGTCACCTTTCTATCGACCGACGATGAGAATCTATCGATATTCGATAGCCGCGGCAAGCGCTGAGCCCGCCCTCCGGACACGGGACCGGGGGGCGGGCTACCGGTGGCAGTGGCGGGCCGGTCAGGTCCGGCTGATGTTGTACGCGAAACCGCTGCCGACGCAGCTGCCGGTCCGGTACTGGCTGGTGATCACCCAGCCGGCCGGGATGGGCGAGAAGGAGCACACGGAGGCGAAGTTCGAGCCCGCGGTGTTGCTGATGTTGTACGCCACCCCGCTGCCCGCGCAGCTGCTGGTCGAGTGCGAGCTGCTGACGACCCAGCCGGTCGGAATCGGCGAGAAGGAGCACACGTTGGCGAAGTTCGAGCCCGCCGTGTTGCTGATGCTGTACGCCACCCCGCTGCCCGCGCACCCGCCGCTGGAGTAGGAGGTCCCGACCACCCAGCCCGCCGGGATCGGGGAGAAGGAGCACACGACGAGGTAGTTCTGCCCGGCCGAGTCGGCGATCGTGTACGAGACCCCGGTGCCGGGGCAGCCGCTGCTGCGGTACGAGCTGGTGATGACCCACCCGGCGGGTATCGGGGAGTTGGAACAGACGGTCGCACTGCCGGCGGCGGCCCGCTGCGGCGCGGCCTGCGCCGGCGCGGCCGCGACGGCCGTCACACCGAGCAGCACGAGCACGACGGCCGCCAGGTGCGCGACACGGTTCCGTAAGGTCTTCAAGATCGCCTCGGATTCCCTCCGCACGACTGCTGCCGGGCGGAGACGGGGGTACGGGTAACGGGGTTGTCGGGACAACGGACGATGACGGGGACGACAGCCGAAATCACTGGCCATCACCCAACACTCCGTTTATCTCGCCCGAAATGGTGTCAGAGTTGCCCTTGTGACACCAGTGACGTCCTGGCCGGGTTAGCCCCCCGTACGAGCCACCAACCGGCGCCCCTGCAACCCCTGTTGGCGCACTACTGGCGGCCGACCGCCGGCCCCTGTGACGATCCGTCCAGACGCCGAGTCCGGGTGGGACACTCCCCACCCCCCTCACCCGGCCGCAACCGCGTCGATCCCCGCCTCCCGCAGCCGGCGCGCCAGGAACTCGACCTCGGGCAGGGTCCCGACGTACCGGTCCGCAACCACCTCGCCCGACACGGCACGGGCTTCAGCCATCCCGAGCCCCAGCCCGGCCCGCAGCACCCGCATCACGGCAGCAGGCCGGGCGGACGGATCCACCCGCAACGTGACCGGCCCGCGGCCGGAGCCGCCCCCTGCCGCTCCGGCGCCCGAACCCGACCCGGCGAGCAGCAGCGCCCGCACCTCCGCTGACACCTCACCCCCGCACACGGCCGCCCCAAACCCGCAGCCCCCGCAACTCCACTCCTCGTCCCAGCGCAACCCGCCACCCACCAGAGCCTGCACCCCCAGACACTCCGCCTCCCCAGCGCACTCGGGACACACAACGCGGTACCGCAGGCTCACGAACACGCTCTCCCCCCGCCACTTCCAACCCCTCTACGTGACCCGCTCTGGCCCTCTTAGGCAGACGTACAGCAGCGGCCCCACCGGGAATTCCCAGTGGGGCCGCTTTCGCCTGGTGGTGCTAGTCGGGGTCCGGTGCGGACATGAAATCCTTCATGGCTGCGAGCACCGGTGCGAGGTCCCGGCGGTCGAAGGCCGCACCTTCCAAGTGGACGAGGACTCTCGCGGT
This sequence comes from Streptomyces sp. NPDC038213, assembly GCF_055600495.1. Classification (NCBI taxonomy): domain Bacteria; kingdom Bacillati; phylum Actinomycetota; class Actinomycetes; order Kitasatosporales; family Streptomycetaceae; genus Streptomyces; species Streptomyces sp. NPDC038213. The sequence goes on from NZ_JBVJYM010000026.1 coordinate 93,669, forward strand.
CTCGCCGGACTCCGGTTGGCTCCTGCGTAGTTCGGCCACACACAGGGCAAGAGCGCGGGCTACGTACTCCCCTGCATCCGTTTCACCTGCGCCGCGGTCCTCGCCACCCGTCGGCAGGGCGGCGGCGAGGGGGGGTGTCGCCAGGATGATGCCCGGGGCTCCGTCCTCCCGGGTGTTCCGGAGTGCCTGCGCGATGCCAACGCTCGGGGTGCCGCCGTAGCGGTCGTGAGCGAGCGGGAAGTTCAGGACGGCGGCATCGCAGTCCCAGCCGGTCTCGGGGACCGATCCGACCCTGAACTCGACACGGGTCAGGCCGCCAAGCGCTTCCCGACAGGCCGCCACGGCACGTTCCGTGGCGGCCGCTACTACGTACTGCATCAGCAGCCCATGTTGATGCTCATACCGGTCATGATCGAAGGCCTCCCGAGGATCTTCAGCTCATCGTTGTTGAGGGCTACGCCGCCGTCGATCACGTCGGCCGTGTAGGCCATACGGGCGCCTTCAGGGAGGTCCGAGACCTTCACCGTCGTGCGGATCATGGTGTAGGGGCCCTCCTGAGGGTAGGAAGCGTACGCCCTGCGCGAGTACTCAGCCGCACCCCTCTCCGTGAAGGAGAAGTACTTGACGCCCTGCGGGCTGTGCCAGGTGCGGTTCTCCTGGATGTCTGCGAGCTCGTTGTCCGTGACACCGCGCCACAGGTGGATCTCGTCCGGGCCGGGCCTGCCGCTGTTGTGGACCAGGACCGGCGTGTCGCCTGCCAGGACGTAGTAGGTGTGGAGCTTCGCAACGGTGAGGTTGTACGTCTCCGCGCGGGTCGTGTACTTGCGGACGGCGGTGACCTTTGCGGGGGTGCCCTCGTCGGTGCGGAGGGTGCTGCCCGCCTTGAGGTCGGCCGCGCTGAGCCACTTCTGCTGCGATTCGGACCAGAAGGGGTGCTCCGCCGTCGTCGTGATGGTCTTGACGCCCTGCGGGGTCGCGACGGAGACGTCGGCGTAGGCCTTGTCGTCGGCCGTGAAGATCACGGCCACGACGGGCTGGGCCGAGGTTTCACCCGTTTCGGGGTCGGTGGCCAGTACCTCGTCGCCGTTCTTCAACTCCTCGATCGGCTTGGTACTGCCGTCGGCGAGCTGGACCTTCGTACCGGGGACGAAGCTGTTGTTCTTCTTGGTCGGACAGGCCGTGGGGCTCTTGCCCGTGATCCAGTCCCACAGTTTGCCGCCCTTGCGCTTGGCCGCTGCCGCGTCTCCTGCGATCGGGACGAGTGCGACCAGGCTCCAGCCCGCTTCCTTCCAGTTTCCCTCGAAGGCGTAGACCACTCCGTTGAGGACGTCGGAGGCGGCGCCGAGGCCGGGAACGAAGCCGCCCGCGTCCAGGGTGAAGTGGATCTGCTCCGAGGTCAGGCGCTTGGCCTTGCCCGGCTTCCACTTGCCGCACCCGCCGCGCATGCAGGTGCGGTGCTCCTCCGTCTTGGTGTAGCTGGAGCCGGCCTTGCGGCCGCCGTAGCTGTTGACCACCGTGACCGTGGTGCGGGTGGTGAGGGTTTCGGTGACCTTCGTGTCGCGGTCGTTGTACGTCCAGCCGCCGGGGCCGCCGGACCACCAGGCGTCGTTCGCCTTGAGGTACGCGGAGTCGTTGCCGTCGGCGGTGATGATCGGCTTGAGGCCGTCCGGGTCCGCGAGGGAGACCGGGTTGCCGTTGGCGTAGGTGTACCCGTTCATCTGGAGCGGGTCGGTGATGTCGATGACCGGGTCGACGGAGAGGAAGCGGCCGGTGCCCGAGTCGTACTCGCGGGCGCCGATGTGGGTGAGGCCGGTGCTCTGGTCCTCGATGCCGGTGCCGAGGAAGGTCCGGCTGCCGGGCCACCAGGACGGCTGGGCGCCGCGCGGGTTGCCGTAGACGTCGGACTTGCGGCGGTGGACCCACTGGTTGGGGCCCTGCTCGATGGCGACGGTGGCCGTGTTGTGGTGGTCGCTGACGAGGAGGGACAGGTGGTGGCCGCCGGCGTTGCCGAAGGTGCGGCGGACGGTGGTCGGGGCGCCCGGGGAGCCGTAGTAGCGCTGGGCGTCGATGGCCTGGCCGGCCTTGTTGACGGTGATCTCGGACTCGCCGAGGTAGAGGGTGCGGGCGCTGCCCGTCTCCTCGATCAGGCGGTTGCCCGCCGCGTCGTAGATGTAGGTGGTGGTGTCGCCGAAGCTCCACTGCTGGTTGGGGCCGCCGGCGCACTGGTAGACCAGCAGGTCGGCGCCGTCGGTGGTGTTGCCGCCGGAGATGTCGATGCAGCCGTTGGAGGCGGCGTTGTAGAGGGTCTTGTCGCCGGGGCGGAAGACGAACTTCTGCTTGGCGCTGCCGTCGCAGGCCATCAGGCGGGCGTTGCCGCCCTCGTTGCTGAGGCACTTGCCGAGGGACCGCAGGGTGTCGCCGGTGAGGCGCCACTGCTGGGCCTTGGTCTCGTTGCAGGTCCAGATCTGGACGGCGGTGCCGTCCGCGGACCGGCCGCCGTCGACGTCGAGGCACTTGCCGTTCATACCGCTGACGGCGACGGCCCCGATGCCGGGGCTGGTGGCGGAGACCAGCTTGTTGCGGCGGTCCCACACCAGGTTCTGGGTGTCTCCGCCGATGGTGCGGCGGGTGGTGTTGCCCGCCCTGTCGTAGGCGTACGTCGACCGGGAGGTGACCGTCGAGTTGGTCTCGCGGGTGGTCTTGTCGGCGGTGGCCATGGTGTGCGGCTGGGTGATGACCGGAGGCTGGGCGCCGCCGGCGGCCTGCACGCCGTGGGTGTAGACGGTCTCGTCGTCGAGGGCCGCGTTGACGAGGTCGTGCTCGATCAGCTTGGTGCGGTTGCCGATCGCGTCGAAGCGGTACGACTGCCAGTAGCCGTCTCCGTCGGGGCCGGCGGTGACCTCGGCGAGGGAGGGTCCGGCGCACGCGGAGGTGCGGCCGGTCCAGGCCTCGGTGAGCTGGCCCCGGGCGTCGTAGGCGAAGCACTGCCGGTCGACGGATCCGCCGGGGCGGGTGTCGGTGACCGAGGTCGGGTTGCCGGCCACGTCGTACGTGTACGAGAGGGCGGAGACCCGGTGGTCGCCGGGGGTTTCGCGGTCGGTGAGCGCCTGGGTGACGCGGCCGGTGTTGCGGTCGTAGAAGTTGGTGGTCCACACCCGCTGCGGGGCCTTGCCCGAGGCGGTGCGCAGCACCTGGCCGGTCGGGCTGTAGACGGTGTCCGCGGTGTACCAGCCGAGGCCGGACAGGGTGACGGGCATCCCGTTGGCGTCGTGGCGGGTGACGAGCCGTTCGGCGGCGAGGCCGCCGGGGGTGGCGGGCAGGGTGCGGGTCTGGACCTTGCCGGTGGCGGTGTAGGTGGTGCCGTAGGTGTAGGTGCCGGAGAGGCCCTTGGTGGCGGCGGTGTCCGGGATGGTGGTCTTGCTGCCGGTGGGCCGGTACTCGGCGTCGTAGCCGGTGACCTCGTCGGTGACGGCGAGGGAGCCGGTGTGCCGGGTGGCGGCCACGGGCATGCCCTTGGCGCCGGGCAGGGTGTCGTAGGTCCAGGTGGCCAGCAGGGTGCCGTTCCAGTCGTCCTCGACGGTGGAGGTCTTGCGGCCGAGCTTGTCGTAGTAGACGAAGGTCTTGCGGTTCTCGGCGTCGGCGGCCCAGACCTGCTGGTCGAGGTTGTTGTAGCCGAAGGAGGCGGTGCCGGCGTCGGGGTCGGAGGACGCGGTCATGCGGCCGCGGGCGTCGTGGGTGTAGGTCCAGGCGTTGTTGTTGGCGTCCTTGACCTCGGTGAGGTTGCCGCGGACGTCGTAGGCGTAGCGGGTGTTGGACCAGGTGGTCAGGTCGGTGGCCGTGTACTGCTGGTTGAGGGTGGTGCGGCCGAGTGCGTCGGTCCAGGTCTTGGCGGCCCGGCTGCCCTTGAGGGGGGTGGTGCCGTCGGCGGACATGGCCGTGCGGGTGAGGGTCCAGTCGCCCTCGTACTTGCTGGTGACGGAGTCCTTCGGGTCGTCCTCGTGGAGGGTGGTGACCCGGACGGGGCGGCCCTGTCCGTCGTACGCGGTCTCGGTGGAGCGCGGGATCTGGAAGACGGTCTCGGGGACGAAGATGTCCGTGCCCGGCTCGCCCTCGGCGTGGTACGGGTGGTTGGCCTGGCGGACGGTGCCGTTGGCGTTGTGGAGGGTGTCGGTGACGAGACGGCCGCCGCCGAGGGCCTCGGTCTGGGTCTGGCGGGGGCGCAGGAGTCCGTCGTAGAGGGTGACGGAGTCCTCGTAGGTGCCGCTGTCGCGCAGGGTGCGGGTGGTGACGGCCGGCGGCTGGTGCTCGGAGAGCCGGTACTCGAAGGTGTAGGCGGCCTTGTCGGAGGCCGGGTTCTGCGCAGTGGTCCAGATGGACGCGGCGCGGCCCAGGTTGTCGTACGCGGTGGTGAGCTTGCGGTCGTTGGCGTCGGTGACCTGGAGGATCGTGCCGCGCGCGGGGTCGGCCTTGACGGTGCTGGTGTGGCCGAGGGGGTTGGTGGTGGTGACGTTGAACGCGGCGCCGGTGGGCGGGCTGAACGCGATGGTGGTGGCGTTGCCCGCGGCGTCGTAGGTCTTGGCCTGGCGGCCGAGGGCGTCGTACTCCACCTGCGAGGTGGTGATCCAGCCGGTGCCGGCGCCGTCGTGGGTGTCGGTCTGGCGGGGGAGGCCGCGTACGGGCGCGGTGCCGAAGGCATTGAGTGCGTCGTACGAGGTGCGGGTGTCGCTCAGCAGGGTGCCGGTGGCGCTCTGGGCGCAGTCGCCCGCGGTGGAGCGGATCCGCTGGGGCAGGCCGACGAGGTTCTTGTCGGTGTTGTGGACGTACGTGGTGGTGGTGCAGGTCTGCTCGGTGGTGGTCCAGCCGCCGGTGCCGTTGGGTACGACGGCCTCGGTCTGGACGGTCTGGGGCAGGCCGTGCTCGGTGTCGACGGTCGTCCTGGTGCGGACCGTGCGGGAGGTTCCGCCGCTGATGGACTGGATGGAGTCCGTGCGGGAGGAGCCGGTGCGGTGGGCTTCGAGCGGGGTGGTGCCGTCGCGGGGCCGGGAGCCGGTCTTCTGGCTGTAGGGCCAGGCCAGGGTGCGGGAGGAGACGGCGCCGCCGGCCTTGGTGTAGGTGATCGTCTCGGCGGCCTGGCCCTGGTACTGGGGCAGGTCCTCGCCGAGGGTCTCGGTGCCGGTGGAGTCCTTGACGGTGACGGTGGCGCGGCCGGCGTCACCGGACATGCCGCGGAAGTAGCGGGTACGGGTCTGGGACTGCTCGGTGGCGTCGGGGGCTCCGGCCGGGGTGGTGGTCAGGCCCTTCTTGACCAGCACGCTGGCGTACCCGCGCCACTCGCTGTAGGTGCGCAGCTCGGGCTTGGTGAACTCGTCGTCGTTCTTGGCCCAGGCGGCGCCGCCCTCGTACTCGTACGAGGTGGTGGTGTCGGGCTGGCGGGCGACGCGGTCCTTCTCGGTGACGCTGTCGACGACGTACTTGTTGAACCACTCCAGCGGCGGCTTGTCCAGGTCCGCGTCGGGCGACCAGTGGACCGGGTGGCAGCGGGTGGTGTTCTCCTCCGGCTTGGGGTGGGTGGTGCCCACCGCGCAGGGCGCGGAGTAGGCGACCCGCAGCTCGCCGCCGGTCTCGGTGCGGACGGTCTCGACGCGCAGGCGGTCGAAGTCGGGGGTGGCGTCGGTCGCGCTCTTGGCGACGCGGTTGGGCATGTCCTGGACGTTGGCCAGGAAGGACACCGGCGGGAGGGTGGTGCTCAGCTGGTTGCCGGCCTCGTCCTTGGCGGTGCCGTAGCCGGTGCGCGTGACGGACTCCAGCCACAGGGGCGGGTGGGTGTCGGTGCGCTGCTTGGGGAAGGACTGGGCCAAGGACCAGCGGTCCACGAGGGAGAGGGCGGTGGAGCCCTCGGTGCGCTGGCCGTAGGTGGTGACGGCGGTCAGGCGCTTGCGGGACCAGAAGGTGGGCGCCGAGACGTAGCAGTTGGTCGCGGAGGCCTTGCAGTGCAGCGTGGAGGGGGTGTCCCACCAGGGCTGCTTCTTCTCGTAGTTCGTCGACTCGAAGTCGGCGTCGGAGCACTGCGAGGAGCCCTCCTTGACGCAGCGCTCGGCGACGGTGAACTCGACCTTTCCGGCGGGGGCCCCGCCGAGGTCGCCGGCACGCAGGCCGTAGGAGATCGCCTTCGGGTAGCCGCCGCGGATGTAGGGGACCTTCTCCTTGAACTTGCCGTTCTTGGCGTAGTGGTTGGTCTCGCGGGCCCAGTCGACGACCATGGCGTTGCCGTGGACGTCCTCGACGTAGTCGAGGTTCCAGCGCCAGCCCTGGGTGCAGGAGGAGTTCGCGTAGGCGCTCTGGTGGCAGGGCTCGCCGGCGTGGTTGCCGAAGACGGGCGCGGTGAAGACGGAGTCGGTGACGGCGCGGGAGCCGGCGCCGTCGACGTCGTGGCGGCCGAAGTGGTAGCGGGTACCGTCGCGGGTGGTGACCACCCAGTACTCGCCGTCCTTGGCGCCGTTGGCGACGGAGGCGTCGGTCTTGCGCTCGACCTTGGCGCCGTCGTCGTTGGCGGGGATCCAGCGGCCGGTGGCGGAGTCGCGGACGAGCTCGGTGGTGGCGCCGCCGAGGGACATGACCACGTTGTCGCCGGCCCAGCAGAGGTCCGACTTCTTCTTGTCGGTGGCGTTGTCGTTGTTCGGCTTGGAGGGCACGGCCTTGCGGTCGTCCTCGCAGGAGCGGTAGCGCCGCTCGATGTAGCCGGGGTGGTAGTCCCAGCCGTCGCCGATCCAGGAGGCCTGCCCGTTGGCGGCGGAGGTCTTGTCGTCCACGGACTGCGAGGAGTAGCCGAGGGTGACCTTCGGCGCGGGGCCGGCGGGCGGGGCGGGCACGCTCAGCGGGTACGTCCAGGAGAAGCCGCCGCCGCTGCCGCCGGCCGACCAGGTGCCGGACGGGGAGAGGGAGGTGGCCTTGTACGTGCCGCCCGCGCCGGAGGCGCCGTCGGAGGCCGCGAGGACGACGGGGCTGCCGCCGGACATCGCGGACATGCCCTGCGCGGGGGCGGTGGCGGGGTCGATGGTGGCGCGGACGGTGCCGGTGCTCGGGTCGTTGGTGCTGGGCACGTCCTGTGCCTCGGTGCACTCGGGGAGCTCCGGGGTGGTCAGGAAGCACTCGGGGAGCTGCTTGAGCTCCAGCCGGGTGGACCACTCGGTGCCGTAGAGGTCCTCGAACTTCTCGTAGTCGAGCTGGACGTCGACCGGGGTGGAGCCCTGGGCGGGCGGGGTGACCGTGATGATGGCGCCGTCGACGGCGGCGGCCTCGGTGGCCGTGCGGGTCTCGACGGCGACGGACCAGGTCCCGGTGGGGGCCGGCGGGGCCGGCTCGGCCTCGGTGGGCGTGGCCTTGCCGATGCTGACGGGCAGGGAGCCGGCCTGGACGAGGGTGTCGCCGGTGGACGCGGTGAGCGCGACGGCGGCGCTGCCGCCGGCCGGGGGCGCGGTCTTGGCGGGCTCGTACTCGGCGGGCGGCTGGGCCGGGGCGCCGGACCAGCCGGCGAGCTTCGCCGCCTCGACCTCGTCGAGCTTGGCCTGCATGTCCTGCTGGAGACCGGGCAGGACGACGCCGCTGCGGTCGCCGGGAGAGGCGGCCAGTGCCTGGTTCGGCAGCAGGGTGGCGACGAGCAGCGCCGAGAGCGCGACTCCGGTCTGACGTGCCGTACGCCGGTGCCGGGCCGTGCGGCCGCTCCCGGCTGATGCCTTCCCGTTTCCGGGCAGGCGGAATTGATGCGCCGAGAACGGCGACATGAGAACCCCCACGCTCTGCCGGCGCCGCCGTTTCAACCGGAGCGCACATGGCAGGGAAATGACAAATTGCCAGCTGATTCTTAGGGCAGCGTGGTCCGAAAAGCCATAGGCGGCGGCACTCTGTGACTCTGATCACTTACCGTGATCGAATAACGGTAAATTCCGGCACTCAGCGACAAATTGACCCTCTGAAAGGGTGCTGGGCAGATGACGAATCACGCTGCGTGGTCCATGCTCACCTCGCACATTTACGCGCGGAAGCGGTTGGCGGTAGGAGAACCGGAATCAGATTCGGAACACCCCGCCCACAGACCGCGAACGCGATTTACCGAAGGCGGCGAAGCGCCGCCCGAGGGGGGAGAAAAGCAAGCGTGGCTGCGAGTGAGTCCGTGGACGAGAGTCCGGCAACGGCAGTGCCCACACAGGAGGTTGCGGCGGGTGGGGCACGCCCGCAGGAGGCGGCCCGGCCGCGCCGCCGCCGTGCAGCGGGGGCCCTGGCCGCCCTCCTGGCCGTCGCGGTGGCCGTACCGGTGGGGGTCCGGCTCTCCGGACCCGAAGACCCCGTGGGGTCCCCGAAGGCCGATGCCGCACCCGGGGTCGGGAGCACAGGGCCCCTCGGCGCACCCGAGGCGATCCGCCGGGCGAAGAAGACCGGCAAGGCGGTGGAGGTCACCGCGGACCGCACCGAGAACATGACCGTCTGGGCCCAGCCCTCCGGCCGCCTCAAGGCCACGGTCCACAGCAGCACGGTCCGCGCCCGGGTCGGCTCCGCGTGGAAGCCGATCGACACCGACCTGGCGCGGGTCGAGGGCGGGTACGCGCCCAAGGCCGTGAACGGGCGCCTGCTGTTCGCGGGCGCGAGCAAGACCGGCGCCCCCGCGGCCGGCACCGGCCAGCGCGCCTCGCGCACCGTCCGCACGGCAGTTCCCGCGGCCCCCGCCCCCGCGGAAAGCCCCCTGGTCAGCCTCACCGTCGACGGCCACACCATGACGGTGTCCTGGCCCGGCGCCCTGCCCGAGCCCGTCGTCGACGGCCCGCGCGCCCTCTACGAGGAGGTGCGGCCCGGCATCGACCTGGTCATGACCGCCCAGGACGGCGGCTACTCGCACCTCCTCGTGGTCAAGGACCGCAAGGCCGCCGCCGACCCGCTGCTGCGCGAGCTGAACTACCGGCTGGCCTCCCCGACCCTGAAGTTCCGCCTCGACAAGGTCTCCGGCGCGCTCAGCGCCCGCGACGCCAAGGGCAAGGAGGTGGCGGGCGCGGCCTCGCCCCTGATGTGGGACTCCAGCGGCAAGGTCGCCGCCACCGCGGGCGAGCGCCCGGCCCCGGCCGCGCCCTCCGCCGCCGCCCGCCGGCACCCGACCCTCGCCCTGCCCGGCCTGAAGGGCGCCGAGGGCGCCCGTACGGCCGTCGCGAAGGCGGCGCTCACGGGCGGCAGGCTCGCCCTGCGCCCCGACCGCGCCCTGCTGGACGCCCCCGGCACCGCGTACCCGGTCTTCATCGACCCGTCGTTCAAGGGCCACAAGCACTCCTGGACGCACCTGTACAAGACGTCCGGGAACAGCAGCTTCTACAACGGCCAGAACTTCAACGCCTCCGGCACCAACGAGGCCCGCGTCGGCTACGAGTCCACGACCGGCGGCACCTCCCGCGCCATCTTCAACTTCTCCTTCGGCTCGGAGCTGCACGGCGCCGGCATCAAGTCCGCCCGGGTCCGCGCCCTCCAGACGTACGCCTGGTCCTGCAGCAAGCGGGTCATGGACGTGTACTCCACCCCGTTCATCTCCTCCTCCAGCACCTGGAACAACACCAGCACGTACTGGGGCAAGAAGGTCGCCAGCGAGGACGCCGCGTACGGCTACAACAGCTCGTGCCCGGACAACTGGATCGCGCCCGACATCAAGGGCCTGGTCACCGAGGCCGCCAACGGCCGCTGGGGCGCGCTCTCCCTCGGCTTCAAGGCGCCGAACGAGTCCGACCCGTACTACTGGAAGAAGTTCATCGCCAACGGCGAGACCGCCCCGTACATCGAGATCGAATACAACAAGATCCCGGACATTCCGGTCGCCGCGAACATGAGCACCTCCCCCGGAGGCGCCTGCCTGACCAGCGGCAACGGCACCAGCATCGGCAAGACCGACCTGACCTTCCAGGTCAAGGGCACCGACCAGGACGGCAACCTCAAGCAGGTCCAGATCGAGATCTGGGACGCCGCGAGCGGCCAGAACATCTGGAACGAGTGGCTCTGGCCCAACAGCGAGGGCGTGGTCACCAAGCAGCTGCCCTGGGACAAGTTCACCTCGGGCCGCAAGTACTACTGGCTCTCCCGCACCACCGACTGGGACGGCTCGTGGTCCCAGGGCAGCGGCCCCCTCGACTCCGGGGGCGGCGGCTGGTGCACCCTCACCGTGGACCACACCGCCCCGCCCGCCCCCGCCGTCCGCTCCGCGCACTTCCCCGCGCCCGGCCCCGACGGCGCGGTGTGGAGCTCGGCCCCCGCCGGCACCCCCGACCAGTGGATCGAGGTCCTCGGCAACGGAGCCAGGACGGAGGACATCCGCGAGTACCAGTGGAGCCTGAACCGCCCGACGTACGACCAGAAGACCTGGGTCTGGGACGCAGGCCTGGCCCTCGCCTCCATCAAGCTCAAGGTGGACTCCGCGGGCCCGAACGTCCTGTACGTCCGTACGGTCAGCAAGGCCGGCAACATCTCCGCGCCGACCGAGTACCTCTTCTACGTCCGCCCCCGCGCCGGCCTCGACAAGCCGGGCGACGTCACCGGCGACGGCTACCCCGACATCCTCGCGGTGGACGCGAACGGCAACCTGCGCACGTACAACTCCGAGCCGAACGGCGACACCGACGCCTGGATGCCCGGCGCGGTCGACGGCGACAAGCCGGCCCCGGCGGGCTACTGGAAGACGCAGAACGGCCGGCCGGTCCTGATCAGCCACTCCGTGGACTGGTTCCCCGGCGACGGCATCACCGACCTGGTCGCCCGGATGCCCGACGGCAAGCTGTACGTGTACCCGGGCGACGGGGCGGGCCGCTTCGACATCGCCCGCCGCATGGAGGTCCTGCTGCCGGCCGGCTCCCCCGACATGGGCACCCTCGACTCGCTGGTCACCACCGAGGACGTGACGGGCGACGGCCTGCCCGACGCCTTCGCCCGCATCGGCGACGCCTTCTGGGCCTTCACCGGCTACACCGGCGGCTCGTTCACCGAGTCCCGGCGGCTGTCGGCCACGGCCTGGCTGAAGCGGGACATCGTCGGCGTCCGCGACATCAGCGGGGACCAGGTCCCCGACCTGATCTTCCGCGACGACAACGACCCCAACCGCGGCCTCGCCCTGCGCAGGGGCAAACCCGGCGCTGCCGGCGGCGTCGACCTGGCCTCCCTCGGCTCCGCCGCGGCCTCCGCGGACGCCAAGGACCTCACGTACGGCACCACGGGCTGGGGCCGCGCCGCCACCCCGAAGATCCTCGGCACCCCCGACGCCAGCGGCGACGGCATCCCGGACATCTGGGCGGTCAGCAACATCGGCCACCAGTTCCTGATGCGCGGCGGCACCACCGCCTGGCTCGGCGACGCGAGCGGCCGCGACGAGGACGACTGGCACACCTTCCTCACCATCGGCTGACCCACCCGGACCACCGGACCCTCCGGAAACCACCGAGCCGCCGCGGCCCCGCCCCCACACCGAGTGGGGAGCGGGGCCGCGGCGGCTCCGGCCTGTTCAGGCCCCGGACGTGCCGGAGCGCACGGCCATCAGAGGATCGTGTTGTAAATGTTCCAGCCCGCACCGATCCTCGTCCGGACCGCGAACGGGGCCGAGGCCTTGCCCGTGCCCTTGTACAGCCACAGCACCCCGTACGCGTCCCGCGCCACCGCGTCGGCCCTGCCGTCGCCGGTGAGGTCACCGGCGACGGACAACTGCCCGAAGGCCCCCCAGCCCGCCCCGACCCGCACCTTCGGAGCGAACGGCGCCGCAGCACTGCCGGTCCCCTTGTACAGCCACAGCACCCCGGCGGCGTCCCGCGCCAGCAGATCGGGCTTGCGGTCGCCGGTGAGGTCTGCACCGCCGTTGAGGGAGTTGAAGACGCCCCAGCCGGCGCCGATCTTCACGCGCTTGGCGAAGGGCGCGGCCGGGTTCCCCGTGCCCTGGTGCAGCCACAGCACACCCGTCTTGTCCCGGCCGAGGAGGTCGGACTTCCTGTCGGTGTTCAGGTCACCCGCGCCGGCGATGAGGGAGTACGTGTTCCAGCCGCCGCCCACCTTCGTGCGGGGCGCGAAGGACTTGCCCGTCCCGGCTACGCGGGAGTGGAGCCACAGCGTCCCGGAGGCGTCCCGGCCGACGGTGTCACCACGGCCGGGAAGGCGGGTTCCGGCGGCGTAGGCGAGGTCCTCGGCCAGGGGCTCCAGGCGGGTGACGGCCGTGTAGGTGTTCCAGCCGCTCCCGATCGCACCCGGGACCGCGAAGGGCTTGGCCGCACTGCCGGTGCCGTCGTACCGCACCAGGACGCCCTTGGAGTCCCGGGCGAGGAGGCCGTGGCGGTCGTGGCGGGGGCCGGTACCGACCGTGAACGTGCCCTCGGAGCTGACCAGGGCCTCGTCGGGGGTGCCGCCCGTGTAGATGTCGTAGGAGGTGCGCGCCTCCAGCGTCCACGTGGGGAAGCCGGCGGGCACGGTGATCGCGTACTCGACCGTGTGCACGCCCTCGGGCGCCCGGCAGGTCATGTTGTAGACGCGGCCGACGACCTGGCCGGAGTTGACCTCGCAGGTCACGCCGGCGCTCGTCTTCACCGCGCTCATCCGGATGTCGGCCGGCCGCCAGGAGGGCTGTCCTGCGCCGAGGCCGAAGTACAGGGACAGCGCACCCCTGTCCTGGGCGCGGAGGGTCAGCTTCTGCACCACCGTCCGCCCTGCGGGCACGTGCGGGAGGCTGTAGGCGACGGAGTTGCGCGCCGCGTGGGCGAGCGTCTTCACCGTCATCTTGGCAGCGCCGTGCGTGTCGCCCTTCGGCGTGGTCGACGCGGTCCGGGCGGCCTTGACGCCGGCCGCGATGTCTCCCCCTCGGGGAACGTAGGCGTAGCCGACGTGGACCGTGCTGAGGTCGGCAACGCCCTTGTTCACGAGCCAGTGCTGGCCCGGGTAGGTGGTGTTGCCGAGCACGTCGCAGGCGTAGACCTGAGCGGCCCCTGCCACGGGTTCGCACTCGTCGGGATCGGCCGAGATGACGGACGCCACCTGCGCGACACCGGCTCCGGAGCCGTCGAGCGGCTTGGTGGAGTACGCGTAGATCAGGGTGCCCTTGAGGGAGCCGGATTCGAGTCGGGGCGCGGGGCCCCAGTGACCGCCCGGGTAGGTGACCGCATCGGCCGTGCTCAGCCGTACTGCTTCGTCGGCGCGGGCCGGAGTGCCGGCGAGGGTGTATCCGGCGGCCAGCGCGATCGCGGTGGCTATGACCGCGGTGCGGGGGCGCGTTGACGTGAACAAGGGGATCCTCCTGGAGGCAGCGGCCCCGGCATTATGCCGGGGCCGCTGGTGTGCGTATGAGGGCAGGGCCCGTCAGAAGATGCGGGTGATCGCCGTACGATCAGCGAGGGCAGCGGACAGGGGGCAGGAGATGGCAGCAGGGGCCGGATGGCAGCGGAGTGCCGGTGGCCGGGGCCGGGTGGCGGCGGGCGCCCTGCTGCTCGGTGCTGTGGCGGTGTCAGGGTGTTCTGGGGGCGGACGTTCATCGGAGACCGTCGGCGGCGGGTCGCCCTGCGCCGTGCCCGTTGTGTTCCAGCTCGGGGCCGGGTGGAAGGCCAAGGACGGGGACTTTCGGCTGCGGACGGTCGCCTTCGAGGAGAAGTGCGAGCTGGAGGTGGGTGCGGGGGAGGACCGTGTGCTGTTCGCCGCACACCTGGCGACTCCCGGGGTGCGGGCCGCCACGCCCCTTGCCGCCATGGACGCCCTCGAGGGGGTGGGCATGGCCAACTACGGCGAGTACCACAGCGACTGGAAGCGGGAGGTGGTCGACCTGCCGGCCGGGCCCGCCGCCGTGCTGCACAGCCGGGTGTCGCTGCCGGATCCCGCGATCCCCGTGTACCGGTACTACCGCCTGGTGGTCATGACCCCCGAGGGACCGGTGGCCCTTACGGCCTCGGGGCCCGATGCCGCGGTGTTCCGGGTGTTCCGGTCCGTGCGGGAGTCGATCCGGTCCGCGCCCCTTTCTACGCCTCCGGCTTCGTGAACGCCGCCGGGTCCACCGGGCGTTCGAAGAAGGTTTCCAGGACCACCGTGGCCTGGGTGCCGCTGACGCCCTCGATGGCGTAGAGGCGGCGCAGGACGTCCTGGAGCTGTTCGGTGGTTGCCGTGCGGACCTTGACGAGGACCGAGGCGCTGCCTGCGATGACGTGCGCCTCCAGGATCTCGGGCAGGGCCGCGAACTCGGCTGCCGAATCCCCCATCCACGCCGTCGAGTCGACCATCACGTACGCGAGGACGGCGCTGCCGACCGCGGCCGGGTCCACGTCGGCGACGGTGCGCCGGATGACGCCGTTCGCGCGGAGTTTGCGTACGCGCTCGTGGGTGGCGCCGGCGGACAGGCCGACGGTCTCGGCGAGGGCGGCGTAGGACTGGGTGGCGTCCTGCTGGAGCTGTGCCAGCAGCAGGCGGTCGATGCGATCCACAACTCTCCGTTCGGATTCTTCTTGTGGAGACCATATCTCATGCGGCAATCTCATGATCAAGCCGAAGGTTGTTCATGTGAGTGCAGATGGGGAGGACGGGATCTTGCTGTACGAGATGTTTGACGACCGGTTCCGCACCGGGCGGTGCATGAACGGCGACGCCGCGCTCGAGGTGCTGTACACCGGCTGCCGCTGGGCGGAGGGGCCGGTGTACCTGCCCGCGTGGCGGCAGCTGGTCTGGAGCGACATCCCGAACGACCGGATGCTGCGCTGGGACGAGGAGACCGGATCGGTCTCGGTCTTCCGCCGCTCCGCCGGGCACACCAACGGCAACACCCTCGACCGCGAAGGCCGTCTGATCACCTGTGAGCAGGGCAACCGCCGGGTGACGCGCACCGAGCACGACGGCTCGGTCACGGTGCTCGCCGACCGCTGGCAGGGCAAGCGGCTCAACAGCCCGAACGACGCGACGGTCAAGTCGGACGGATCGGTATGGTTCTCGGACCCGGACTTCGGGATCAACAGCGACTACGAGGGCTACCGCGCGGAGGGCGAGATCGGGGCGAACAACGTCTACCGGATCGACCCGGTGAGCGGGGAGGTCCGCATGGTCGCCGACTGCTTCGGCGCTCCGAACGGGCTGGTCTTCTCCCCCGACGAGCGGCAGCTGTACGTGTCCGACACCCGGGCGGGGTTCATCCGCGTCTTCGACGTGCGGGAGGACGGCGGCCCGGGCGGCACCACCCTCTCCGAGGGCGAGGTCTTCGCGACCGCCGGCAACGCGGGCGGCCCGCGCCCCGACTCCCGCTTCGACAACCTCCGCTTCGACGACGGCGGCCGGCTGTGGGCGGCGGCGATGGAGGACGGCGTGCACTGCTACGACCCGGACGGCACGCTGCTCGGACGCCTGGACGTCCCCGAGTGCGTCTCCGACATCTCCTGGGGCGGGGCCAAGCGCAACCGCCTCTTCATCACGGCGGAGACCAGCCTGTACTCGGTGGTCATGGCGGTCACGGGCACCCACCCGACGGGTCCGGGGCACCGGCCGTGGGCGGCTGCGGCGCGGTGACAGGACTTCCGGTGAGCGGGGCGTCCGTATCCGTCCGGGAGCGGTCGGCGGCCGACCTCGGCGCGTGCGTGCGCGTCCTCGCGGAGGTCCACGAGCGTGACGGCTATCCCGTCAACTGGCCTTCTGCACCCCCCACTTGGCTGTCGCCGCCCGCACAGCTCGGCTCCTGGGTGGCGGAGCTCGACGGCCGCATCGCCGGGCACGTGGGCCTGTGCCGCAGCGGTCCGGACGAGGTCTCCCCTGCCCTGTGGAGCGCCTCGGCGGGGGCGGACACGGAGGCGGTCGGGGTGGTCGGCCGGCTGTTCGTCTCCCCCTCGGCCCGCGGGCACGGGATCGGGGCGCTGCTCATGGCGCGGGTGACGGAGGAGGCGCGGGCCCGCGGGCTGCACCCCGTACTCGACGTGGTGGCCACCGATACCGCCGCAGCGGCGCTGTACGAACGGCTGGGCTGGCGGCTGCTGGGCACGGTGGAGCAGGAGTGGGGGCCGGGGCAGCGGGTGTCCGTACGCTGCTACGCCGCGCCGCCGCCGGACTGACCCCGTCCCGGAACCGGGACGGGGGCCGGCTCCACGACGGGGCAGGGACGGGGTCAGGGGCGCTCAGCGCTTCAGGAGGAAGGTGAAGTCGTCGGAGAGGCGGCCGTCGAGCCGTACGGCCGACACGATCCGGCCCTCCCCGAGCAGCCGCTCCACCTCGGCCCGCGGGAGGCCGAAGCCCTCGGCGATGAGCCGCACCGGCCGGACGGGGATGCGGGCCGTGAAGCGGACCAAGACCTCCGTCGCCTCGTGGACCCCGGCAGCGGTAGCGGGCGCGGAATCGGTAGCGGTAGCGGGAGCGACTTCGGTTTCGAGGCGCCAGGCGCCCGCCCAGTCGAGGGCGATGCGGTTGCGGCGCCGTACCGTGGGGTCCTGGAGCAACTCGGCTGCCAGAGAGGGGTCGTTGGCGTGCGCCCGGTCGAGCAGCGCGGGCGGGATGGAGCGGACGTGGGCCCGTTCCAGGACGCTCAGCTTCGCCGTGTCCCCGCACCCCGTGCACAGCACGAGGAGCCAGACGTCGAGCAGTTTGTGGTGGGCGTTGACGCGGAATTTCCCGTGGGCCCGGAAGCGCTCGGATCCGCACGCGGGGCAGCGGCGGCGGACGAGGGGCAGGCGGGTGGGCACGACGGCCCAGGTTTCGAGCACGGAGGTACACCGGTTTCGTGTGAGAAGAACGCAGCAGGAAGGGGCGCGGCACACGGACGGGCGGGCGGCAGGCAGCGGGAAGCTGCCGGTCGGCCGGTGGCCGTGGCGCGCGACGGTTCAGCGCTCGGGGTGTCTCACACGAGGTACAACGGCGGATCCTTCGTCAGGCGAGGTGGTCAGACGGCACGCTAGCTGCGGGGGCCGCCGTTCCTCCACCGATTATTCGGGCGGGCCGACGCCCGCTGCCGCCCCGGCGGGTCAGTCGCCGAGGGCCAGGCGGATGCCCAGGCCGGCGATGACCGTGCCCGTGATCCGGTCGAGGAGGCGGCGGGCCCCCGCCGTGCGGAGCCAGCCGTGCAGCAGGCGGGCGAAGCCGATGAGGACGGCCGACCAGAGCACGCCGAGGAGGGCGTGCAGGGAGGCGAGGGCCATGCCGGTGGTGAAGTGGTTCGCGTCGGCCGGGATGAACTGGGGCAGTACGGCCACGTAGAACGCGCCGACCTTGGGGTTGAGCAGGTTCGTGAGCGCGCCCTGCTGCCAGCCGCGGGCGAAGGAGTCCGCGAGGGCGTGCGGGCCGAGGGGGGTCTCCGGGGCGGAATCCTGGGCGGGGCCGCCCGGTTCCGGCGTGCGGCGGAAGGTGTCGCGCAGCATCTTCGCGCCCATCCACACCAGGTACGCGGCCCCGGCCCACCGCAGTGCCGTGTACGCGAGTTCGGAGGCCGTCAGCAGGGCCGTCACGCCGAGGGAGGTGAGCGCGCCCCAGGCGAGGATGCCGGTCTGGATCCCGAGGACGACCCCCCCAGGCCCGCCTGCGCCGCCCGAGCGCGGAGGTGCGCAGGACCAGGGCGGTGTCCAGCCCGGGGGTCAGGGTGAGGAGGCCCACCACCAGGGCGAAGGACCACAGCGCCGTGCTCATAGCCATGCCGCGGAGCCTACGACACGGGGCGGGCGCGCCGGCTCCCGGTCGCCGACTACCCTGCGCTGCCATGAACCGTAGACGGCAGAAGAAGCTGACCCGCGCGCTCGTCGACGCCGCGACGTTCGGCCGCGCCTCCCGCGTGCGTGCGCTGCTGCGGGCCGGGGCGCACCCGGAGGCGGCCGACACCGAGGGCACGACCCCCTTGTACGCGGCTTCCGTGCAGGGGTCGGCGGAGACCGTCCGCGTCCTGCTCGCCGCCGGGGCCGCCCCCGACACCGAGAGCGGGCGCGGTACCGAGGGCACCCCCCTGTGTGCGGCGGCCTGTTGGGGCCATGCCGACGCCGTCCGCGCCCTCCTCGCCCACGGCGCCGACCCGAACCTCCGCGAGGACCTGGGCACCGGCCGCTCCCCGCTGGACTGGGCTCGGGCGGGCCCGTACCCGGAGACGGTCGGGCTGCTGGTGGAGGCGGGGGCGCGGCGGTAGGGCGTCCTTGTCCTCCTCCGGGCTAGTCCCAATGTTGGTGACTTAAGTTCTGTCCTGCCGAGTGATGGTGACGGTGTCAGGTGCGGGTGGTGTCCCGTTGCGATGCTCGGCTCGTTTGAGCG